>JBGOVO010000239.1:0-6156 GCA_041478145.1 Methylomirabilia bacterium
AGTGGCCACCGCATAGGTTCGCGCCCATTGCGACACGGCCTGGAGTACCCGTTCCTGCTGCGTCTGATCAAAGGGCAATACTTCAAAATCCTGTCCCCGCAGACCCGGGAGATAGGCTTCCGGGAAACACACGATCTCCGCGCCTTGGGCCGAAGCTTCGGACAGGAGCCGCCTGATCTTGTCCAGGCCCGCATCAAGGGTTGAGGCGATACGAGGCGACGCCAGGCCAATGATCATGGATGACCTCCGATGAGAATGGATTCGACTACGGTAGTTGGCGCGCCCAACCTCCGCGGTGAGCGGCGCGCAAAGCGCGTCCGCTCAAGCGCGAGGTTGGACGACGAGCCGCGACGGGCGACTTCCTGGACGTCGATCGAGTTCTCCGCACGGCCACGAACGCGGAATCGTCGCCGCCGTGAATGTACAACCGTCCTTCGAGACGATCGGCTTGGAGTTCCGCCCACCCACGGCCAGAACCTGGGTCGTTATCGTTCTCGCCCTCCCACGAGAAGTCCACCCACGACGTCGCAGCCGAGTTACCGAAGCGGCTGTCAAGCCACCCGCGTACAGTACCGAACTGGAACTCACCCGTCCCATCCCCGCTGAACTCGATGAAGCCCGGTACCACTAGGTCGATGTACTTCGTGTCCCAGAGTTCCATCTCGACGATCCGCCAGTACCCCGCGAGACGGCCAGGTCTCCTCAACTCAGCCGTTCCCTCACGCCCTTTCCGTCGGCTAACGCGAGCGCTCCGCTGTCTGCAGCAGCGCCAGGTTAGGCCTCTCGTCGCGGTGTATCATGAATCCGAAGGCGCGTATCGAGCATCGACGTATGCCCACGCACGTACTCCCGATTGAAGGACTACTGCCACTCGCTTGACCGCCGCCACTTCGTACTTGTCGGCATTCTGAATTTCATCAGGCGTGACAGCAAACACCGTTCCGGATACAACGTCGGAAGCGCGTCCGGTGAACTTGGCCATGGTGTGGTGCGCCTTCCCGCTGATTGCAACTACCGTCTGGTCTTCGATCTTTAACAAGACCAGTTCGAACCCTCGCAAAGCATCGCTTGTACCAGCCAATTGCCGACCAAACGTCGCCATTTGTACAGCCTCGAGTTGGAGCGTGCCGTACGAGAAGAGAAGCTCAGGGGACACTTCGTCGACTGTTATGGGATCTCCGTTTTATGAGGCCTAACGGTGCCTATGACCCGCCGGCGAAGTCGGTCGGCTCCATGGGCTGGTCAGGCGCCTGCCCATCACTTCACCTTCAGCCAGACCGCCAGACTACAGAGCGCCAAACCCAGGTAGAGCAGTGACACTGATCGGAACAGCAGCCGTCAACAATCCAGAACACGAGCGGCACGATCGCCGTCATCCAGATGAAAGGGTGCAACCCTGTCTCCTTGAGAGATAGCCCGATGCTGGCTGTCCAGGTGACGACGCCCAATTCTTGATCGACTTGGTGATCTCATCGTGCTGGCGGATCGCCCCACCGATATGGTTCAGCTCCGCGTTGAGCATCTCCAGTTGGATACCGGGAAGCCTCGGGAGACAGTTCGTGGCACCGCTCCTTCCTGGCTGGAATCCTTACCGCATGCCCGACGCGGTTTCAAACTGCTCGATTGCTCCCCAGAGCGTGGCCACAACTTGTTCGACTGGCTCACCTCGGTCTCGCCCCCTGACTATGACGGCGCCTACGGTCTCGATAAGCGGCCGCCATGGTGGTTCTCGGTAGAAAGAAGCGGTGAGGCTCGTCGGACGCGCGTCGATGGTGTACACGGCATGGAGCAGCTCGGCGAAGACTGCGAACGGCCCGCTGAGCTTCTGGACCTGCCACCGGCGGCGGCGGCCGATGTCCGTTGCGGTCAGCACACGCAGCCCGCCGCCGATCGGGTCCGCACTGGCATATCCCACCGTGATGCGCCCGCGGAAGGCCACGGTGATGGCCCCGGCGCACAGCGGGCATGGCTCGACGGTCGAATACACCGCCCATCCCTCTGACATTGTCGACCGCTCGGCGTCGATCTGGGCGATGGCGTTCAGTTCCGCGTGCGCGAGCCACGACCCGGCGAGCTGGCCAGTGGGGGCGTCTGTGTCGAAGATGCGGTTGCGCGCCTCAGCAGCGACCACGCCGTACGGATCAACGACAACGGCGCCCACTGGAATGGTGCCGGCTACGTAGGCAGCCCACGCCTGGCGGAACGCGCAACACCAGTGCTCGGGAAGGCGACTCCATCCTTCATCAACGACCACGAGATGACACCCCCCTTTTGACTTCGATGGAACTTCGGCCTAACGAGAAGTATCTACACTAGTTCTGTGTATCTCGGACCCATTGCGGGCCCGGTCGGGATATTCCGGCCGGGGTGCCGGAGGATTCTGGCGGGAGCGGCCTTCGGGCGCGCGGGCTTGCCCATGGTCCCTTCGTGGCCATCCAGTGTTACACAGACCTGGCTATTTCGGGATGCTCACCCTCGCCCTGGTGCTGGAGCCCCCTCACCCCGCCCTCTCCCCCGGAGGGGGAGAGGGGGTCTATGCCCGAGAGGTAATGCGCCAGTAGTAGCCGTCCGGATCCAACACGCGAAAGTCCGTGAGGCCCCACGGCTGGCGCCTCAGTTCGGCGGATCGTGGCCACTTCTCGGAGACTACGCGCTGGTACATGGCCTCGATGTCATCGGCTTCCAGCACGATCTCGACTCCTCGGCCGGGCCGATCGTGGGCGGCGAGTCGAATCGGATGGTCCTCGTCCAGGTCCGAGCGAAGGTTCAAGGCGAGGCGGACCGCGCCCTTTGCAAGCGGCGTATAGCCACCGGGGCGGTCTGGCTCCTGCTCGAAGCCGAGCACCCGCGTGTAGAAGTCGAGCGACGGGCGTAGGTCGCTGATGAAGAGCTCGAGGCGGAGGGTTGCTCCGCGGGCCCCTCACCCTGCCCTCTCCCCTGTGAGGGGAGAGGGGGGCTAGCCGGCCTGTGCGGCGGCGGCCATCTGGGCCGCGTGCTCCTCGGCGTGCTCGCCGACGCGCCGGGCGAGGAACTCGATGGACATGATGCCGAAGGTGGGGTGCCGTCCCTCGCGCGCCCAGTCGGGATCGGGCAGGGTCTCGAGGAGCCGCGCGAGCTGCGCGTGCTCGGCGATGACGGTGTCGAGCAGATGGCGCACGCTCTCCCCGCGGGCGAGGCTGGCGCGCCGGTAGCCCTCCTCGTCGAAGTCGGCGAAGACCGGCGCGTCCTCGTAGAGGAGTCGCCGGATCCGGAGGCCGTAGACGTGAACGACGACGTCGCGCAGGTGCGTCAGGGTCTCCAGCGCCGACCACTCCCCCGCGCGCGGCACCAGGGTGAAGCGCTCCGGTGGCGTGCTCTCGGCCACGCGCCGGACGACCTCGGCCGACGAGCGTATCCGCTCCAGGATCGCGCCATGCTCGGTCATGCGGTGGCCCCGGCCTCGACGGTGGGCTCGTAGTGGGTGGCGTCGGGAAAGCCGATGGGGCGAAGCGCCGGCAGGGTGACGCCCGCGTCGCGATAGGCGGTCATGAACGCGGACACCGTGCGGAAGTCGCCGAGGCCGCCGAGCGCGGCGACGAGCCGATCCGGTACCGCGTCGGGCCTGGGCGATCGGTCGTAGGCCTGCACCTCCGCGCCGAAGCCGCTCTGCTGGAGCATGGCGCGATAGAACGGCAGGGCGAGATAGCGCGTCAGCTCGGTCCGGAACAGCGCGGTGGCCGCCGCGCGGTCGGCGGTCAGCGCGGCCGGCACCGCCGCGACGATCTCGAAGCCCTCGAGCGGCTTGCCGGCGCGCGCGCGCCCGCGGCGGATCGCGGGCACCGCGTGCTTGCGCACGTAGCCGGGCGCGGCCAGCCAGAGCACGACGCCGTCGGCGATCTCGCCCGCCAGCTCCAGCATGCGCGGGGCGAGGCCGGCCAGCAGGATGGGCGGCGGGGCGGGCAGGCGGGGCAGACCGCTCTGCCAGTTGACGCGATAGCGCGCGCCCTGATGCTGCACCTTGCCGGTGAGCGCGCCACGCAGCACCGTCACGTACTCGCGGATCGCCTCGAGCGGCCGGCCCATGTCGAGCCCGAGCGCGCCTTCCATCATCGGCCGGTGGCTCACCCCGATGCCCAGGCGGAGCCGCCCCCCGCTGATGTCGGACAGCGTGAGGGCCTCCTGGGCGAGCAGCACCGGATGGCGCGGGTAGGTGGGGATGACTCCGCTGCCGAGCCCGGCGTGCGGGGCCACGTGCGCGTACGCGGACAGCGTGAGCAGCGCGTCGCGGCCGAGCCCGTGGGTGACCCAGAGGCTCTCGTAGCCCAGCGCGTCGGCGCGGCGGGCCAGGGCCAGCGCGGGCGCGAGGTCGGCGCCGGGGCTCAGGAAGAGCGCGGTCCGCGCCATGGCCGGGCCGCGCTAGGCGCCGGGCGCCACGCCGAGGGCCGCGAGCTGCCCGCGGAGGTCGTGGCCCTGGTCCACGCGGTGAAGGACGCCCTGCATGCCCACGGCCCGGGCCGCCTCCACGTTCTTGTCCCAGTCGTCCACGAACACGCACGCTTCCGGGGCCAGGCGCAGGCGCTCGGCGGCGAGCCGGAACACTTTCGGCTCGGGCTTGGCCATACCGACCTCGGCGGAGATCACGATGTCGTCGAAGAGGTCGCGCAGGCCCAGCTCCTGCTCGAGCCGCCGGCGGAGCGAGAGATCCGCGTTGCTCAGGATCGAGCAGCGATAGGACAGTCGCAGCGCGCGGGCCAGCGTGACGTTCGCCTCGATGGCGGTCTGCGCCTTCCGCCACTCCTCGTGCAGGCGCGGCAGCGCCCGCCCGGCCCGGCGCTCCAGCTCGCGGTGCGCGCCGTCGGCCCACTCGGCCGGATCACCCACGCCGCGCTCGACGTCCGCCCACGCCGGGCTGCGGTAGAGCGTCTCGAAGACCGAGGAGCGTGGCACGCGGTGGACCCGGTCCAGCTCGCGCGCGACGTCCCAGCGCATGTCCCACAGGACACCGCCGAAGTCGAAGACGACGGCGCGGAGGCTAGTACTTGGGGCCACGGCTGGGCGCCTTGGTGGGCGCCTCGGAGCCCCGGTCGCTGGTGAGCGGGATCCAGCCGCGCTGCTTCATGCATTGCTCGTCGAGTACGCGGTCCTTGGTGCACTCGTCCCGCTCGCGCGTGAACTCCGCCACCGTGTAGTTGGCGTTGGGCTTGTACCACTGCCGATCGCGCTCGGAGCTGCAGCCGACGAGGACGAACGACGCGACGACGAGGAGGAGGCAACCCCGCCCGATCATGGCGCTCATGGTACCATGCCGCTCGGCCATGCTGGAGACCACCATCGCCGGCAGCCTCCCCAAGCCAGAGTGGCTCGCCCCGCCGAACACGCTGTGGGCGCCGTGGCGGCTCGAGGGGCGCGCGCTCGAGGAGGGCAAGCGCGATGCGGTGCTCCTGGCCCTGCGCGATCAGGAGCAGGCCGGCATCGACATCGTCACGGACGGCGAGCAGACGCGCCGGCACTTCGTCTGGGGGTTCGTCGAGCAGATCGAGGGCATCGATTTCTCGAAGATGGTCACGATCGGCATCCGCGCGGATCGCTACCAGGCGAGCGTGCCCACCGTGACGGGGCCGGTGCGGCGGCGCGGGCCCATCCACGGCGACGACGTGCGCTGGACGCGCGCCAACACGACCCGCCCCCTGAAGCTGACCATGCCGGGGCCCATGACCATCGTGGACACGATCCACGACGCCCACTACCGCAGCCGGGCCCGCCTCGGGATGGAGCTGGCGCGTCTCATCAATGAAGAGGCGCGCGAGCTGGAGGCGCTCGGGCTCGACGTGCTCCAGCTCGACGAGCCCGCGTTCAACGTCTACATGGACGAGGTGCGCGACTGGGGCGTGGCCGCGCTCGACCGGGCCGTCGAGGGTCTGCGCTGCCGCACCGCGGTGCACATCTGCTACGGCTACGGCATCAAGGCCAACACCGACTGGAAGCAGACCCTGGGCGGCGAGTGGCGCCAGTACGAGCGCACCTTCCCGCTGCTCGCGCGGAGCCGCGTCGGCGGCGTCTCGCTCGAGTGCGCCAACTCGCGGGTGCCCATGGCCCTGATCGGCCTGCTCGGCGACAAGGACGTACTGGTGGGCGCGGTGGACGTGGCCACCGACCAGGTCGAGACCCCCGAGCAGG
>JBGOVO010000250.1:0-5951 GCA_041478145.1 Methylomirabilia bacterium
GTTCGCGGCCAGCCGCGTGCACCGCGCGCCCATCCCGCAGGAGGCGGTCATCGGCATCGTCTACGCCGTCTCCGCCGCCGCCGCGGTGCTGGTGGTGGATCGCGCGCCCCAGGGCGGCGAGCACATCAAGACCCTGCTCGTGGGGAGCATCCTCACGGTGACCGGCCGCGAGGTGGCGCAGCTCGCGCTGCTCTACGCGGTCGTCGGCGCGCTCCACCTGGCAGTGCGCCGGCCGCTGCTCGAGATCTCCTTCGACCCGGAGGCCGCGCTGGCCCACGGCCGTCGCCTGCGCGGGTGGGACTTCGTCTTCTACATCACGTTCGGCATCGTCGTGACCAGCTCGGTGCGGATCGCGGGCGTGCTGCTCGTGTTCTCGTACCTGATCGTTCCGGCGGCGGTGGCGGGCCTGCTGACCGCCTCGGTGCCGGCGCGCCTCGTGATCGGCTGGGGCGTGGGCGCGCTGGTGAGCGCGGCCGGACTCTGGGCCTCGTTCGCCTGGGATCTGCCCACCGGCGCGGCGGTGGTCACCGCGTTCGGCGCGTTGATGGCGGCGGCCGCGCTGGCGCTCGGCGCGCGCGCCCTGTGGCGCGGCGTCCGCCAGCGCGGGCTCGGCGCGCTTCGCGGGGCGGGCGCGCTGCTCTGCCTCGCCGTGGCGATCGCGGGGATGCTGCTGGCGCTACTGCCCGGGATGGATCACCTCTGGCTCGACTGGCTCGAGACGGCGGCGCCCCCGGTGCGCCTGGCGTTCCTCACCGCGGGCGAGCGGGCCATCGACCGCGACAGCCGTGAAGCCCTCGGCCGCGGCACCGCCGACCTGGCCCGGCTTCGCGCGCTCCAGCAGGACGTGCAGTGGGGCGCGCGGCCGATGCCCGCGGAGCAGCAGGAGCGGCTGCGCCAGTTCCTCGCCTCGCGCGGCGAGATCGTCGCGGGCGATCGGATGGTGCTGGCCACGCTGCGAAGCCACGCGCGCGGCCGCCAGCGCTTCTGGCTCGGGGTGCCGCTGCTGCTGATCGGCCTGGCGGGGGCGGCGTGGCTCGGCGGCCGCCGGTGGGCGTTAGGCCGAGAGGCTCATCAGAACGGCTCGTAGATCAGGTACCACGGCCCCTGAATGTGCGCGTAGCGGCGGCTCGTCGGCCGGGATCGCGGCCGGTAGGCGAGTCCGCACTGATCGATGACGCCACAGTCCGTCGTCAGGATCCGCACCTCGTCGGGGGACATGACGGTGACATACCTGGCCTGGAACAGCCCGATCCGCATCGGCTCGGCGCGCGGTGCGCCGCGCTCCAGTCCCTCCGCGACCCGCGTGAGCGCGGCCTGGCTCGCCGCGAACCGCAGGCGGAAGAGCGGGTTGAGAGGGCTCTGGCTGGACAGGTAGATCAGCAGCAGCGCCGCCGCCAGGACCGGGAACGAGACCCAGAGCAGCACCCGATGGAGTCGAATCCGCCTCGCCGAGCCCGGAACGCTCCAGACCAGCGCCCACACGATGGCCAGGAGCCCCGCCGCGGGAACTCCCAGCGCGACCTCGAAGAATCCGACCCCGGCCTCGCTGACGCCGTGGATCGCGTAGATCTCCCACGCGGCGGTCACGATGACGAGCAAGCCCTTGGACAGCGATCCACGCGACCAGGTCATCGTCGCTCCGATGGCGTCCGCGTCAGCCGAGCGGCCCCAGGACCAGGACGAGCGGGGTCGTGAGAATGACGGTCGAGACCAGCCACTTGGCCGCTGATCGACCCCGCGCCTGCTCACGCAGGCCGATCCCGACCGTCACGAACGCGGCCGCCGCGGAGAGAAGCACGACCGCCAGCGCCAGCAGCCCGCGGTTCACGCATCCGAACAGCAGCACCGGCGTGAAGTACAGACCGATGACCGCGGCCGGGGCGACCGCCGGGAGCGCGACGTGCCTCAGGAGGGCGTTCATCATGGCGCCCTTCCAGTCTGGCACGGACCGGAATTTCCCCCGAAGCGCTCCTTGACGCCCGCGGTTGCACCGCGCGCGGGTCGGGCTATGCTGCCCCCGATATGGGAACAGCCCGCGCGCGGATCCGCCGGCGGCAGCTCGTGGCGATCATGCTCGTCGCCTGCGCCATCACGCCCGTCTTCAACGTTCTCACCAGCCAGGCCTCCCTGCGCGAGGTCATCCAGGGCCTGGTCGACGCCGTTCTGATCTCCCTTCTCGTGGGCGGCTACCTGTCCTTCATCCGCGACGGCTGGGCGCGCCCGTGGTTCCAGCACTTCGGCTTCCGGACCGATCTGGCCCTCAGCAGCGCGATCGTGCTCGGGCTGTTCCTCGTGGGCCGCGCCGTCGGGCAGGTAGCGACGAGCCTCGACCCGCGGCGCTTCCTGACGAGCTTTGCCGACGCTCACCTGGTCTATGCCCTGCCCTTCTTCGTCGTCATCGCGGTCACCATCCAGTTCCTTCTCCAGATGAATCGCATGATCGGCGCCAACGTCCTGGGCTACTTCGTGGCCGGCGTCTACCACCGCCCGAAGGCGGAGGAGCGCATCTTCCTCTTCCTGGATCTCGCGGGCTCCACCCAGATCGCGGAGCGGCTGGGGAGCGCCCGCTATTTCGAGCTGCTCCGCCGCTTCGCGGACGATCTGACGGAACCGGTGCTCGAGACGGAAGGGGAGATCTACCAGTACGCGGGCGACGAGGTCGTCATCACCTGGCCGATGGCGACGGGCTTGCGCGCGGCCAACTGTATCCGTTGCTTCTTCGGGATTCGCGCAGCCGTCTCGCGCGATCCCGCGCGGTACGAGCGCGACTTCGGGGTGCTGCCCACCTTCCGCGGGGGCCTCCACGGCGGCACCGTCACCGCCGGCGAGCTGGGTGATCTCCGGCGACAGATCGTCTTCGTCGGCGACATCCTCAACACCGCCGCGCGCCTCGAGGAGTACGCCAAGGGGACGGGCTTCGACCTCGTCGCCTCGGGGGCGGTGCTGGGGCAGCTCGCGCTCCCGCCGGGCATCGAGGCCACGCCGTGCGGCGAGCTGGCGCTGCGGGGCAAGGAAGCGAGCGTCGCCGCGTACGGCCTTACCGGAGGGCCATTTTCGCCAGCTCTGCCTCCAGTCGGTCGAAGTCCTGTTCGTTTGCATCCACCGCGAGCTTCTTGACCTTCCCCGCCGGATCCGCCTCTTCTGCTGACATGCGTCTCTCCTCTCAGTGAACGATGAAGTCCCGTATCACTGCCATGGCGCGCTCGGGTGCATCGACGAGCACGGTGTGCCCGCACCCCGGAAAGCGCTCGAAACGAACCAGATGCGCCGGCAGAGCCGCGGCGATGTCCGCCTGACACTCGATCGGCGTCATCGGGTCTTCCTCTCCGCCTAGCACGAGGGTCGGACACTGAACCTGCGGAAGGGCCGGGAAGAAGTCGAACGTGTGACCCTCGCCACCGGGCCGCATGAACCAGCGCGTGACCTCGGGATGCCGCACGACGCGTCGGATCGCGTCAGGATCGCGCGGCGTCCGACTGTAGAGGGGGAAGGCCAGACGGACCCAGGCCTCGAGGGTGGCGCTGTCCGTGTGCCCGTCGAGGAACCGTCGCCGGGCCAGCGCGCCGACCTCCGGGCCGCCGAAGCGCTCGAACAGCGCCACGCGACGCTCTCGATATGTCCCGCCGGCGCCCTCGGTGTTTCCGAGAATCAGCTTGGCGGGGTGGGCCGGATGGCGGGTGGCATACGCCAGGGCTACCGTCCCGCCAAACGACATGCCCAGGACGATCGGACGCTCGATGCCGAGCACCTCGCAGAAGGCGCGCACGTCGTCGCCCCACTGGGCCAAGGTCCAGCTCTCCTGGGGGCCAGGATCGCTCCGGCCGTTCCCGCGCTGGTCCAGGAACACGACCTGGGCGATGTCGGCGAGGGACGAGAGCAGCGGCTTGTAAATCGAGTGGTCAAATCCGGGACCACCGTGCAGGAGAATGATGGTCGGTCTCTCCCGCAGGCTCGGCCCGTCAGGGATCAAACTGGAACCCTCGACATCGAAGAAGAGCCGCACCCCGTTGACGAGCACCCGCATGCGATTCCAACGCCCCTACGGCTTGGTGGGAGCCTCTTTTCTCGCCTTCTCGATGAGGGCCCGCAGCTCGCTCATGGTGCCGTCATCGATCTGCGCCCACTGCGTGAGCTCGAAACGCTTCCCCGACTCCTTCTCCACGAACACGAAGTGAAACGGGAACCAGTGAGTGCCCGGCTGATCGATGTCCTGCCAGACCAGAGGGTAGTCGGCTTGAGGAAAGAACTGTCGCCCAATCCGACCTGGCCCGACCACCTCGAACGAAGTCGACGCCGTCTTGTCGAGCGCGGTGGTCACGGTGACCCCGAATCGCCCCTTGTCACGCAGCTCGGCCGTGAAGACCCACACCCAGGGCGGCGCATCGGGTGAGTCCGGCTTCAGCAGCGCGGTTATACCGACGTCGTTCACCCTGATCTGGTCGCTGGCGAATCTCACCGGGAGGCCCCGGACGGTGTCGACCTGGTACGTCTCGCCATTCCTCAACGTGACCTTCTGCTTGGATGACGCTGCCGGCGCACACCCGGCGACCAGGAGGGCGATGGCCAGCAGCGCCAGACCAGGAGGGCCAGCGAACGGCGGGATCGGTCGGGTCCATGCCATGTGCGCCTCCGGTTGAGCCCTCTGAGCGCTAGCGCCCGACATCCACGGCACGGCTGCTCACGCGGGTCGGGCGCCGCTTCTCGATCTCTTCCTGGATGGCCTTCTCGGTCACTCGACTCGACCACGTCTTCCGGACTCGCCCCCCGATCCAGGCCCGAGCCCAGACGTCCACCCGATAGAGCGGTCCCCAGACCACGATCTGGGCCTTGAGCTCGACCTCTCCCTTGTGAACGTGAAACCAGCCTGTCTCGATGAGGCCGGTGTGAGGGTCTTCACGGACAGTCCAGTCGTTCGGGGCAATGTCGCGGTTCTTCGCCCGATAGGCCTCGAGACCCTCCCGCACCCGTGCGAAGACCTCGGGCTCCGGACTCTTGTTCCCGAGCCACCTCGGTGTCAGAACATCTTCCGGCTCGGCCCGGAGGTAGACATACCGCCCGAACACAAACCCGATCGCGGCGGCCACGACCGCGACCACGATGGCCATGCGAATCGTGTCAGACAGCGGCTCTCTCATCGCCATCGCGGCCGCGCCAACCAAGAGCGCGCCGACCCACATGGGTCAGCAAGACATAGCCATACCCGAACAGGAGAACCACGATCGAATAGAAGACGAGCACTCCGGCCCACGGCTCCCTGCTCCCCGTCCACCATCGGACCACGAGGAGGTAGAAGAGGAACGGGGGAAGGAAGAGAATCGGCGCGATCCACGAAACCCGCCGATACCGCGCAACGGGTTGCCTCCGAAGCCACCAGAACAGGGCGGCCGCGAAGGGAATATAGGCCGGCCACGCGATCCCGGATAGGTAGAGGAGCATCGTCACGCGATCAAACAGGCCAATCGCCGGATTGTCCCGATAGACCCAGTGGGCAACCAGCGGCGCCAGGACGGGCACGGCCGCCGCCCAGCGATAGTAGGTAACTTCCCTCATCCACCCCCCTTTACGGGAAGCTTCTCGCACAACCCGGCTTTTTCTCGCCTATTTTGCTGCCCGCGCCGCCGCGAGCGTTTTGTCATGCTGGCCTGCGGCCAGCATCAGCGCCCCGAAGCGCCAACGGCGTGGCGTCGGCTGCATGCGGTGTTGGGCGCTCACTCGAACCCGAACTCTTGATAACGCTCGGGGGCGTATCGAGTGGCGAGCAACCCGGATGCTTCCTCGACTTTGATGGCCTGCACCAGTACGCCTTCCTGCCCATAGGGCAAGTACGCCTGGCACTGGCCTGACGGGGCGATGAGACTTGTCGCCGATTCTTGGAAGCGCAACGCATAATTGACACTGGCAAAGTAGATCGTGTTCTCCATGCTGCGCATCATCATCGCCTTCTCGTAGTA
>JBGOVO010000461.1:0-2549 GCA_041478145.1 Methylomirabilia bacterium
CGGTGGTGCACTTCGCGGCCGAGACGCACGTGGACCGGTCGAACCTGGGGGCCGACGACTTCCTCCGCACCAACGTGACCGGCACGTTCACCCTCCTCGAGGCCGCCCGCGAGCTCCGGGTGGGCCGGTTCCTCGCGGTGAGCACGGACGAGGTGTACGGGAGCATCGCCCGCGGGGCCGCCCGCGAAGGCGACGTCCTGAATCCGTCCAATCCGTACTCGGCCTCCAAGGCCGCGGCTGATCTGCTCGTGCGCGCCTACTGGACCACACACCGCCTCCCGGTGCTCGTCACCCGCAGCAGCAACAACTTCGGGCCGTATCAGTACCCGGAGAAGGTGATCCCGCTCTTCGTCACCAACGCCCTCGAGGACAAGCCGCTGCCGCTGTACGGCGACGGCAAGAACGTGCGCGACTGGCTCTACGTGCTCGACAACTGCGCGGCCATCGACCTCGTGCTCCGCGAGGGCCGCGCAGGCGAGATCTACAATATTGGCGGCGGCGTCGAGGTGGAGAACGTCGCCCTCACCCGGCGCATCCTCGCGCTGCTCGGCAAGCCGGAGAGCCTCATCAAGTCGGTAACGGATCGGCCCGGGCACGACCGCCGCTACGCGCTGGACTCCGCGAAGGTCGGCGCGCTCGGCTGGTCCCCGGCCTCCAGCTTCGAGACCGCGCTGGCCGCGACGGTGGAGTGGTACCGCACCCACGAAGCATGGTGGAAGCCCATCAAGTCGGGCGCCTTCCGCGCCTACTATCAGACCCAGTACGCGGCCAGGCGCTGAGCCAACCCTCCCCCTCCGCCCCTGAGGCATAATGTGGCGGGAGGTGCTCAGCTTGTCGCGCCCGCCACGCCGCTGGATCATCGTCGCGCTGCTGGGGCTCGGCCTGCCGGCGCTGGCCCCCGCCGCTCCGCGTGACCTCGACCGGCGGCTCGATCCTTCCCGGGTCTCCCCGCTCCCGAGTCAGATTCGCCGCGTCGAGCCGGCGGTGGTGGGCATCCGCGTGGAGGTGGAGGGCGATCGCCCCTCCGCGGCCACCCTCGGGACCCGGCGCCGGGGCAGTGGGGTCATCTTCGACGCCGACCACGGCTACGTGCTCACGGTGAGCCATCTCCTGCTCGACGCCGGGCGCATCGAGGTCTCGCTCCGTGATGGCCGCAAGGTGCCGGCGCGGCTCACCGGGCTCGACCTGGAGGTCGGCGTGGGCGTGGCGCGGCTCGAGGGGGGCGGGCCGTGGCCGGCGGCGGTGCTGGGCGACTCGAGCGCGGTGACGGCGGGCGAGATCACCGGCACGGTGGGCGTCTCCGACGAGGGCGATCTGGTGGCCACCCCGAGCCGGGTCCAGTCGGTGCGATCGTTCGCCGCCGCGTGGGAGTACATGCTGGACCGCGCCTTCATCGTCACGCCCTACAACGCCGCTTTCGGCGGCGCCGCGCTGGTCAACGCGGCGGGCACCGTGATCGGCGTCACGTCGCTCCGCCTGGGCGACGCGCCCCACGTGAACCTCGCCATTCCCATCGAGAAGTTCCTGGCCGGCAAGGACGAGCTGCTCGCCCGCGGCCGCGTCGCGAGCCGCGCCCCGCGGCCCTGGCTCGGGCTCTACACGGAATCGGTCGACGGCGGCGTGGTCGTCTCCGGGCTCTCGCCGCTCAGCCCCGCGCGGGCGGCGGGCGTGCGGCCGGGCGACGTCATCGTCGGGGTGAACGGCCGGCAGGTGGCGAGCCGCGAGGAGTTCTACCGCACGCTCTGGCAGTCGCCGATGGACCAGGACGTGCAGGTGACGGTGCGGCGGCCCGGCGGGATCGAGGCCATCACGGTGCGGCCGCTGGACCGCTACCGTTTCTATCGCACCTCCGACAACTAGGATAGGCTCTAGCCATGAAGGGCGTCGATACCTATCAGGGGCGCGGTCTCATCGCCGACCCCATCCATCAGTACATCCTCTATACCCGGCCGGACGGGATGCCCGGCGAGGCCACCGAGCAGGACCTGATGGATTCGCCCTGGATGCAGCGCCTGCGGCGGGTCCCGCAGCTCCAGTCGGCGCGCTGGGTGTTCCCGGCCGCCGAGCACAGCCGCTTCCAGCACTCCCTCGGGGCCATGCACCTCGCCGGCCGCTTCGCCCAGCAGCTCCACCGCTCGCTCAAGGCCGAGTTTCCCGACGCCCCGTCGGCGGCGCTCTTCGAGGAGCTGCTGCGCATGGCCGGCCTGCTCCACGACGTGGGCCACGGCCCCTTCGGCCACTTCTTCGACGACAACTTTCTGGCCGACTTCGACCTCACCCACGAGAAGGTGGGCCAGCGGATCATCCGCGAGGAGCTGGGCGAGCTGATCCGCGGCCTCCGCCGGAGCCCGTCGGGCGTCTTCGAGGAGGGCGAGCGCATCGATCCCGAGTGGATCTGCTACCTCATGGGCAAGAGCTACACCTCGCCCACCGCGGAGCACCCGCGCTGGCTCGCGCACCTCAAGCCGCTGCTCTCCGGGATCTACACCGTCGACAACATGGACTACGTGCTGCGCGACTCCTACATGTGCGGGGTCGCGGTGGGGCCC
>JBGOVO010000355.1:0-4214 GCA_041478145.1 Methylomirabilia bacterium
ACCGGCGCCTCGAGGAGACGCTGGAGGATCTCGAGTATCTGACCTTCGCCGCCCAGCCGATGGCGCCGGAGGCGCCGGCCATCGAATCGAGCCGCCCCGCCTCCGCCTGATGGCGCAGCGCCCGGCCGCGGAGGGAGCTCGTTGAGAATGGGGAGGCGGGAACCGCGTGGTCGCCGAAGCAGCTCCCTCTTGTAGCAAGAGGGATGGCATGAGGCAAACCGTTGCCCCCGACTAGGCCGGCCGGCGCCGCGAGTGGACCCGCGCGCCCGGAGGCGACGCACCCGCTCGCGACGCCGCTGCAGTTCCTCAAGGGCGTCGGGCCCCAGCGGGCCAAGCTCCTCGCCAATCTCGGCCTGCGCACCGTGGAGGACGCGCTCTACTATCTGCCCGCGCGCCACGAGGACCGCAGCCAGCTCACGCCCTTGCTGCGCCTCAAGCCGAACGACGTGACCACGGTGAGCGGGACGATTCGCGCGGTCAGTCCGCCGCCCCGGGGCCGCCCCCGGGTGCCGCTCTCGGCGCTCCTGAGCGACGGCACCGGCTTTCTCACGTGTGTCTGGTTCGGCCAAGCCTATCTCGAGCGCGTCTTTCAGCGCGGCCAGCGCCTGATCGTGCATGGAAAGATCCAGCGCTATCGCTCGGGGCCGCTGCAGATGCAGGTGAAGGACTACGAGATCGCGGAAGACGAGACCGGCGAGGGCCCATCCGACCCCTCGGACGAGACGATCCACACCGGGCGGCTGGTGCCGGTCTACGGGCTGACCCGCGGGCTCACCGCCCGGCCGATGCGCCGGCTGATGAAGCGGCTGGTGGACGGCTACGTCGACGGTCTCGAAGATCCGCTGCCCGACGGGCTCCGGACGCGGCACCGCCTCGAGCCGCTGCCCGAGGCCCTGCGCGCCGGTCACTTCCCGAAGACGGAAAGCGACTACGCGGGCGCCCGCCGGCGGCTCGTCTACGACGAGTTCCTGCTGCTCCAGCTCGGTCTGGCGATCCGCCGGCACCGGCAGGGCCGCCAGCCGGGCCTCGCCATGAACCCACCCGGCGCGCTGGCCCGCCGCCTGCTCGCCTCGCTGCCGTTCGCCCTGACATCCGCGCAGGAGCGCGTGTGGCGCGAGATCCGGACGGACATGGCCGAGCCCTATCCCATGAATCGGCTCCTGCAGGGGGACGTGGGCTCGGGCAAGACGGTGGTGGCGGCGCTCGCCATTCTCACCGCGGTCGAGTCGGGACACCAGGCCGCCCTCATGGCGCCGACCGAGATCCTGGCCGAGCAGCACCTCATGACGCTCACCCAGCTGCTCGATCCCCTCGCGGTCCCGGTGGCGCTGCTCACCAACGCGGTCAAGGGCAAGGCCCGCGAGCGCGTGCTGGCCGGCGCGGCCGCGGGCGAGATCGGCTGCGTGGTGGGTACTCACGCGCTCGTGCAGAAGGACGTGACGTTCCGGCGCCTGGGCCTGGCGGTGGTGGACGAGCAGCACCGGTTCGGAGTGAACCAGCGCGCGACCCTGAAGCGAAAAGGCGAGAGCCCCGACGTGCTCGTCATGACCGCCACGCCCATCCCGCGCACGCTCGCGCTCACGCTCTACGGAGACCTCGAGGTCTCGGTGCTCGACCAGCTACCTCCGGGGCGGAAGCCGGTGGTCACCAAGGCGCGCCCGGGGTCGGCCCGCGGGCAGATCTACCGCTTCCTGCGCGAGCAGGTGATCGCGGGCCGCCAGGTCTACGTCGTCTGTCCCCTCGTGGAAGAGTCGGAGGCCATCGACCTGCAGGCCGCCACCGAGATGGCCGAGCGCCTGCAGCGCGAGGTCTTCCCCGACCTGCGGATCGGGCTGCTCCACGGCCGGATGAGCTTCGCCGAGAAGGACCGCGTGATGCGCGAGTTCAAGGCGGGGGCCATCCACATCCTGGTGTCCACCACCGTGATCGAGGTGGGCATCGACGTGCCCAACGCCTCCGTCATGCTGGTGGAGCACGCCGAGCGCTTCGGCCTCTCCCAGCTCCACCAGCTGCGCGGGCGCGTCGGGCGCGGCCCGTGGAAGAGCTACTGCGTGCTCCTCTCGGGAGCCGCCTCCGAGGACGCCCGGCTTCGGCTCGACGCGATGACCGCGACCAACGACGGCTTCAAGATCGCGGAGGCGGATCTCGCGCTGCGCGGGCCGGGGGATTTCTTCGGCACCCGCCAGTCGGGGCTGCCCGAGTTCCGCGTCGCCGACCTGCTGCGCGACGCGGCGGCGCTCGAAGCCGCGCGACGCGACGCGACGAGCCTGATCCGCGAAGATCCCCATCTGGTCGCGCCGGAGCACCGGGCCCTGCGCGGGGCGCTGCTCCTGCGCTGGCGCGGCAAGCTCGACCTGGCCGGGGTGGGCTGATGCGAGTCCGATGGCGGGTCCTCGGATGCGCGCTCGCCCTCGCGGTGACGGGCCCGCCGCGGCCGGCGGCCGCCCAGAACAGCGTCGACCTGGCCAAGGCGCGGCAGGTGCTGGAGTACTATCAGACCTGCGAGCGGACGCGCCGCTTCGCCCCGTGCTGGACGCTCCTGTCCAAGCGCGTGCAGCGAGACTGGGCCCAGCAGGGCCGGGGAACCGTCGCGGAGTACGCCGATGCGAAGGGCGCCGGCGCTCTCTACTCGGACTTCCGCGTGCTCCAGATCAGACGGAGTCCCGCGCGGGTCGTGTTCGTGGTGGAAGCGACCCGGAGCGAGGGCAACGATCCGGTCCGGGACCGGGTCGAGTATGCCCTGCTTCGCGAGGGCGATCAGTGGCGGATCGACGGCCTTCGCGTGGGTCTGTCGGAGACCGCGCCGTGAGGTGCTCCGGGCCCGCGGGAGGGAGGAACGCCCGATGCGGGTGATCGCGGGGGCGCTCAAGGGCCAGCGGCTGACCACGCCGCGCGGTCGCACCACGCGACCCACCGCGGACCAGGTACGCATCGCCTGCCTCGACACCCTGATGCCGTTCCTCGACGCGGGGCCGTTCCTCGACCTGTTCGCGGGCGCGGGCGGGGTCGGCATCGAGGCCCTCTCCCGCGGCGCGCCGTCCGCGGTATTCGTCGAGCAGGATGGCGCCGCCCTGCGCGCCCTGCGCGACAACGTGGAGCGGCTGGGCCTCGAGGATCGCGCGCGCGTGCTGCGCGACGACGCGGCCCGCGCGGTGGCCGCGCTGGGCGCGCGGGGCGAGCGCTGCGCGGTCGTCTTCCTCGATCCGCCCTACGATTCGCCGCGCGCGGCGCCCGCGCTGGAGGCGGTGGCGACCGGCGCCATCCTCGCCGCGGGGGCGGTGGTCGTGATCCAGCACGGGACCAAGACGCCGCCACCCGAATCACCGGGCGTGCTCGCGCGCTGGAAGACGCGTCGCTTCGGGGAGACGACCTTGACTTTCTTTCGATCCGGCGCGTAGACTGAGCAGCGTTTTCGGACGTTTTCGAGACGGCGCGACGGGGGCGAGCGTGGGCAAGCGGGCGGTGTATCCCGGAATGTTCGATCCGATGCACAACGGGCACCTGGACCTCATCGAGCGGAGCCTGCGCATCTTCGACGAGCTGATCGTCGCGGTGGTCGCGAACCCTTCGAAGGAGCCGCTCTTCACGGTCAAGGAGCGCCTCGAGCTCATCGACGAGTGCACCACCGGTCTCGGCATGGCCCGGATGCGGTTCACGTCGTTCGACGGGCTCCTCATCGACCTCGTGGAGCGCGAGGGCGCCGACTGCATCGTGCGCGGCCTGCGGGCCGTCTCCGACTTCGAGTACGAGTTCCAGATGGCGCTGATGAACCGCAAGCTCCGCCACACCGTGGAGACGGTGTTCATGATGCCCCACGAGCGCTACACCTACATCTCCTCGCGCCTCATCAAGGAGGTGTCCTCGCTCGGCGCGCCCGTCACCGGCCTGGTGCCGCCGCTGGTGGAGGAGCGCCTCGCCCAGAAGTTCGCCAGCCGGCGATAAGGAGCCCGATGCTCGCCGACCGGATGAAGACGCTGGCCCCGTCGCCGACCCTGGCGATGCAGGCCAAGGCCAAGGCGATGCGCGCGCAGGGAATCGACGTGATCTCCTTCGGCGCGGGGGAGCCCGACTTCGATACGCCCCGTCGGATCAAGGATGCGGCGATTCGCGCCATCGAGAGCGGCCAGACGAAATACACCGAGGTCGGCGGCATTCCCGAGCTGCGCGCCGCGGTCTGCCAGAAGTTCAAGCGCGACAACGGCCTCGACTACGCG
>JBGOVO010000043.1:0-15480 GCA_041478145.1 Methylomirabilia bacterium
CGCCTGTCGTCGAACGGCTTCTTGTTCTGATTCATCGCCACCTGGATGGAGCAGTTCCAGGGGCTCTCCTGGACCGTGATCTTGTTGCCCAGTGCCGCCACAAGCGAGTCGCGCTGCGCGGGGGTGAAGCCGCGGAACTGGATCATCGCGCGCTCCCCCCGAATTGCCGCCACCTGCGCGCCGGCGTCCTGGATGAAGATCGCGCGGTAGCCGTCGAGGTAGGGTTTGCCCTTGTCCCAGTAGTCCGGATTCTTCTTGGCGATCCAGTGCGAGCCTCGCACGTACTCGACGAACTTGAAGGGCCCGGTGCCCATCACGTTCTTCTCGTACCAGCGCGGGTCCTTGGCGAGGATGTCGGCCTTGTAGATGAAGTTCCACGGAGAGGCCACGCTGGCGATGAAGGACCCCTCCGGCCACTTGAGCCGGAAGACGACGGTGTCGGGCGTGGGCGCTTCCACCGACTCGACCGCTTTGTACTGCTCCTGGCGGCTCGAAGCGATGCCCGGCGGCGGGAAGATGATCTTGTCGTACGACGCCTTCACGTCCTTCGACGTCATCTCGGCGCCGTCGTGGAACTTCACGCCCTGGCGCAGCTTGAAGGTGTAGACGAGGCCGTCCTTGGATACCGTCCACGACTCGGCCAGGTCAGCCACCGGCTTGGTGCCGGTCTTGTCGAACGGGTCCACCCGCAGGAGCGTGTTGTAGTGCGGCGCGATCGGATGGGTCACGCCGAAGGTCTCCTCGGCGTGCGCGTCGTAGGACGGCGGCTCCGACGGCACGACGAAGAGCAGCTCGCCGCCGTATCTGGGCTTGTCCTGGGCGACCGCCGAGACCGGCCACCCCCCGGTCAGACCAAGAACCAGGGCCACGAGTGCAGAGACAATCCACCTGCTGCGATGGCGCATGAGCCACCTCCCCACTGAGATGGGCGGTCGAGCCGTTTGGTGAATCAATCCGTCAGGGCGGGTCTTCGTTCCGTCCGAGTTTCGCTACTTTAGCGGCCCCCCGCCCTCGCTGTCAAGGTACGGCGTGCCTACAACCGGATGCAGGCCGCGCGGTGGGTGGGCCTGATCTCCCGGAGCTCGGGGACGGTGGTCCGACATTCGGCCACCGCGATCGGGCAGCGCGGGTGGAACACGCAGCCGGAAGGCGGGTTCAGCGCGCTCGGCACCTCCCCGCCCAGCACCACGTGCTCGCGCCCGGCCTCCACCGCCGGGTCCGGGATGGGCACCGCCGACAGCAGGGCCTTGGTGTACGGGTGCTGGGGGTCCTCGTAGAGTGACTTGCGGTCGGTGATCTCGACGATCTTGCCGAGATACATGACGGCCACCAGGTCGGAGATGTGGCGCACCACCGAGAGGTCGTGGGCGACGAAGAGATAGGTCAGCCCGAACTCGGCCTGCAGCTCCTCCAACAGGTTGATGATCTGGGCCTGGATCGAGACGTCGAGCGCGGAGACCGGCTCGTCGCAGACGATCAGGCTCGGCTCCATGGCGAGCGCCCGCGCGATGCCCACGCGCTGGCGCTGCCCGCCCGACAGCTCGTGGGGATAGCGGTGGGCCATGGCGGGCAGGAGACCGGCGTGGCTCAGCAGCTCCTGCACCCGGGCCGCGCGGGCCGCCCGGTCCGGCACGATGCGGTGCACGCTGAGCGGCTCCGCGATGATCTGCCCCACCGTCATCCGCGGGTTCAGCGAGCTGTACGGGTCCTGGAAGATCACCTGCATGCGCCGGCGCATCGCGCGCAGCTCACGCTCTGAGAGCGTCGCCAGATCCCGGCCCTCGAAGACGACCTCGCCGCTGGTGGGGGTCTCGAGGCGAAGGATGCAGCGGCCGGTCGTGGTCTTGCCGCAGCCCGACTCGCCGACGAGGCCCAGGGTCTCGCCGCGCCGGATCTGGAAGCTCACGCCGTCCACCGCCTTCACCACCGCGGGCCGGCCTCCGAACAGCCCGCCGCCGACCTGGAAGTGCTTCACCAGATTCCGCACGTCCAGGATCGGCTCGAGCGAGTGTCCGTCGCGCTGCGCCATGGTCTCTTCACCCGTCCGGCTCATCGGGCGTCCATTCAGGCGGGGACCGGCGCGGGAAGGTCCTTGGCGAGCCAGCAGGCCGACACGTGATCGATGGTCACCGTGTCGAGCGGCGGCTCCTGCTCGCGGCACCGGTCGATCGCATAGGCGCAGCGCGGCGCGAAGGAGCAGCCCACCGGGAGCCGGGAGAGGTCGGGCGGCTGGCCGGGGATGGGCTGGAGCTTCGCCCGGCGCGGCTCGTCCAGGCGCGGCACCGAGCGGAGCAGCCCGAGCGTGTAGGGATGGCGCGGATTCGCGTAGAGCTCGCGCGCGGTCGCCCGCTCCACGATCTTGCCCGCGTACATCACGTTGACCCGGTCGGCGTAGCGCGCCACCACGCCCAGGTTGTGGGTGATCATCAGGATGGCCACCCCGAGCCGCCGCGAGAGGCCCTTCATCAGCTCGAGGATCTGGGCCTGGATGGTCACGTCGAGCGCGGTGGTGGGCTCGTCGGCCAGGATGAGCGCCGGGTCACAGGAGAGCGCCATCGCGATCATGATGCGCTGCCGCATGCCGCCGCTGAACTGGTGGGGAAACTGGCGCAGCCGCCGCGCCCCGTCCGGAATGCCCACCAGCGAGAGCAATTCCACCGCGCGGGCCTGGGCCTGCGCGCTCGTCATGCCGAGATGCGTCTCGAGCGTCTCGGTGAGCTGGCGGCCGATGGTGAGCACCGGATTCAGCGAGGTCATGGGCTCCTGGAAGATCATGCCGATGTCCCGCCCGCGGATCCGGCGCATCTCCTCCTCGGGCAGCGCGAGGAGATTACGACCCTTGAAGATGATCTCGCCGCCCACGATGCGACCGGCCGGTGCCGCCACCAGGCGCATCACGGACAGCGCGCTGACCGACTTGCCGCAGCCCGACTCGCCCACGAGAGCCACCGTCTCGCCCTTGCGGACGTCCCAGGACACCCCGTCGACGGCGCGGATCACTCCGGCCGAGGTGTGGAACTGGGTGCGGAGACCTCGAACGTCGAGGAGGACTTCCATCAGGCGGCGAGTCTAGCACACCGCCGCCGACGGCCGGGCCGCCGCCCGCGCGCGGGCCCATGCCGCCGCCGATGGGCGCTAGGATCGAGCGGGGGCGCAGGACGTGACGCCCAGCTCGGCCACGACCTCGCGGACGGCGTGGAGGACGCCGCGCATCTCGGCCTCGCCGAGGGCGCCGATGCAGCCGACGCGGAAGCTGTCCGCCACGGTGAGCTTGCCGGGATAGATCAGGTAGCCCCGCTGGGCGAGGCGCTCGTAGAAGGTCTCGAAGTGGAACCGGGGGTCGGCGGGCATGCGCACGGTGACGATGATGGGCGCCTGCAGCCGATCCGGCAAGAGCGTCTCGAAGCCCATGGCGCGCAGGCCGTCCACGAGCCACCCGCAGTTCTGGCGGTAGCGCGCGCCCCGCCCCGCGACCCCGCCCTCGGCCGCGTGCTGGTCGAGCGCCCGGTCCAGCGCCGCGATCACGTGGGTGGGCGGCGTGAAGCGCCACTGCCCGTTCTTCTCCATCGCGGCCCACTGATCGTGGAGGTCGAGGCTGAGCGACGGCGCCTGGCCGCGCGCCTCCTCGAGCGCCTCCCGCCTCACGATCGCGAAGCCCACGCCGGGCACGCCCTCGAGGCACTTGTTGGCGGAGGCCGCCACCGCGTCGAACACGGTCCGGCGCGCGTCGAGCGGAATGGCGCCGAAGGCGCTCATCGCGTCGATGAGGAGCCGGCGCCGGTGGCGCGCGGTCACCGCCGCGATCTCCTCGACCGGATTGAGCACCCCCGACGTCGTCTCGCAGTGGACCACCACCACGTGGCTCACCGCCGGATCCCGGGCGAGGGCGGCCTCGAGGACCGCCGGATCGGCCGGCTGGTCCTCCGCGGTCTCCTGCACCACGCACGCGCGGCGGTAGTACTCGCACATGCGGACCATCCGCCGCCCGTACGCCCCGTTGACCAGCACCAGGAGCTTGCCGTGCGGCGGCACCAGCGTGCCGATCATCGCCTCGACGACGAAGGTGCCGCTGCCCTGGAGCGGCACGCACACGTGGCTGCCGTCGCCCCCGACCAGCTCGAGGAGCCGCCGACGCACCCGCGCGTTCATGGCGATGAACTCGCCGTCGCGCGAGCCCCAGTCGTGCAGCATCGCTTCCTTGGTGGCACGCGTCGTGGTGAGCGGCCCCGGGGTCAGCAGAAACGGCTCTCGATGCATTCCGTCCATGGTCACCTCTTGATCCGGAGTCCCCGGGGGTCGTAGGGCGCGGGCAGGCCCGCGCGGGCCGCGACCGGCTCCCCCGCGATGTCCAGCGCGAAGGCGCCGCTGCCGATGTACCGCTCGTCCACGCCCTCGGGATCGCGCACGTAGCCCATGGCCACCGCCCGGCCGAGCGTGTGCCCGAACGCGGCCGAGGTGACCGCCCCCACCACGCGCCCGTCGCGCAGGATGGGCTCGTCGCCCCAGGGCAGCGCCGCCGCGTCCTCCAGGACGAAGGTCAGCAGGCGCTTGGTGAGCGGCTGCTCCCGCCGGCTCAGCAGCGCCTCGCGCCCGAGAAACGGGGCGGCCTTGTCGAGTCGCACCGCGAAGCCCAGACCCGCTTCCCACGGCGTGTCCTCCGTGGTCACCTCCCGGCCCCACGCGCGATAGGCCTTCTCGAGCCGCAGCGACTCCATGGCATAGTATCCCGCGTCGCGTAGCCCCAGCTCGCGGCCCGCCTCCTGCAGCGCATCGTACACGGCGACCGCCCGCGCCACCGGCACGTACAGCTCCCAGCCCAGCTCGCCGACGTAGGTGATGCGGGAGGCCCGGACGGTGGCCCGGCCGACCGCGATCTCGCGGGAGGTCCCGAAGGGGAATACGTCGTTGCCGAGATCGGCCTCGCTCACCCGCCCGAGCAGCTCGCGCGACCGCGGGCCCATCAGCCCGAGCACCGCGTAGGCGTCGGTCACGTCGGTGAGGGCGGCCCGCGCCCCCGCGGGCAGGTGCCGGCGGATCCAGTCCTGATCGCGCGTGGTCTGGGCGGAGCCGGTGACGATCAGGTAGGCGTCGCCGGAGAGGCGCGTCACGGTCAGGTCGCTCTCGAAGCCGCCCTGCACGTTGAGCATGGCGGTGTAGACGATACGGCCGGGCGGGACCGCCACGTCGTTGGCGCAGAGGCGCTGCAGCACCGCCTCGGCGTCCGCGCCCTCGAGCCTTAGCTTGGAGAAGGAGGTCTGGTCGAAGAGGGCCACCGCCTCGCGGGCGGCGCGATGCTCGGCGGCGGCGTAGGGAAACCAGTTCTGGCGGCCGAAGGAGTACACCGGCACCGGCTCGACGCCCTCGGGCGCGAACCAGTTGGCCCGCTCCCAGCCCATCTTCGCGCCGAAGGCGGCGCGCCGGTCGCGCAGGCGCGCGTGGAGCGGCGAGCGGCGCAGCCCGCGGCCGCTCACGAGCTCGCGGTTCGGGAAGGCGATGCCGTAGTGCACGCCCACGATCTCGCTGACGCGCTCGCGGAGGAAGCGCCGGTCGGCGTGGAACGGCGCGAAGCGCCGGATGTCGGCCTGCCAGAGATCCATCGGCGGCCGGTCCTCCACGATCCACTCCGCGAGCGCCTGCCCCGCCCCGCCCGCGGCGGCGATGCCGCCCGAGCAGAAGCCCGCGCCCACGTAGTAGCGGCGCACCTCGGGCGCCTCGCCCAGGATGAAGTAGTTGTCGGGGGTGAAGGACTCGGGCCCGTTCAGGAACGTGCGCACCTCCGCGGTCTCGAGATCCGGCAGACGCTGCACCGCGTTCGTCATCAGGATCTCGAACTTCTCCCAGTCCTCCTTGAGCGTCTGGAAGGAGAAGCCCTCCGGGATGCTCTCGGTGCCCCACGGCTTCGCCCAGGGGTCGAAGCCCCCCATCAGGAGGCCGTGCACCTCTTCCTTGACGTAGATGTGGCCGTCGGGATCCCGCAGCACCGGCAGGTCGGACGAGACCCCCGCGATGGGCTGGGTCACGATGTACATGTGCTCGCAGGCGTGGAGCGGGATGGCGACGCCGCTCATCCGGCCGAGCTCGCGCGCCCACATCCCGGCGCAGTTGACCAGGATCTCGGTGGCGATGGGGCCGGCCGAGGTCTCGACGCCCGCGACCGCGCCGTCCACCACGTTGACCCCCGTCACCTTGACGCCCTCGACCAGCCGCGCGCCGCCCGCACGCGCGCCGCGCGCGAGCGCCTGGGTGACGTCGGCCGGGTTGGCCTTGCCGTCGCCGGGAATCCACACCGCGCCCACCAGGTCGTCGGTCCGCATCAGCGGGTAGCGCGCCGCCGCCTCTTCGCGGCTGATCACGTGGGCCTCGATGCCGTAGGCATTGGCCACCGACGCGTTGCGCCTGAGCTGGATCATCCGCTCCGCGGTACGGGCGACGCTCACGCTGCCGCAGCGCTTCCAGCCGGTGGCCTGACCGGTCTCGGCCTCGAGGCGCCCGTAGAGATCGACGCTGTAGCGAATGAGCCGCGTGAGGTTGCTCGACGAGCGGAGCTGACCCACCAGGCCCGCCGCGTGCCAGGTGGTCCCGCCGGAGAGGCTCCCCTGCTCCAGCAGGACCACGTCGCGCCAGCCGAGCCGCGTCAGGTGATACGCGACGCTGGTGCCGACGATCCCGCCGCCAACGATGACGGCTCGCGCCTGATCTGGCACGGCGCTACTGGACGCGATTCAGGGCGAGGTCGAAGATGTCGAAGTTCCGGAGTCGACGGTCCGAGGGCACGCCGGCGGTCGGCCGGTTCAGCAGCAAGGGCACCGTCTGCTCGGTGATGCCGCCGTGGGAGCGGAGCGGAGCGTCGAGGCCCGAGAGGTCGTGGCGCGCCGCGCTCGTGCCGATCACCACGTGGCGCTCGGACACCGCCACCAGGTCGCCCACGCGGTCCGGCGGCAGCTCGAAGCGCCGGCACGCGGCGTCGCGCCCCAGCACCACCTCCATCCCGGCCAGACCCGCCACGCGCTCCCGCAGCCGCTCGGCCTCCGCATCCTCCGGCAGATACACGGTGGCGAAGGAGCCGAGCGCGCCGTGGTGCACGACGTAGGGATCGGTGATCGGCAAGATCACGCGCGCCCGCGCCGTCCCGACCCACGCGTCGAGATGATCTTGCAGGTAGACCACCCGCGGCTTCCCGGCCTCGTCGGTCTTCGCGTTCATGCCGTGGTCGGCGGTGATCGCGAGGGTGGCCCCGAGACCGGCCAGCTTGGCGAAGTAGCCGTCCATCATCCCGTAGAACGCGTTGGCGTCGGCCGAGCCGGGCGCGTGCTTGTGCTGCACGTAGTCGGTGGTGGAGAGGTACATGATCTCGGGGCGCACCGACTCCATCAGCTTGACCCCGGCCGCGAACACGAACTCGGAGAGGTCGGCGCTGTACACCGACGGCAGCGGCAGGCCCACGAGGCCCAGGCCGTCCGCGATGCCGTGCTCGGCCGCGGTGGTCTCGTTGGCCTTCTCGGCCGAGAAGCAGATGCCGGACATCTCGTGGCCCAGGAGCCGCCGCAGCTTGTCCTTCGCGGTCACCACCGCCACCCGCGCGCCGTCCTGGGCGAAGGCGGCCAGGATGGTCCCGCAGCGCAGGTAGCGCGGGTCGTTCATCATGACCTCCGCCCCCGCCTCACGATCGAAGAAGTAGTTGCCGCAGATGCCGTGGACCGAGGGCGGCACGCCCGTCACGATGGACAGGTTGTTGGGATTCGTGAAGCTCGGCACCACGCAGTCGGCGAGGCGCTCCGTCCCGCTCGGGAGCGCGGAGGCCAGATAGGGCATGGCGCCCGCCCCGACGGCCCGCCGGATGTAGTCCGGCTCGGAGCCGTCCACGCACACCACCACGAGGGGCCGGTCGGGCCACGCGTAACGTCGGCCGTTCACCGAGACGGGTCCGGCGCCGCGCGTCGTCATAGAAAGCTCCTGCAGCGGGCGTGGGGGAGATACTGCTCGGCGGCCGGACGCAATTCGGAGTAGAGACGGCACACCGACTCCGCCACGCACGGCCAGCGATGCTCGGCGGCCCAGCGGGTGGCCTGCTGGCCGAGCCGCCGGCCCTCCGCGCTCTCGAGCAAGGGCGTGATGGCGGCGGCCAGCGCGGCGGGGTCGCCCTCAGGCACGAGGCGGCCGGTCATGCCCTCCTGGACCGTCGTGGTGAGCCCGCCCACTCGCGAGGCCACGACCGGGCTGCCGCAGGCCATGGCCTCCAGCGCCACCATGCCGAACGACTCGTAGTAGGACGGCACGATGGTGGCCTCCGCGGCGGCATAGAAGAGGCGGAGCCGCCGCTGCGGCTGGGCACGCAGGAAGCGCACCCGCCGCTCGAGGCCGAGCGCGGCCACACGCGCGCGCAGCGCGGCGCCGTGCCCGCTCTCCGGCTCGTCCTGCTCACCTCCCACCACGAGCAGGCACGCCGGCTCCGGCACCATGGTCATCGCCTCCAGCAGCGTCTCGAGGCCCTTGATGGGCTGCAGCCGGCCCACGTAGAGCAGGAGCGGATCCGGCGGCAGCTCGAGCAGGTCCTTGGCCTTGGCCGGGTCCATCGGCTGGAACAGGTCCGTGTCCACGCCGCACGGGATCACCGCGATCCGCTCGGTGCGCGCGCCGTAGTACCAGACGAGGTGCGCCCGCTCCACCACGTTGGCGGCCACGATGCGATCGGCCTCGGCGACGATGCGGGCTTCCTCGGCGATGCGGAGCGCGGGCTCCATCTCGGCCGGGGTCTGGGCCACCGCGTTCTTCAGGCGGCCGAGGGTGTGGAACATCTGCACGAGGGGCGCGCCCCAGCGCTCGCGGAGCCGCAGCCCGGCCACGCCGGACAGCCAGTAGTGCGAGTGGATCAGGTCGTAGCGGATGCCCTCCTCGCGCGCGAAGTCCTCCACGCCCGCCGCGAACTGCTCGAGATGGCGGTGGAGCGCCTCGCGGGGCATCGGCGCTTCCGGCCCCGCGGGCAGATGGATGACGCGGGCGCCGGGCCCCAGCTCGACGATCCGGGGAATGGTGGCGTTCTGCGAGCGCGTGAAGACGTCCACGTGCACGCCCATGCCGCCCAGCTCGCGCGCGGTCTGCCGCACGTAGACGTTCATGCCGCCCGTCTCCTTGCCGCCGAGGGCGGCGAGGGGGCAGGTGTGCACCGAGAGTATCGCGACCGAGAGCTTCACGGGGTGATCCGGATGTTGAGGACGTCCTCCGGCGAGGGGCCGAAGCCGTACTTGTAGGGCTCCTCGCCGCGCAGGAAGTCGAAAGTGGGCAGGCCGCGCTCGATCGCGTCCCGGATAACGTGGGCCAGCAGCACGATGCCGGGTGCGAGCTGGGCGCGCGCGGGGTCGAAGCCCGAGTTGTAGAGCCCGACGCTTCCCGCGTACTCGGTGCAGAGGAACGCGGCCACCGCCGCGCCCTCGAAGTCGAGGAACCAGAGCCGCGCCCAGCCCTTCCCGGCCAGGGTGGCGGTGGCGGAGCGGAAGAAGCACTCCATCGTCTCGTCCATGAAGCGCGCCTTGCCCACCTTGGAGAGCCGGTGCAGCGTGAGGAAGCGGGTCATGGCCTCGTCCCAGCCCGCCACCTCGGCGTGAGGGCGCGCCGTCGCGCCCGGCAGCTCGCGCTCGAGCCGCCGCATCTTGCGCCGCAGCTCGTGGCGGTCCTTGCCGGACAGCCGCCCGAGGTACTCGTCCCAGCTCTTCGGCAGCGCGAGCACCGGGCAGCGATCCTCGCGCTCCACCGTGGCCCGGAGCCCGTAGCCGGCCACGAGCGCGGGCACGACGGTCGCGGTGACCGAGGCCGCGCGGATGCCATGCAGATCCCATTCGGCGAGCTGCGCGGAGCGATGCTGCAGCAGCGCGTGCCAGACTTCCTCTTCCCGTCCCGCGACCGCGATCAGGTCGAGATAGTCCGAGACGTCCACGCCGCCGAGGATCCGCTGCCGCCCCGGCCCGTCCTCGTAGAGCGGGAGCACGCCGGCCAGGGTGCCGTCGGCATCGGTGGCAGCCAGGATCTGCTGCGGCCGGTCTGCCGCGAAGGCCCGGCTCCACTCGGTCTGCCACTGCCAGGTGAGGAACAGCGACGGCAGGCGCGCGCGATCGAGCAGCGCGTTCCAGCGCGCCTCGTCGAGCGCGGCGCACCCCGGCAGCGCCTCGATCTTCATGCCGGCAGCTCGCCCCCGTCGTCGGCGCCGCCCGGGTCCATGAGCGCGCCGTCGTCGGCCCCGGGGCCCTCGCCTTCGGTCATCGCCTCGTCCATCGCGGCGTCGAGGTCTTCCCCCAGGTCCTCCCCCATCTCGTGGCCCATCTTCTTGACGAACTGGGCCACGCTGCGGGGGTCGTTCTCGTCGAGGTCTCCAAGGCTGGACGGGTCCGAGAGGGAGTCGAGGCGGGCGTCTTCGGACTTGACGGTGGCGAAGCGGGACATGAGGCGTGACAGCGCGGGGCTGCCGCAGCGCGGACATCGCGGGGCCTCGGCCGCGGACAGGGTGCGGATCAGCAGGCTGACCCGCCGGCGACAGCCCTGGCACTCGTACTCGTAGATCGGCAAGCGCTGCCCCTCCGCCCCGTTTGGATGCGCCATTCTATCATGTGGATTCCGGGGCGGATTCCGGGCCTTCAGGGGGCGGGCGCGTGCGGCGGCGGCTCCGCCACTCCTGCTCCACGGCGGCGCGATCGGCCGTCTCGAGCCCCAGCAGCGCCCTGATGTCCTCGCCGTTGATGGCGGGTGCGTCGCCGACATTGTTGTTGAGCTTGAAGTACACGCGGCGGGCCTGCCCCTCCAGGGCGCGGCCCCGGGCCACGATCCCGGTCAGCTCCTGGCGGTTGTAGAGGTAGCCGTACTTCTCGGCCACACTCGGCTCCCGGCCCCGGAGCTGCTGCATGAAGCCCTCCCGGTTGCGGCCGTGCAGCCTCAGGATGGCGGTGGGGGCGGTCAGCGCCACCGCGGTATCCACGGAAGCCGGCGTGCGCGGGGCGTCCACCGAGACGTAGGCGAGCCCCCGGGCGCTCAGCATCCGGAGGGTCTCCTCCGTGTGGCCCGGCAGCCAGGAGGCGTCGCGGAACTCCACCGCGATGGTCGTGCCCGGCAGGCGCGCGGGCAGCGAAGCCAGATACTCGAGCGCGGGCTCGGCGTACTTCACCCACGGCGCCATCTGGAACAGCACGTACCCGAGCTTGCCCGCCTCGGCGAGGGGTTGCAGCGCCTCGCGGAACGTGGTGAAGGCCCACTCGCGCGCCTCCTCCCCGAACACCCGGTTCTCCCACTGTCCGCGCGCGTTGGGACGGGCGGAGACGGGCACCATCTCCTGGAGCGGCGGCGGCAGCCGGCCCGTGTCCAGATGATGGCCGGTGAGCAGGGCGTAGGCCTTGACGCTGAAGAGGAAGCCGGGCGGGGTCCGCTTGACCCAGAGCACCGCATTCTGGGCCGAGAGCGGCGCGTAGAACGTCGAGTTGACCTCGACGCAGTCGAAGAAGCGGCTGTACCACCAGAGCCGCTCTTCCGCCTTCATGCTCTTGATCGGATAGAACGAGCCCTCCTCGATCATGCTCTTGTCCTGCCACGCGCAGAGCCCGACGCGGTACTCGGTGGTCACTAGCCCGTCGGGGTGGTAATGGATCAGCGGGGACGGCGGAGGCGAGCTACCGGGAGGCGACTTCGGCATTGGAGCCGCGCTCGGCCAGCCCCAGGCGGCGGTAGAGCGAGGCGAGCGGGGCGGGCGCCCACCAGTTCCACCGCCCCATGAGCCGCATCGTGGCCGGGACCAGCAGCGCGCGCACGATGGTGGCGTCGATCACCACGGCGAGGCCGATGCCGATGCCCACCGCCTGGATGATCACCGAGCGGGCGGTAGCGAAGCCGAAGAAGACGGCGGCCATGATGGCGGCGGCGCCGGTGATGAGCCGGCCGGTCGACTCGAGGGCCTCGGCCACCGCGTGCGCGGTGTCGCCCGAGCGCTCGTACTCTTCCCGCACCCGGCTCAGCAGCAGCACCTCCTAGTCCATGGACAGCCCGAACACGTAGGAGAACATGATGAGGGGCGTGGCGGTCTGGATGGGCCCGGGCGTGAAGTCGAGCCACGTCGACAGATGTCCCTCCTGGAAGATCCAGACCAGCGCGCCGTACGAGGCGCTGATGGACAGGAGGTTCATGATCACCGCCTTCAACGGCAGCAGCACCGATCCCAGCAGCAGGAAGAGCACCACGTAGGTGGCGAGCATGACGAGCCCGACGGTGAGCGGCGCGTGCCGCGTCACCAGCCCGATGATGTCGAGGTCGAAGGCGGTCTGCCCTGTCACCAGCACGTCGCCGCCCACCCGCGGATGCGACGCGCGGATGTCCTTCACCAGCGCGCGCGCCTCCACGCTGGACGGCTTGAGCGGGGTCGAGACCACGAGCAGGACCAGCCGGCCGCCGACGGTCTGCCGAAGCACCTGGTCCACCCCCGGGGGACGCATCCCCGCGGGGGCGGTGGCGAGCTGCTGATACTGCTCGCGCGTCACGCTCGGATCCAGGTCGACCAGGCTCTCCACCCGCGCCACGTTGGAGCGCCCGGCGAGCCACCGGCTCAGGTCGTAGAGGCCGCCGACCCGCTCGGCGGTGAGCGGCGAGCCATCCGGGTAGCGGACCACGACGAGGATGCGATTGCTGTCCCCACCCGGGAAGTGCTCGCGCAGCGCCTCGTCGCCGCGGCGCGAGACCGCCTCCGGCGGCAGCGCGTTGACGTCGCCCGAGCCCACGCGGAGATGGAGGAACGGCGCCCCCAGCACCAGGAGCAGCGCAGAGACGGAGAGGAACACCGCCCACGGATGGGTCATGACGGTGACCGCCACGCCATGCCACACCCCGCGTCCGGCGGCCGAGCGCTCGGGATGGATGAACGGCAGCCGGAGCGAGTTGACCCGCGGTCCCAGGACGGCCAGCAGCGCGGGCAGCAGGGTGAGCGCGTAGACCACCGCGAGGGAGACGACCACGGTGCCGGCCCAGCCGATCGAGCCGATATTGCCGAGCCCGAGGAAGACCATGCCGAGCAGCCCGATCGCGACGGTCAGCCCCGAGAAGAGGATGGCGCGCCCGGCGGTGGCCATGGTGCGCGCGAGCGCCTCGGGCCCCGCGTGGACGCGGATCTCCTCGCGGAAGCGGCTCACGATGAAGAGCGAGTAGTCGATGGCCACGCCGAGGCCGATCATGGTCACGATGTTCGGGGCGTACACGGACACCGAGGTGTAGCGGGCCATGAGCAGCGTGCCCGCGATGGCGCCCGCCATCGAGAGGGCGCCCACCGCCAGCGGCAGCAACGCCGCCACCACGGAGCCGAACACGAGCAGGAGCAGCAGGACGACGACGGGCAGGATCACCAGCTCGGCCCGCCGGAGGTCGGTCCGCGTCACGTCGGTGAAGTCGTGGTTGAGCGGGATGTTGCCGACCGGCAGGACCTGGAGCGTCTCGGTCCGGACCTTCCCGCGCAGCGAGGGATACACGTCGGGCGGCAGGACCGAGAACTCGAGCGAGGAGAACGCGGCCGCCTCGCCGGTGAGCTCCACCACCGCCAGCACGCGCCGGCCGTCGCGCGACACGAGCTGCGCCGCGGGCACCGCCGCGTCGTACACCGGCGGGTCGTACGCGGTCACGACCCGCGCGACCCGCGGGTCGCTCCGGAGCGGCGCCACCGCCCGCTCGACCTCCCGGCGAAACATCGGATCCGTCGCGGACCGCGTGGGACTGCTGAAGATCAAGCTGAACGAGGGCGGGCGGCCGGGCAGCTCGCGCCCGATGAGGTCGAGCGCGCGCCCGGACTCGGTGGTCGTCGGGACGTCGGTGGTGGCGAGCCGGCCGCCGTGCGCGATCAGCCACAGCGACGGGCCCAGGCTCGAGAGCGCGAGGACGATGACCGGGACACGGAAGCGATGAACGAACCGGCCCCAGCGCGCGAGCATAGGAGCTTATCGTACCCTGAAACCGGGACGGAGCCGGCCGTCTACCCTCCGCGGGCCGCCGCGGGCACCCGCGCCTCGCGCGCGCTGGCCACCGCCACGACCGCGCCCACGATGACCAGGGCCCCGGCCAGAGTCCAGAACACCGGGCGGTAGCCGCCGAGCGCGATGTAGAGCAGCGAGGCGCCGAGGGGCCCGGCCGCGCGCGCCCCGTTGGCTCCGAGGGCCACCGCGCCGCTGATGCTGGCGTAGTGCGCGGCTCCGAACACGTCCGCGAGCGTGGTCGCGCGCGCGAGCGTGCCCATGCCGTTGGCGGCGCCGAGCACGACGATCACCAGGATCAGGCCGCCGGGCAGCGAGGGCGCGAGCGCGACGAGTCCGAGCCCCACCGCCTGCGCCAGGAACACCGCCATCGTCACGCCGAGGGCGCCGAACCGACCGATCACCGCCACGAAGAGCAGCCGGCCCGCGATCTGCATGGCGCCCATCCAGCCGATGGCGGCGGCCACCGTGACCGCGGACCATCCGTGCCCCACCATGTACGGGATGAGGTGGAGCGTGACCGCGGTCGTCGAGAAGTTGCCGATCGCGAACGCCACCGCCAGCGCCCAGAAGATGGACGTGTGGGTGGCCACGCCGAGCGTGGCGCCCGGCCCGCGCGCGCGGCTCTTGCTCCCCGCCTCGAAGTGGGGCGGCTGGCGCCGGAGCACGATGGCGTGGAGCGGAATGGTCAGGACGGCCAGGATCGCGGCGAGCACGAGCAGCGCCGCGCGCCAGCCGCCGTGCTCGACCAGCCAGGCCGCGATCGGCATGAAGATGGTGCTGGCGAGCGCTCCCGCCAGCGTCACGGTGGTGAGCGCGCGGTCGCGGTTCTGCGTGGGGAACCACCGGACCACCGTGCCGAACGCGGGCTCGTACAGCGTGGCGGCCAGGGCCAGGCCCATCAGGGTCCAGACCACGTAGAGCCCGGTCAGGCTCTCCACCCGCGACCAGGCCACCAGCAGCGCGGTGCCGAGACAGGAGCCCAGCGTCATCAGGGCCCACGGCCCGTAGCGATCGAGCCAGCGGCCCACCGGCAGCGCGGCGAGCGCCGCCACGCCCATGCCGATCGTGAAGGCGCCGGTGATGGCCACGCGGGAGGCCCCCAGGTCGCGCTCCATCGCGCCGAGGAACACGGGGAACCCGTAGTACAGAATGCCCCAGGAGACGATCTCGGTGACGGAGAGCGTCGCGACGACGCGCCAGCCGTGGCTCAGAGGAGCTGCTCCATGATCAGCACGTCCACCCAGGCGCCGTCGAGCTGGCCCTGCTCGTGGTAGACCCCCACCGGGGTGAAGCCCATGCGCCGGTAGAGCGCGAGGCCCGCCGCGTTGTACGGAAAGGTCGCCAGCACCATCTTGTGATACCCGACGTGGCGCGCGAGTCCCAGCAAATGCTGCAGCAGCGCCTTCCCTACCCCGCGGCCGCGCCAGGCACGCTCGACGTAGACGGAGAGATCCACCACGTTGTCGTAGGCCGGGCGCGCGTTGAACGAGTTGAG
>JBGOVO010000164.1:0-7991 GCA_041478145.1 Methylomirabilia bacterium
ACCCCTGGCAGAACTTCCAGCTCATCATCGGGCCCGCGATGGTGCTCGGGCTGGCCCAGGGCGCCTACATCGCGCGCATGGCCCGCTCCTGCCTGCTCGAGGTGATCCGCGAGGACTACGTGCGGACGGCGCGGGCCAAGGGCGCGGTGGAGCGCGCGGTGGTGCTGCACCACGCGCTGCCCAACGCGCTCCTGCCCGTCATCACGATCTCGGGCGTGCTGCTGGGCTTCGTCCTCGGCGGCTCGGTGGCCGTCGAGCAGGCGTTCGGCGTGCCCGGGCTCGGCCGGGCGCTGGTGGTGGCCATCGTCGAGCGCGACATCGTCGTGGTGCAGAACCTGGTGCTGCTCTACGCGGGGATCTTCGTCATGGTCAACGTCCTGGTCGACATGAGCTACGCCTGGCTCGATCCCCGGATCCGGTACCAGTAGGCGCGCTCCCCATGAACCATCAGGCGCTCCGCGAGCTCGGGGGCTTCGCCGGCCGCAACAAGCTATCGGTGGTGGGCGGCATCGTCGGCGTGCTCGTCGTCGCGATCGCGCTGGCCGCGCCCTGGGTGGCGCCGCGCGAGCCGTTGAAGACGGATTTCCGGCGGATGAACAGGCCGCCCGACGCGCAATCCCTCTTCGGCACCGATCAGGTGGGGCGCGACACGCTGAGCCGCGTGATCTATGGCGCCCGCACCTCGCTCTTCGTGGCCTTCCTGGCGGTGCTGCTCGGCACCACGGTGGGCTCGCTCTGGGGTGTCGCCTGCGGCTACCTGGGCGGGCGCTTCGATCTCGTCAGCCAGCGCGTCATGGAGGTCCTGCAGGCGTTCCCCGACCTCATCCTGGCCATGGCCATCTCGATGGCGATCGGGACCGGGCTGCCCGCGGTCATCGCCGCCATCGCGGTCACGCGCCTGCCCTTCGGGGGTCGCGTGATCCGCTCGGTCGCGATCAGCGTGCGCGAGATGCCCTTCGTGGAGGCGGGGCGGGCGGCCGGCGCCTCCCAGTTTCGCGTCATGACGCTGCACGTCCTGCCCCAGTGCGTGGCGCCGTACCTGGTGCTCGCCACCACGCACCTCGGCGTGGCCATCGTGATCGAGGCCGCGCTGGGCTTCCTCGGCGTCGGGGTGCCGCCGCCCACGCCCACCTGGGGCAATATGCTGGCCGACGCGATCACCGGCCTCGTGCCGCACTGGTGGCTCGTGCTCTTCCCCGGCCTCGCCATCACCGTCACCGTGCTCGCCTTCAACCTGCTCGGCGACGGGATCCGGGACACGCTGGACCCCAAGCTGTCGCCTGCCGTCCTGCGACTGGTCACCGGCTCCGGGCGGACCAGCGCCGCCCCGGCGGCGGCCACGGTCGGCAAGCCCTCGGACGCCACCGCCTGAAGAGCGGGGTCGACCCCAGCCTAGAGGGGCTTGCAGCCGGGGCGGTCGTAGCGGTGGAATTCGCCCCGCGCGTTGATCGCGATGCGGATGCTGGGCTCGGTGCCGACCGGTTCCAGGACCAGGGCGGCTCCCCCTTCTTGGCGACGAGGTCGGGCAGGCGGCTCTGGAGCGCGTGCAGCTCGAGCAGCGGGAGGCGTTCGGTCATGTCGTTCTCCCCGGTCGGCGCGTGAGCCGTCGCCGCGCGCCCTCGGCGGCCTGCACGAGGCCGCCGGGGAAGATCAGCACGATGGCGATGAAGAGCACGCCGAAGATCAAGAGGTGGAAGTCCACCCAGCGCACGGTCAGGTACTCCTTGAGGAACACGTAGAGGACGGCGCCCAGCACCGGGCCCTGCAGCGTGCCGACGCCGCCGATGAAGGTCATGAGCAAGGCCTCGAAGGTCCAGTGCGGTGCGAAGGGGTGCGACGGGTAGTAGCTGATGTGATAGTACGCGAAGAGGCCACCCGCCGCGCCGGCCAGCCCGGTGGAGAGCGCCAGGGCCCGGAGCTTCAGTGAGAGCGCGGCCACCCCCGAGGCCTCCGCCGCGCCCTCGTCCTCGCGGATGGCCTGCATGCCGAGCCCGAGGCGCGAGCCCGCGAGCGCCGCCACCGCGATGACGGACAGGGCCGCGAGCGCCAGCGCCAGGTAGTAGCGCTGCGAGAGGCGATACGCGCCGATGGTGGCGGCGGGGAGCGTGGAGATCTCCGGTAGCACGTTACCGACGGTGGTGCGCAGGATCTCGCCCAGGGCCAGGGTGCCGATGGCGAAGTAGGCGCCGCGGAGGCGGAATGCGGCCGCGCCGATGAGCAGCGCGAAGGCGGTGGCCACGAGGGCGCCCGCGGCCATCGCGAGCACGACCGGCGCGCCCCCGATCCAGAGCGTGCGCGCGGTGAGCGCGCCCAGGCCGAAGAAGGCGGCGTGGCCCAGGTTCACCTGGCCGGCGTAGCCCGCGATGATGTTCCAGCTCTGGGCCATCGTGATGGAGAGCAGCACGAGGAGGACGAAGTTCAGCACGTCGTCGCGGCGGACGAGCAGGGGGAGCGGGGCCAGTGCGGCGAAGCCGGCGAGGATCGCCAGGGTCCACGCGCGCTCGGACGCGGCGATCCGCAGGCTCATCGGCCGAACAGCCCGCGGGGACGGAGGACGAGCACCACCACGAAGATGACCAGGCCGACCACCTCCCGATAGGGCCCGCCGAACGCCGCCGCGCTCAGGGCCTCCGCCACGCCGAGGAAGAGGCCGGCGACGAAGGTGCCGAGCATGGAGCCGAGCCCGGCCAGCACCACGACGATCAGCGCCTTGAGCGTCCACTCGAGCCCCATCGACGGGCTGATCGAGTAGCCCACGCTCACCAGGGTGCCGGCCGCGCCGGCCAGCGCGGTGCCGATCGCGAAGGCCAGCAGGTACGCGCGCCGCACGTCGATGCCGGTCAGCAGCGCGGCCTGCCAGTCTTCCGCGGTGGCCCGGATCGCCTTGCCCCATCGCCACCGGGCGAGCAACAGGTGCAGCGAGACGATCAGCGCGAGCGCGACCAGCAGGCTCAGCAGGCGGATGACCGGGATCGAGAGATCGCCCACGGTGAGGACCGCGCCGCCGTACGAGGTCGTGATCGAGCGGTCGTCCGCCGTCCACAGGCGCACCGCGAGGGCGTGCAGGGCCAGCGCGAGGCCGAAGCCCACCAGCAGCGAGTTCTTGATCCGCGCCTCCTCGCCCGCGCGGACCACGAAGCCGAAGAGGACGGCGTAGAGCACCGCGCCGAGGAGCAGCGAGCCGGGGATCACCACCAGGAGGGAGGCGAAGGGGTCCCAGCCGAGCAGCGCGAAGAGCCAGAAGGCGCCGTAGCCGCCCAGCATGATCAGCTCGCCGTGCGCCACGTCCAGCACCTTGAGGACGCCGAAGACCAGCGACAGGCCCGCGGCCGCCAGCCCGTAGAGGCCGCCGATGAGCAGGCCGAGCACGATCTGCTGGGCGAGCACGCTCACCGCGCGGGCGGCCTCACTCGCGCACCGCCAGCGGCCCCAGGTAGGCGCGGCGGACGTGCGGATCTCGGAGGAGCGCGGCCCCGCCGCCTTCGCCCACGATCCGGCCGCCCTCCAGGATGTAGGCGCGGTGGGCCAGGGTGAGGGCCGCGCGGACGTTCTGCTCGACCAGGAAGATGGCCACGCCGGCGCGGTTGATCTCGACCAGCGCGTCCAGGATGGCGCGGACGAGCCGGGGCGCGAGGCCGAGCGACGGCTCGTCCAGCATCAGGAGCCGCGGGCTCGCCATGAGCGCCCGGCCCACCGCCACCATCTGCTGCTGGCCGCCCGAGAGCGCGCGGACGATCTGGCGGCGCCGCGCCTGGAGATCCGGGAACAGCGCGAACACGCGCTCGAGGCTCGAGCCGCGCGCCGCGCGGGCCCGCGGCGAGAAGGCGCCCAGCTCCAGGTTGTCCTCCACGGTCATGGTGCCGAAGAGCCGCCGGCCCTCGGGCACCGTCGCGAGGCCGCGCTCGACGATCAGGTGCGGGCCGACCGTGGCGAGGTCTTCCCCGTCCCAGCGGATGGTGCCGGCGCGAGGGCGCACCAGGCCCGCGATGCAGCCGAGCAGGGTGGACTTGCCGGCGCCGTTGGGGCCGAGGAGGGCCACGATCTCGCCCGGCCCCACCGAGAGCGTCACGCCGGAGAGGACGCGCGCGTCGCCGTAGGCGGCGTCGAGGCCGCGGATCTCAAGCATGCGCGGCTCCGGGCCGCTCGGCGCCCAGGTAGACGTCGACGACCCGCGGGTCCGCGGCCACCTGGGCGGGCGGGCCGTCGGCGATCTTCTCGCCGGCGCTCAGGACGATGATCCGGCGCGCGAGGTCCATGAGCGCCCACACGATGTGCTCCACCATCAGCACCGTCAGGCCGTCATTGACCAGGCGCCGGATCAGCGCCATGGCCGCCGCGGTCTCGGTGGGATTGAGGCCGGCCATGAACTCGTCGAGGAGCAGCAGCTCGGGTCCGGTGGCGAGGGCGCGCGCCAGATCGAGGCGCTTGCGGTCCATGAGGGTCAGCGCGGACGCCGGCGCGGCGGCCCGGCCCTCGAGGCCCACCAGGGCGAGCAGGCGCGCGGCCTCCGCCGGGGCCCCGCCGCCGCGCCGGCGGCCGTAGAGGCAGCCCACCAGCACGTTGTCGAGGGCGGAGAGGCCCGCGAAGGGCCGCACGAGCTGGAAGGTGCGGGCGACGCCGAGGCCGCAGATGCGATGCGGCGCCCAGCCGGCGATGTCGCGGCCGTGGAGGCGGATGCGCCCGGCGTCGGGACGCAGCGCGCCCGCGATCAGGTTGAAGAGCGTGGTCTTGCCCGAGCCGTTGGGGCCCATGATGCCGAGCAGCGCGCCCGCCTCGAGGGTGAAGCTGACGTCGCTCACCGCGAGGACCCCGCCGAAGCCCTTCGTAAGCCGCTCGACCTCCAGGAGGGCCACGCCCGCTCAGGCACCGCGGACGAGCGTCCGCACCTCAGCGCTTGGCGAAGGGCGGCGCCGGGAAGGCCAGCGGCACGGTCGCCGCCTCCTTCGGCCACACCAGCTCCTGCTTGCCGCCGACCCACTGGAGCAGCGCCTGCGGGACGATGCCGGTGCCGTCCGGCCGGAACTTCACCGCCCCGATCACGGTGTTCATGTTGGTGGCGGCGATGGCGTCGCGCACCTTCTCGCGGTCGGGGAACCCCGCGCGGGTGACCGCGGCGGCCAGGATCTCCACGCACGCGTAGGCCGGCCCCACGAGCGGATCGGCGGGGCGGCCGAACTTCTTCTGGTGCGCGTCGTTCAGCTCCCGGACGCCCGCGCCCTTCATGGCGTGGTGCCAGCCCGCGGCCAGCACCATGTAGTCGCCGTCCTTGCCGAGGTTCTGGGCCCAGATCTGGGCATCGGGGGCGCGGATGAAGAGCGACAGCTTGGGCGTGTAGCCCAGCTCCTTCATCTGCTTGACGATGGTCATGCCGTCAGGCGGGGTGGGCAGCGCCAGGACCACCTCCGCGTTGGCGCTCTTCGCTTTCAGGATCAGGTCGGAGAAGTCCTTGGCGCCCGGCGCGTACTCGCCCTGCACCACCACCTGGTAGCCGCCGGTCTTGCCGGCTTCCGTCCACGCCGCCGCCATCTCGCGGCCCCAGTCCGTCTTCTCCTGGAAGATCGCGACGGTCTTGGGCCGGTCCGCGGCGGGGATCAGGGCCAGCAGGCCCTGGGTGGCCTGGCCGATGTCGGGCGATTTCCAGAACGGCGAGAACAGGTAGCGGAAGCCCTGGGCGTGGATCTTCTGGAGCGCGAAGGCCACCCCGAGATACGGGATGCGGTTCTTCTCGGCCACCGAGGCCGCGGCGGCGTGGAGATCGGAGCCGAAGCCGCCGAGATAGCCGATGACGCCCTGGGCGGCGAGGGTCTCGAGGCGCGCCACCGTCTTGGTGGCGTCGGACTCGTCGTCGAGGAGGACCAGCTCGACGGGCATCTTCACGCCGCCCACCGGGACCCCGCCCGTCGCGTTCAGGTGCTCCACCGCGAACTCGTAGCCCGCGCGGATCTGGGCGCCGCCCGCGCCGTAGCGGCCGGTGAGCGGCACGACCGCGCCCATCTTGAGGGACTGCCCCCAGGCGGCGACCGGAGACATGCCGAGCAGGGCTAAGGCCAGCAGAGCCAGGATTCTCATCAATGGTCTCCTTTCCAGACGAGACGGGCCGTCTCGGCGACGCGGTGCAGCTTGGCGCGCTGCTCGTCCGGTGAGATGCGGTTGCCTTCCATGGTGGAGGCGAAGCCGCACTGGGGGCTGAGGGCCAGCCGCTCGAGCGGCAGGAAGGTCGCCGCCTCCGCGATGCGCGCGCGCAGCGCCTCGACGGTCTCGAGGCGCGGGGTCTTCGTGGTCACCAGCCCGAGCACCACCACGCGGTCGTCGGGCATCGCGCGCAGGGGCTCGAAGCCCCCGGAGCGCTGGTCGTCGTACTCGAGCAGGAAGCGCTGGAAGTGGCTCCGGGTGAAGACGCGGGCGATCGGCTCGTAGCCGCCGCTCGCGTAGAACATGGACTGGTTGTTGCCGCGGCAGATGTGCAGGCCGAAGGTGACGCCCGGGTGGCGCGCCGCCCCGATGACCGCGTTGTCCATCTCGATGCAGGCGTCGATCAGCCGGTCCGGATCGCTGCCGCGCTCGCGATACCCCTCGCGGAGGGCCGGGTCGAGGAGCGCCGCGTACTGCGGGGCGTCGATCTGGATATAGGTGCAGCCGAGCCGCACCAGCTCCTCGACCTCGCGGCGCGTGAGATCCACCACGTCGGCCAGGTAGGCGTCGCGGGTGGGATAGGCCCCGGTGGACTTCGCGGGATCGTAGTAGGCGGCCGCCTGCTGGCAGCTGATGAGCGTGACCTTGACCGGCGTGCGCGCGCGGGCGCGCAGGTAGACGAGCTCTTCGGTGCACATGCTGCGGCGCCAGCGGAGCTTCTCCACCACCACCGGGCGCTTGAAGACGAGCCGCTCGCCCGCGTCGTTGTGGAAGGGGATGGCCCAGCCGCCGAACTTGTCGAAGCCGTCGAGCGCCTCGATCAGGTGGCCGAAGAAGGCGTAGCGCCGCAGCTCGCCGTCGGTGAGCACGTCGAGCCCGGCCTCTTCCTGGAGGCGTACCGCCTCGTCGACCGCGCGATCCTCGACCTGCTTCAGCGCCGCCGCGGAGATCTCGCCGCGCTCCCACCGCTCGCGCGCGGCTTTGAGGTTGTCCGGTCGCAGCAGGCTGCCAACGACGTCACTGCGAATCACGTGTGTATTGTCGGCTCGAGCCTACTCGGAGACCTTGAACATCCCGGCTTCGATGCCGAGCGCGTTCTTGCCGATCCCCTCCAGCATGCGGTCTACGGTGGGCGGCATCAGGGTCGAGGTGCGGAGGTCGCGGAAGGCGCGCTCAGCCGGGAAGTCCTTGTAGGCGCCGCGGCCGCCCACCACCTGGATGACCTTGGAAGTGACGGCCAGCCCGACCTCGGTGGCGAGATACTTGGCCTTGTTGCCCAGGACGCCGCGCTCCAGCACGTCGGCGGCCTCCCAGCGCTCGGCGGTGTCGGCGAGCACGAGCAGGGCGCCATCGAGGTGCGCGGACAGCTCGCCGATGTGGCGCTGCACCGCCGGGTCGTGGGCCACCGGGATGTTCTCGGGCCGGACGATGCGCCGCTTGGCGTAGTCGATGGCGAAGGCGAGCGCGCCCTCTGCGATGCCCAGGTACACCGCGGCATAGCCCAGGGCGAAGCTCTCCACCACGCCCACCCGCAGGGCCGCGCCCGGATCGCCCATCGCGGCGTCCCGGGGCACGCGCACGCCGGTGAAGGTCACCGACGGGCTGAACGTCGCCCGCATGCCGAGCGTGTTCCACTTGCCATCGGTGGCGATCCCGGGGGCGTCGGCGGGGACCAGCACCTGGAGCAGCGCCTTGCTCATGTCGGTGCCGCCCTCGAGCGCGCACCAGACCATGTAGCGGGAGGCGCCGAGCGCCATGGTGCAGAAGTGCTTCAGGCCGTCGACCACGTAGGCGTCGCCGTCCTGGCGGACCACCGTCTCCATCAGGAAGGTGCGGGAGAGGCTCACCGCGGGCTCGCT
>JBGOVO010000008.1:0-28098 GCA_041478145.1 Methylomirabilia bacterium
GGATCGCGGCTCATGTGCCGGTGAATCTGGGGGGGCGCTTCTCGAGGAAGGCGCGCACGCCCTCGGCGTGGTCGTCCGTGGTGACGCTCTGGGCCTGGGCGTAGGCCTCGAGGCCGAGCGAGGTGGCCAGGTCCACCGTGGCGGAGCGGTTCAGCAGCGCCTTGGCGAGGCCGAGCGCGCCGGGCGGGCCGGCCGCGATGCGGGCGGCCAGGGCCCGCGTGGTCTTCTCCAGATCGGCCGCCGGCACCACGCGATTCACGAGACCGATGCGCAGCGCCTCGGCCGCGTCGATGATGTCGGCCGAGAACACCAGCTCCTTCGCCTTGGCCAGCCCCACCAGCCGCGGCAGGAGCCAGGTCCCGCCGCCGTCGGGCACGAGGCCGATCTTGGCGAACACCTCGCCGAAGCGGGCGCGGTCCGAGGCGATGAGCAGATCGCAGCCGAGCGCGATGTTGCACCCGGCCCCGACCGCGAAGCCGTCGACCATGGCGATCGTCGGCTTGGGGAACTCGAAGAGCCGGATCACGAAGCGGTTCAGCGACTCCACGCGCGCCCGGCCCTCGGCCGCGGTGTGCCGCTTGACCGCCATGGTCTTCACGTCTCCGCCCGCCGAGAAGTGCCCGCCCGCGCCGGTCAGGATCACGACCCGCGTGGCCGCCTCCGCTTCCAGATCGTCGAGCGCGGTCAGCAGCTCGCGCCGCATGACGAGGTCGATCGCGTTGCGGGCCTCGGGCCGGTTGAGCGTGATCGTGGCGACGCCGTCGGCCCGGTCCAGCAAGATCGTGGATTCGCCCATCAGCTACCTCCGGCGATGACGAGCGAGAAGGTGCCGCGGTCGAGGCCGAGAATCGAGAGCGCCAGCGCCACCCACCATCCGTAGAAGATCCGCGACGGTGCGGCCCCCGGCGTCATCGTCATGGCGTAAGCCAGTATATTCCGCGTGTTATGATTTCGCCACATGACTCTAGCCTCCGTCATCGGACTGCCCGCCCATGTGACCCACGCCGTCATCGGAATGGTGCACCTGCGGGCCCTGCCGGGCAGCCCGCGCTGGGATGGTGACATGGTCGCGGTCGTGCGCGCCGCCCTCGATGACGCGCGCGCCCTCGCCGAGGGCGGCGCCGACGCGCTGATGGTGGAAAATCACGGTGACGTCCCCTTCACCGCGGGCCGCGTGGACGCGGCCACCGTGGCGGGCATGGCGGTGGCCGTCGCGGAGATCCGCCGCCAGGTGCCGCTGCCGGTCGGCGTCAACGTGCTCAAGAACGACGTGCGCTCCGCGCTGGCGGTGGCGGCCGCCACCGGGGCCCGCTTCGTGCGCGTGAACGTCCACGTGGGCGCGGTCGCCGCGGATCAGGGCATCATCCAGTCGGAGGCGCACGACACCCTGCGCTACCGGCGGCTCCTGGGCGTGGACGTCGCCATCCTCGCGGACGTGCAGGCCAAGCACGGCATGCCGCTGGCGCCCGTGCCCATCGAGCAGGAGGCGCGCGACTGCTTCTCCCGTGGGCTGGCCGACGCCCTCGTCGTCTCGGGCACCGCCACCGGCGAGCCCACCCCGATGACCGATCTCAAGCGCGTGCGCGGCGCCGTGCCCGAGGCGCCCCTCCTCGTGGGCAGCGGCGCCACCGCCGAGACCGTCGCCGAGCTGCTCTCGGTCGCGGACGCGGTGATCGTCGGCACCTCGGTCAAGCGCGACGGGCGGCTCGCCAACCCGGTCGACGTCGAGCGCGTGCGGCGTCTCGCCGCCGCCGCCCGCGGCGCCCGCGGGTGAGAGCCGGGCTCTCCCCCTCTCCCTCCCTATGGGAGAGCGCGGGCCCCAGCCCTTCCCCCTCGCCCTCCCCGAGGGAGAGGGCCGGGGTGAGGGTGCGGCCCTCTCCGCGACTCGCCCCCCTCATCGCCGCGATGCTCCTCTCTGGCTGCGCCCTGATCGCGCCACGTCCCGAGCCCGACCCGACGCGCCTCCGCATCGCCGACCTGCTGCTCGTCGGCTTCAGCGGCACCCAGGTCGCGGGCAACGAGGAGGTCCGGCGGCTCGTCTGCGACGTCAAGGTGGGCGGTGTGCTGCTCTTCGAGCGCTACGCGGCCTCCGGCCAGCCGCGCAACATGGTGAGCCCGGCGCAGGTCGCCGCGCTCACCCGCGATCTCCAGGCGCTCGCGGCGCGGTGCGCGGGCCGGCCGCTCTTCATCGCGGTGGATGCCGAGGGCGGTCGCGTGATGCGTCTGTCGCCTCGACTCGGCTATCCGGCCACGCTAGGGGCCCAAGAGCTGGGCGAGCGCGACGATCCGGCCTTCACCCAGGCCGAGGCCCGGCGCATGGGCACGATGCTGCGCGAGGCCGGCATCAACTGGAACCTGGCGCCGGTGGTGGACGTGGCCGTCAATCCGAGCAACCCGGCGGTGGTCACCCTGGGCCGCACGTACTCGGCGGACCCGGCCCGCGTCACCGCCCACGCGCGCGCGTTCGTGCTCGGCATGCACGAGGCGGGCGTGCTCACCGCGCTGAAGCACTTCCCCGGCCACGGCTCGAGTCGCCGCGATTCGCATCTGGGCTTCACCGACGTGAGCGACACCGCCGCGCCGCGGGTCGAGCTGGCGCCCTATCGCGCGCTCATCGCGGCGGGGCTGGCCGACAGCGTGATGACCGCCCACGTGTTCAATCGCGGGCTCGACCCGTGGGATCCGGCCACCCTGTCGCGCTTCACCGTGCACCGCGTGCTGCGCGGCTGGCTCCACTACGACGGGGTGGCGGTCTCGGACGATCTGCTGATGGGCGCCATCGCACAGCACTACGGGCTGGAGGACGCGGCAGTGCTCGCCCTGGGCGCGGGCGTGGACGTGCTGCTGGTCTCCCAGAACACCGGCAAGATCGACGACCGCGCCGCCGAGCGCGTGATCGCCGCCATCACGCGCGCCATCGCCCAGGGCAGGCTCAGCGAGTCCGCCGTGACCGACGCGGTGAAGCGCGTCGACGCCCTCCGCGCCCGTCTGAGATAGGGGGTACCCCGGCCTAGCGGTTGCGAAGGGATTGGAGGAACCGCTCGACGTCGCCGCGATCCGGGAGGGCGTCCTGGGCGCCGCGGCGCGTGCACGTGAGCGCCGCGGCGGCGCCGGCGAGCGGAATCACCTGCTCGAGGCTGCCCCCCGCGGCGAGCCCCACCGCGAGGGCGCCGTTGAAGGCGTCGCCCGCGCCCGTCGTGTCCACCACCTCCACCGGGAAGGCCTCGAAGTGCGCCGCCGAGCTGCCGTCGTACACCAGCGCGCCCTGCTCCCCGAGCGTGATGATCACGGTGCCGGCGCCCCGCGCGCAGAGCCGCGCCGCGGCCTGCCGGCCCGAGTCCAGGTCGTGCACCTCGATGCCGGTGAGCGCCGCCACCTCGCCCGCGTTCGGCGTGAGATAGGTCACCAGCCCGAGCAGCTCATCGGAGAGCTCCTGGACGGGCGCCGGGTTCAGCACGGTGGGCACGCCGTGCCGCCGGGCCGTCTCGAGCGTCCACCGGACCACCGGCACCGGGACCTCGAGCTGGCAGATAACCACCTGGGCCCAGCCGATCGTCTCCTCGCCCGCGCGCGCCATCTCCACCGTGAGCGAGTGGTTGGCGCCCGGCGCCACCCCGATCTGGTTGCGGCCCTCGCGATCCACGAAGATGAGCGCGGTGCCCGTGGCCACCCCGGGCGCGGTCGCCAGCCCGTCCACGCCGATGCCCTCGGCCGCGAGCCCGCGCCGCATCAGGGCGCCCGAGTCGTCGTCGCCCAGGCAACCGATCATCCGCACCTCGGCGCCCAGCCGCCGCGCGGCCACCGCCTGGTTCGCGCCCTTGCCGCCCCGGTTCACGAGCAGCGTGCCCGCCGACACCGTCTCCCCCACGCGGGGCAGCCGCGGCAGCGCCACCGTGTAGTCGAGGTTGGCGGAGCCGACTACGCAGACGCGGGGCACAGGCGCTCCAGGACCAGATCCAGCACGCGCGCGGCGTCCACGTCCACCGCCACCCGGCAGGCGGGCACCCGCTTGCGATGGGAGGGGATCTCACGGCGGTCGGCCAGCGAGAGGCCGCGGGTGAGCTTGCCCTCGCACTCGACTTCCACGCTGAGCGGCTCGAAGGTGACCAGCGACGGATCGAGCGCCACCGCCATCGCGAGCGGATCGTGCAGGACGATGCCGCCACCCTCCCGCTCGGCCCCGAAGGCAAAGCCGTGCAGGGTGAAGTCGAGGATGAAGCGGGCGATCCGGTCGCCGGGGCAGCGGCGCAGCCGGTCCGTGAGCGCCGCCTGGGCCAGCACCACCCGGCGGGTCACGTCGAGCGAGATCAGCTCGAGGTTGAGCCCGGCCTCGAGCACGAGCGCCGCCGCCTCCGGATCCACGTAGAAGTTGAACTCGGCGGCCGGCGTGATATTGCCGGGCACCGCGATCGCCCCGCCCATGACCACCACGCGGCCGGCCCGGGCGAGGCGCCGGGCGTCGAGCGCGAGGGCCGCCGCCAGGTTCGTCAGCGGGCCCAGGGCCACGATCGTCAGCTCGGGGCCCCAGCGGTCCACCGTCTCGAGAATCACTTCCGGAGCCGGACGCATCTCAATGTCGTGGGAGGGCTCCGGGTAGCGGGGCCGCCCGTCGGGCTCGACGAAGCGCTCCAGATTGCCGAGCCCATCCTGGCCGTGGACGTGGCCGGCGGTGACCAGCGCGCGCTTGAGCGGGGCCTCGGCGCCGCGGGCCACCGGTGGCATCGGGTCCGGGGCGGCCACCGCGAGGATCCGGCGGGCGTTGGTGGTGGCCCGATCCAGCGGGACGTTGCCGGCCACGGTGGTGACGGCCTCGACGGAGGTGCCGGGCGAGGACAGGGCGAGCAGGATCGCCAGGGCGTCGTCGATGCCGGGATCGGTGTCGATCAGGAGGTGCCGGGTCATTTGACAGGTTCCGCGCGGCTCCGTATCATACGCGACAGTCCGGCGCAAAGTTCGCGCAAAGGAGGCGTCCGATGCACATCCGGATCACGTACTGCAGCGAGTGAAACTATCTCCCCCAGGCCTCCAGTTTGCAGGCCGCCATCAAGGGTAAGTACGGGATCACGTCCGAATTGCGGGAAGGCGTCGGGGGCATCTTCACCGTCGAGGCCGACGACAAGATGATCTACGACAACCAGGTCACCTTCCGCTTCCCCGAGGATCAAGAGGTCTTCACCGAGATCGACAAGCTCAAGGCCTGACCGCCTCTCGCTCGAGCAGATCCCGGAACGCCGGGTCGGCCACGTGGAGCAGCTCCCGGGCCCGCCCGGCGTCGCTTTTTCCCCGCAGCGCCGCCACCCCGTGCTCGGTCACCACGTAGTCGGCCAGGTAACGCGGGGTGGTCACCCGCGCGCCCGCGGCAAGCCGGGCCACGATGCGGGAGCGGGCGCCTTTCGCCGCGGTGGCGGGCAGCGCGATGATCGAGCGCCCGCCCTCGGCGCGCGCGGCTCCCAGCACGAAGTCGAACTGCCCGCCGATGCCGGTCACCTGCCGCCCGTCCACGCTCTCCGCGTTGACCTGCCCGAGCAGGTCCACCTCGAGGGCGGAGTTGACGGAGACGAAGTCGCCGAGCGCGCCCACCACCTGCGGGTCGTGCACCAGGTCCGACGGCTCCATGTTCACGAGCGGGTTCTCGTGGCTCCACTGAAAGAGCGTCGCGGTGCCCATGATCTCCCCCACGTCCATGCGGCCCGGATGCAGGCGCTTGCGCGCGTTGGTGATGACCCCGCTCCGCACCAGGGGCAGCATGTGATCGACCAGGAGCGAGTGCACCCCCAGGTCCTTCTTGCCCGCGAGCGCCTCCATCACCGCCTGCGGGATCGAGCCCACCCCCACCTGCACCGTCGCCCCGTCCGGGACGAGATCGGCCACGTAGCCCGCGATGCGGCGCTCGACGTCGCCCACCGGCGTGGGTGGATACTCGAGCAGCGGGTGGTCCACCCCGGCCCACGCGTCCACCTGCGAGCGGTGGAGAAACGCGTTGCCGAGCGTGCGGGGCATGCGGGGGTTGACCTGGGCGATGACGAGCGGGGCGCGGCGCGCCGCGGGCAAGGCATAGCTCACCGACACGCCGAGGGAGAGATGCCCGCCACGGTCGGGCGGGGCCGTGTGCACGAGCACCGCGTCGGGCGCCCACGGTCCGCCCGCCGCGAACAGGCTCACCGTGTCGAAGTAGCGGGCGGGCACGAAGTCGACGTCGCCCCGAGCGGCGGCCTCCGCGAGCCGCGGCGACATGTGCCAGGTCGCGAAGCGGATCTTCCCCGCGTAGGCGGCGGCGCCGAAGGGATAGTCGTCGAGGCGCAGGCCGCCCATCAGGGTGAGCGGCGCCAGCCGATCGGCCTGACGCAGGATCTCGGCGAGCAGCGCCGAGGGATCGCCGCAGCCGGACGGGAGCAGCACCTTCATCCCCGCGCGGAGACGGCCGACCGCGTCGGCCACACTGACCTGTTCGAAGAGGCGGCCCATAAAGCCCGGGTAGTATAATCGCGCGCGGATGGGCCCTTCAACGCTCACGGAAGACGCATCCCGGAAGCGGCGCGTCCACCACGCGCTCCTCCCCGCCCGCTGGCCGACCCGCGAAGAGGCCGCGCGCTCGCGCTGGTTCCAGCCGCTCCGCCTGGGCCCGTCCGTCGTCGCGGCGCACCGCACCTGGGTGCCCGCCATGGTGCCGTGGCGCGCCACCGAGGACGGCTTCGTCACCCCCGAGGTGCTCGACTGGTACGGGCGATTCGCGGACGGGCGCCCGGGAGTCCTGGTCGTGGAGGCGACGGGCATCCGCGACGTACCGAGCGGCCCCCTGCTCCGCGTCGGCGACGATCGCTTCCTCCCCGGGCTCGAGCGGCTGGTGGAGACGGTGCGGCGCCGGAGCGGCGGCCAGACGCGGCTCCTCATCCAGGTCCTCGACTTCGTCGCGGTCAGGCGCCGTCCCGCGCCCGAGACCTACTTCGGCCGCCACCTCGCGGTCACGCCCGGGCTGCGCGCTCGCCTGGCCGTGGCGCTCGACGAGCCGCGCTGGCGGGAGGCGCCGGAGGACGCGCTGCGGCGGGAGCTGCTGGGCGCGCCGCGCGCGCTCCTCGAGCGGCTGCTCGCGCCGCGCGAACTGGAAGCGCTCGACCGGGGCTATCGCGAGCGGATCTGGGACACCCAGCTTCCCCACATCCTCGCGCTGCCGCGCGCGCTCCCGAAGCTCTTCGCCGAGGCGGCCCGGCGCGCCGCCCAGGCCGGTTTCGACGGCACCGAGCTGCACTACGCGCACGCCTACACCATGGCGAGCTTCCTCTCCCGCCTCAACACCCGCGGGGATGGCTACGGCGGCCCCCGCGAGGGCCGCGTGCGGCTGCCGCTCGAGGTGCTCGATGCCGTGCGGGCGCGCGTGCCGCCCGCGCACGTGGTGGGCATCCGCTACCTGGGCGACGAGGTCTTCGCGGGCGGGAGCGATCTCGACGACGCGGTCTGGTTCGGGCTGCGCTTCGCCGAGCGGGGCGTGGACTATCTCTCGGTGTCCAAGGGCGGCTCCTTCGAGGACGCCCGCCCGCCCAAGATCGGCGAGGCCGTCTACCCGTATACCGGCGAGTCCGGCTGGGAGTGCATGCCCACCGTGTGGGCCGACCCGCGCGGGCCGTTCGGGAGGAACGTCCCGCTGGCCGCCGCCATCCGCCGCGCGCTGCGCGCCGCCGGGCACGAGACCCCGGTCGTCACCAGCGGCGGCATCGCCACCTTCGAGCAGGCCGAAGGCATCCTGGCCCGCGGCGAGGCCGACGCGGTGGCGGCGGCGCGCCAGACCCTCGCCGATCCCGACTGGTTCCGGAAGGTCGCCCTCGGGCTGGGCCATCTGGTGCGGCGCTGCGAGTTCACGAACTATTGTGAAGGGCTCGATCAGCGCCACAAGCAGGTGACCTGCAAGCTCTGGGATCGCGCGCGCGAGCCGGCCGATCCGGGGGCCCCGCGCACGGCCGACGGCCGGCGACTGATCGCGCCGCCCTGGACGCCACCCGATCATGTCTGACACGCTCACCGGCCGGACCGCGCTCGTCACCGGCGGCGGCCGCGGGATCGGCCGCGCCGTGGCGCTGGCGCTCGGCCGCGCGGGGGCGGCGCTGGTGCTGACCGGGCGGACGGCCACGCGCCTCCGCGGCGTGGCCATCGAGCTCACCGAGGTGGGCGCGCCCGAGCCCCTGGTCTGCGTGCTGGACGTGGCCGATCACGAAGCCGTCATGACCACCCTCGACCGCATCCGGGCGGAGCGCGGGGCCATCGACATCCTGGTGAACAATGCGGGCATCGCCGAGTCCGAGCCGCTCGGCCGGACCGACCTGGCGCTCTGGCAGGGGCACCTCGCCGTCAATGCGACCGCGCCGTATCTCTTCACGCGCGCCCTGCTGCCCGGCATGGTCGAGCGCGGCTGGGGCCGCATCGTCAACATCGCCTCCACGGCGGGGCTGGCGGGCGCCCCGTACATCTCGGCCTACGCAGCGTCCAAGCACGCGCTGGTCGGGCTCACCCGCGCGGTGGCCGCCGAGACCGCGGGCACCGGCGTCACCGTGAACGCGGTGTGCCCGGGCTTCGTGGCCAGCGAGATGACCTGGCGGGCGGCCAAGCGGATCAGCGAGAAGACGGGCCAGCTCTTCGCCCACGCGATGGGAGCCCTCGCCCGGTTCAACACCTCCGGCCAGCTCATCCAGCCGGAGCAGGTGGCCGAGATCGTGCTGGAGCTGACCGGGGATGCGGCCGGCGGGCGCACCGGCGAGACGGTGGTGATCTCGTGAAGATCACTGTCCTGGGCGGCGGCCCCGCGGGTCTCTACTTCTCCATCCTGATGATGCGGCGGGATCCCTCGCACCGCATCACGCTGGTGGAGCGCGACGGCCCCGACGACACCTTCGGCTGGGGCATCGTCTTCTCCGACCGTACCCTGGCCTTCCTCCGGGACAAGGACGAGCCGACCTACGCCGCGATCACGGCCGCGTCCCAGACCTGGGACAACGTGGACGTGGTGCACCGGGGCGAGAAGCTCTCCATCCACGGTAACGGCTTCTCCGGTATCGCGCGCCTCACGTTCCTCAACATCCTGCACCGCCGCTGCCGGGAGCTGGGGGTGGGCCTGCGCTTCCACACGACCGTCGCCGACGTGGCGGAGCTCGGCGACTGCGACGTCTTGCTGGGCGCCGACGGGGCCAACAGCCTCGTGCGCCGCGCCCACGCCGATTTCTTCCAGCCCTCGGTCGACGTGCGCCAGAACCGCTACGTGTGGCTCGGCACACCCCGGCTCTTCCACGGCCTCGTCATGATCTTCCGCCGCAACGAGGACGGCCTGTTCATCGCGCACGCCTACAAGTTCAGCCCGACCATGAGCACCTTCATCGTGGAGTGCCCGCCCGAGACCTGGGCCCGCGCCGGCTTCGACCGCCTCACCGATTCCGACACGTGCCGCTACCTGGACCGCGTCTTCAAGGACGACCTGGACGGCGAGCCGCTGCTCTCCAACAACTTCGTCAAGTGGCTCAACTTCCCGCTGATCAAGAACCGCCGCTGGCATCACCGCCACGCCGTCCTGGTGGGCGACGCCGCCCACACCGCGCACTTCTCGATCGGCTCCGGGACCAAGCTCGCCCTGGAGGACGCCATCGCCCTCGCCGCCGCCCTCGAGCGCCCGGGCCGCGTGGAGGACGCCCTCGCCGCCTACGAGGCGGCCCGCAAGCCCGTGGTCGACGCCTTCCAGGAGGCGGCGCTCCGGAGCCTCGAGTGGCTCGAGCGGGTGGAGCCGCATCTCGCCCTCGAGCCCGTGCCCTTCGCCTACAAGCACATGATGCGGAGCCGGCGGATCGGTTACGAGCGCCTGCGGCGCATGGACCCGGCGTTCGTCGCCCGCTATGACGAGTGGAAGCGCGGCCAACCGGCCGCCGGGCCCATCCCCGCCGAGTTCCTCGATCTCTTCCAGAAGCCCACCGTCGCCCACCTCGCGACCCAGATGCCGGACGGGACGCCCCAGGTGACGCCGGTGTGGGTGGACTACGACGGCCGCCACCTGCTCGTCAATTCGGCGGCCGGGCGACGGAAGGATCTCAACATGGCCGAGCGGCGGCACGTGGCCATCGAGATCGCCGATCCCGACAACCCCAACCGCTACGTCGCGGTGCGCGGCTCGGTGGTGGAGATCACCGAGGCCGGAGCCGACGAGCACCTCGACCGGCTGGCGCGGCGCTACCTCGGCCGCGACCGCTATCCCGAGAGCTATCGCTTTCCCGGCGAGGTGCGCCGCATCTACAAGATCGCGCCCGAGAAGGTCACCACCTGGGACCCGTTCGGCTAACCGCGGAGGATGTCATGCCCAAGCTCACGCAGCCCATCAATCCCCCGAGCCTGCCCAAGCCCGTCGGCTACACCCACGGGTGGGAGGCGCAGGGCGGCAAGACCGTCTACATCGCCGGCCAGGTCGCCATGGACAAGGACGGCCGCGTGGTCGGCCCGGGCGACCTGGTCGCCCAGTTCCGCCAGGTGTGCGAGAACCTCAAGGCGGTGGTGACGGCGCGCGGCGGCCAGCTCGACGACGTGCTCAAGCTCACCATGTACGTCCTGTCCAAGAGCGAGTACAAGGCGCGCACCCGCGAGATCGGCGTCGTCTACCGCGAGTACTTCGGCCGGCACTACCCGGCCATGACGCTCGTGGAGGTCCGGGGGCTCTACGACGACGACTGCCTGATCGAGATCGAAGGCGTCGCGGTGCTGGACTGAGGAGGCCGGCCATGCCCGTTCATTCACAGTGGGTCACGACGGGGCTCGGGTTCGAAGGCCAGCGCATCGTGGGGTATCGCGGCGTGGTGCGCGGCATCACCGTGCGCTCCCGTAATCTCATCGTCAACCTGGGTGCCGCCATCCAGACGCTCTTCGGCGGCAACATCACGCTGTACACCGAGCTGTGCGAGCGCACGCGGCAGGAGGCGTTCGACCTCATGCTCGAGCACGCGGCCCAGGTGGGCGCCAACGCGGTGGTGTCGATGCGCTACGACGCCAACGACGTGGCCGCCGGGGTCACCGAGGTGCTGGCCTACGGCACCGCCGTCGTCATCGAGCCGGTCAAGCCCTAGCCCCTGGCTCGCCGCCGGGGCGGGGACTATACTCTCGGGCGCAGGCGGGTGAGGCACCGACCCGCCAATCGCGGACCCCGAAGGAGGAGACGACATGACCACGGATCGCCGGGATTTCCTGAAGAGCACGGTGGCGGGCGCGGTGGCCGCGACGATGGCCGCCCGGGCAACGCGGGCCCACGCGCAGGGGACGAAGATCAAGCCGGGCGCGCGCGACGTGCTCCTGGTGGTGGACGTGCAGAACGACTTCATCCCGGGCGGGGCGCTGCCGGTCAAGGAAGGCGACGTGATCGTCCCGCTGGTGAATCAGCTCGGGGCCGGCTTCGAGCACGTGATCCTCACCCAGGACTGGCACACACCGGCCCACGTCTCCTTCGCCTCCGTGCATCCCGGCAAGAAGCCCTTCGAGACCATCAAGCTCGACTACGGCACCCAGGTGCTGTGGCCGGACCACTGCGTGCAGGGCACCGCGGGCGCCGATTTCCACAAGGACCTCAAGATCCCCCACGCGGAGCTGATCATCCGGAAGGGCTACCGCAAGCAGATGGACTCCTACTCGGCCTTCTTCGAGGCCGACGGCAAGACCACCACCGGGCTCTCCGGCTACGTGAAGGACCGCGGCTTTCGCCAGGTGTACCTGGTGGGCCTCGCCACCGACTTCTGCGTCTGCTGGTCGGCGCTCGACGCGCGCAAGGTCGGCCTCGGCGCCGCGGTGATCGAGGACGCCTGCCGCGGCATCGATACCAACGGCTCGCTCGGCAAGGCCTGGGAGCAGATGACGAAGGCCGGGGTGAAGCGCATCCGCTCCGCTGATCTCGCGGTGTAGCGCATCGTGAGGGGGCGCGGCCTGGCCGTCCCGGCGCTGCTCCTGGCGGGCGCCCTCGCCATGGCCGCGCCGGCCCAATGAGCGCCCCGATCCAGGCCGGCCAGCCTCCGGAGCGGATGGATCGCTTCTATTCGCTGGTCCGGACGGTTAGCCGATTCTGGCTCTGGTTCTTCTTCAAGCACGTCGACGTCGTCCACCCGGACCTCGTGCCGGCCGGGGGCCCCGTGCTCCTGTGCATCAACCACCCCAACAACCTGATCGACTCTCTCCTGGTGGCCGGGGTCCTGCCCCGGAAGGTCCACTACCTGGCCACGGCGGCCCTCTTCCGGAACCCGTTGGTGGCGCGCTTCCTGGCCACCTGCGGCGCCATCCCCGTGTACCGGAAGCAGGACGACCCCGACAAGATGGACAAGAACGTCGACGCCTTCGCCGCGTGCTTCCGCGCGCTCGAGCAGGGGCGCGTCATCGGCATCTACCCCGAGGGCACCACGCATTCCGAGAGCCGCGTGCAGCGCATCAAGACCGGGGCGGCGCGCATCGCGCTCGACTATCAGGCCGCCGGGCGCGGGGCCCCGCTCACGCTGATCCCCGTGGGGCTCCACTTCGAGGCCAGGAAGGCCTTCCGGGGCCACGTGCGGGTCTCCTTCGGCGAGCCGATCCCGGTGGCCCCGTACGCGCCCGTCCATCGCGAGGATCCGCCGAAAGCGGTCGAGGCGCTGACGACGGCCATCCAGTGGGGAATGGAGGCGGAGGTGCTGCACGTCGCCCGCCCGGAGCGGCAGGACCTCATCCGCGCGGTGGAGGAGATCTACCGCGGCGACCTGATCCGCGACCTGCAGGAGGAGCGCGGGCTGGGCGCCCGGCAGATCGACCCGCTGCGCCTGTCGCGCACCATCGCCGACGCGGTGGCCCACTTCGAGGAGCGCGACCCCGAGCGCGTGGAGCGGCTGTGGACGGGGCTCCAGCGGTATCGCGCCATGCTGGCCGCGTACCGGGTGCGGGACCAGGCGGTGCGCGCCCGCGCCCAGCGGACGCCGGGGCGGGCCCGGCTCCGCCGCTCGTGGGAGGCCTCGCTCGGCCTGCCCTTCTTCGCCTACGGTCTGGTGGTCAACGGGCTGCCCTACCTCCTCCCTCGCTGGCTGGCCCGCCGCACCGCCCGCAAGGAGACGGACTACGCGACGACCCGGCTCCTCGCCAGCATCGTGGCCTTCCCGCTCTTCTGGGCCGTCGAGACCTGGATCGTGTGGCGGCTCGCCGGGCTCACCTGGGCGCTGATCTTCGCGGTCTCCTTGCCCCTGAGCGGGCTCCTGGCGTACCGGTATCTGGGCGGGATGGGCCGGCTCCGGAGCCAGCTCCGCTTCGGCATGCTCTCGCTCACCCATCGCCAGTCCGCGACCCGCCTCCTGGCCGAGCGCGAGGGACTGGTGGCCCTGCTGGAGCGCGCCAAGGACGACTACCTCGCGGCCACGCGCGGAAGCAGCTTTTGACCATCCACCGGCTCGAGGAGCTGTCCACGCCCCAGCTCGACGCGCTCGACCGCGCGCGCACCGTGGTGATCCTGACGGTGAGCCCGCTCGAGACCCACGGCCCGCACCTGCCCCTGGGCGTGGACGCCTTCACCGCCCGCCACTTCGCGGAGGCGGTCGCCGGGCGCGTGGTCTCAAGCCGACCCGGCTGGTCGGCGGTGCTGGCGCCCACCCTGCACCTCGGATCCTTCACCTTCGACACGGTGGGCACGGTGGCGGTCCGCCAGCGGGTAGTGCGGGACGCCGTCGTGGACTACGGCCGGGCGCTGGCCCGCGCCGGCTTCCAGCACGTGCTGGTCTCGAACGGCCATGGCGGGCCGGGGCATCTGGTCGCGCTCGAGGAGGCGGCGGCCATCGTCTCGCGCCGACACGGCATCACGATGGCCTCGTTCACCGGCCATCTCGTCTGGGAGTTTCTCCGGGGCCGCCTCCTGCCGCAGATGGAGGCCGCCCTCGGCCGGCCCCTGTCGGAGTTCGAGCGCCAGGCTTTTGCCGAGGACGCCCACGGGGGATGGTGGGAGACCTCGATCATGCTCGTGCTCAGGCCCGATCTCGTCCACGAGAGCTACCGGACGCTCCCGGCCACCCGCTATTCCTTGCGGGAGCGGCTCGTCCCCAACTACCCCGTCCGCCACGGCGGCCAGGGCTACGTGGGGCATCCCGCGCTGGCCGATCCCGCCTTCGCCCGGGTCACCACCGAGGTGCTGATGACGGAAGCGATGGCGGTGGTCGACGGGCTGCTCGACGGCCGCCTCCGCCCGTCCGAGCGCCGCTCTCCCTTCTTCGCCATCCCGTTCTTCCGCACCAATTTCCGACGGGCCGCGGGCGCCGTCGCGGCCGTGGTGGCCGCCCTGGCGGGCTGGTGGATCCTGCGTTGACAAAGGAGACGACGATGAAAGCCTACGTGCTCATCGAGACGGCCGCCGGCAAGACCAAGAACGTGAAAAAGGCGCTCGCCAAGATCAAGAACCCGCGCGCCACCGTGGCGGCCATGGACGCGGTCACCGGCCCCTACGACTTCATCGCGGTCGTGGACGGCCAGTCCCTCGACTCCATCGGCAGCCTCGTCACCGACTCGATCGGCATCATCGACGGCGTCACCCGCACCACCACCTGCGTCGCGGTGACGGTGGGCTGATGCCCGGACTCAAGCGCTCCGGCTGGCTCTGATAGAATCACCGCGGTCATGCGCGTCCTCGTCATGGGCGGTACCGAGTTCATGAGCCTCCACCTGGTGCGCGCCCTGCAGGACCGCGGCCACGAGATCACCGTCTTCAACCGCGGCCACCACCCGGACCGGCTGCCCGCCGGCGTCGCCACCATCAGGGGGGACCGCAAGGACCACCCGGGGCTCCGGGAGCGACTGGCCGGCCACCGCTTCGACGGCGTCTTCGACGTCACCTACGCGCCGACTCTCGGGGAGGACGTCACCGCGCTGCTGGACGCCCTCGCGGGCGCCCCGCACGTCGTCTTCGTGTCCACCGCCCGCGTGTACGACCACCGCCTGCCCATCCCCTACTCCGAGGAGACGGCGCGCGGGCTCTACTGGGGCGAGTACGCGCGCCACAAGATCGGCGGCGAGGACGCCCTCTTCGAGCGCCATCGCACGCGCGGCCTGCCCGTGACCATCGTGCGCCCCACCCACGTGATGGGCCCGCTCAACACGCGCAACAATGAGACGTTTTTCATGGACCGCATCCTGCGCGGCCGGCCGGTGCTCGTGCCGGGCCCGGGCGGCTGGCTGCGCCAGTTCGGCCACGTGGAGGACCTCGCCGAGGTCATGGCCACGCTGCTCGGGGATCCGCGGAGCTACGGCCAGGCCTACAACGTCACCGGCGAGGACGTGGTGAGTCAGGTCGGCTTCGTGGAGCTGATCGCGGAGGTGATGGGCCGGCCGGTCGCGCTCCGCCACTTCGACCCGGCCCTGCTCAAGAGCTTCGACAAGCCCGGTCCGGTGTTCGGCCAGAACCTGGTCTACGACTGCCACGCCGTGCACACGACCACGAAGCTGCGCGCGGAGCTGGGCCTCCGCCCGCGCTACACGCTGCACGCCGGGCTCGCCCAGACCTGGGAATGGTACCGCGCCCGGGGACTCGCCGAGCGGCCGGTCGACTTCTCCTTCGAAGACCAGATTCTCTCCAAGATCGGCGCGTGACCCGCCGCATCCTCGTGTACTACCCGGAAGCGGGGGAAGCCCGCGCGTATGCCAAGCGCATCCGCCTGCCGTCGCGCGCCTTCGCGGTGCACGTGGCGTCGACCCCGGAGGAGGCGGTGGGCCCCGCCGCCGAGGCGGAGATCTTCTACTGCTGGAACCCGCCGCGGTCCCTGCTGGCCGGCGCCGCGCGCCTGCGGTGGATCCAGTGCATGGGCGCGGGCGTCGAGCGGCTGCTGGTGCCCGAGCTGGCGCCCGCGGTGCGCGTCACCCGCGCCGCCTCCATCTTCGGCCCGTGGATGGCCGAGTACACGCTCGGCTGGTGCCTCTGGGTGACGCAGCGAATGGAGGGATTCCGGGCGAGCCAGCGCGAGCACCGCTGGGCGCCGGTGGATCCGATCCCGCTGCGGGGCCAGACCCTCTGCGTGGTCGGCCTGGGCGACATCGGCCGCGCCATCGCGCGGGCGGCCCGGGCCCTGGGGATGCGCGTGATCGGGGTGACGCGCAGCGGCCGGGGCCCGCGCGAGGCCGAGCGCATCTACCGCACCCCCGCGCGGCGGTCGGCCCTCGCCCGCGCCGACTTCGTCGTGCTCACGGTCCCCCTCAGCGCGGCCACCCGCGGCCTCCTGGGCCCGGCCGAGCTGGCCGCGATGAAGAGCTCGGCCTGGCTGATCAACATCGCGCGGGGCCCGATCGTGGACGAGCCCGCGCTGATCGAGGCGCTCCGGGCCCGCCGGATCGGCGGCGCGGTGCTGGACGTCTTCGACACCGAGCCGCTCCCGCCCGACCATCCGCTGTGGGCCTTCGACAACGTGGTCATCACCCCGCACATCTCCGGCCCGAGCACCCCGCGCGAGATCGCGCCGATCTTCAACGACAACCTGCGCCGCTACCTGGCCGGCCGCCCGCTCCGCCACGCCGTCGACCGCGCGCGCGGCTATTAAAGGCCTCTCCTCCTTATCCCCCTCTCCCCTCAGGGGAGAGGGAAGGGTGAGGGGCGGTGCTCAGGGTGAGGGGCGGTGCTCAGGGTGAGGGGCGGTGCTCAGGGTGAGGGGCGACGGCAGGCTGAGCGGCGCGATGCTCCACCCCCACGCGAACAACCTCCCCCAACCCGATCCACCGCGCCGCCGGCAGCATCACCTCGAGGAAAAGCTTCACCACCCCGTACACCGGCCGCCACTCCGCCACCCGCGCCGGGCCCGCGAGCCCGCGATCGCGCAGCCAGAAGCCGAGGCTCCAGAGGTAGTAGCGCGGCTTGGCCTGATGCCAGCACCAGACGACCCGTCCCCCCGCCTGCGCCACGACGCGCGCGAGCGTGGCCGGCGTGAAGTGCGAGAGGTGGCGCGGCAGCTCGAGGCCCGACCAGGCCCGCCCGAACAGCCGCGCGCCCAGGCCCCCCGCATTCGGCACCTCGACGACGATGAGCCCGTCCGGCGCCAGCCACTCGAGCATGCGTCGGACCGCGCCCACCGGATCGGGTACGTGCTCGAGCACGTGGAAGGCCGTCACGACGTCGAACTCGCCCGGCTCGAAGGGCGCGCCCAGCAGGTCCCCGACGTGCACCCGCGCGCTGAAGCGCCGGGCCTTCTTCGCCGCCGCCTCGTCCACCTCCACGCCCGCCACGTGCCAGCCGAGCGCCTGCGCGACGCCCAGAACGCCGCCGGAGCCGCACCCCACGTCGAGATAGCGGCCCCGTCCGCGCCACGGCGGGCAATCCCAGCGGAGCCGGCGCAGCAACCACGCCGCGCGCAGGCGAGTCGCCAGGCCCGGGCTCGCCTCCCGGAGCGCAGCGTAGCCGAGACGCGAGGCGAGCGCCCAGCGCACCGCTCGAACCCGCCCGGGCGAGCCCTTGAACGGGATGCGGGGCGAGGGCTCCTGATGGCGCGGGTAGTGGTCAGGATAGCAGTCGGCCAGATGATCGTCGCGCACGCGGGGGCGCTGGTAGAGGAAGCTACAGCGGCGGCAGCGCGCGACCGTGTAGACGCCGGGCACCGCGAAGGCCCGATCGGGGGTGGACCAGAGCGGGTCGGCGTCCCCGGCGCCGCAGAGGAAACACGGGGCGTCGATCGTGGGGAGCAACGCCTACCCCTCACCCTGCCCTCTCCCCTTCGGGGAGAGGGTGAGAGCGGCCCGCGGCATTACTTCTTCGAGAGCAGCCAGTGGCCGATGGCCAGGTGGGGCAGCCCGGAGCGCTCGAAGGTGTCGACCGCGTCCGCGGCTCCGCCGACGATGGGCTCTCCGTGGAGGTTGAACGAGGTGTTGAGCACCGCGCCCACTCCCGTCCGCCGCTCGAACTCGCTGATCACCGCGTGGTACTCGGGGTTCCAGTCGCGCTCGAGGATCTGCGGCCGCGCGGTGGCGTCGTGCGGGTGGATGGCCGCCGCGAGCGCATCCCGCGCCTGCGGGCGCGTGGGCATGGCCAGCATCATGTACGGCGAGGCCAGGCCCTTGGGGTTGACGAGGTAGTCCCCCGCCCGCTCGGCGAGCACCGTCGGGGCGAACGGCATCCAGAAATCGCGGTTCTTGATCATGCGGTTGATGAGCCCGACCACCCGCTGATCGGACGGGTTCGCCAGGATCGAGCGGTTGCCCAGAGCCCGGGCGCCGAACTCCATTCGCCCCGCGCAGCGGGCCACCACGCCGTCCGAGACCAGCAGCTCCGCGATCCGCTCCTCGATGCGGTCGTGATAGGCCACCTTGTACTGGCCCTCGAGCCCGCGGGCGCGGATCACCGCCTCTGCGTCCTCGTCGCCGACCGACGGGCCGAGGTAGGCGGGCCCGAAGGCCTGCGGGGTGGCCGGCGCCCCGCGGCGCGCGCACTCCTGCAGATAACCGAGGTAGGCCGCGCCCACCGCGTTGGACTCGTCGCCGCAGGACGGGAACGCGAACAGCTCCTCGACCCACTCCTCCTGGCCGATGAGCATGTTGGCCTTCACGTTCATGAAGACGCCGCCCCCGAGCGCGAGCCGGCTCCCCCCGTAGCGCTGCTTCATGAGTCGCGTCCAGCGCAGCAGCACGTCCTCCAGCAACCGCTGGGCGCCGCCCGCTACCCAGTCGAAGCGCAGGCCGACCATGGCGCGCAGCAGGAGCTGGTAGCGCTCACCGGGCGCGAGCCAGCGGAAGCGGGCGGGCCGGCCGACGTCCAGATCGAAGATCTCCCGAAGCACCGCCTCGGCCCGCTGCGCGTACTTCTCCGGCGCATACGGGGCCATCCCCATCACCTTGTACTCGTGCTCGCCGAACTTCATGCCGAGGGCCAGCGTCACGAACGAGTAGAAGGCGCCCACCGAGCCGGGCGCGCTCGGGGTGGCCTCGTGACGGTCGAGCGCGAGCCCGGAGCCGGTGGACGCGGTGGCGCAGATCCCGTCGCCCGAGTTGTCGTTGGTGAGGACGAGGGCCTCCCGCCCCGCGAAGCCGGAGCCCCAGTAGGCGGCGGCCGCGTGGCAGAGGTGATGGTCGAGGCAGACGATGCGGTCCGGCGCGATGCCGATGTGCTCGGTCACGAAGCCGAGCCGCTCGCGCTGGGAGATCCCGAACTTGCCGCGCGAGGCGTCGATGAGCCCGACCTTGGCGCCCCACTTCCGCACCTTCTTGCGCAGCGCCCGCTGGCGCGAGGGCCACGCGACGCCGTAATACTCCCGGGCGTAGGCCTCGTCGTGGAGCACCCGGTTCAGCCACTCCCGCGAGGCCGCGCGCGCCCCCGCGAGGGCGACCAGGTCGATCTGGTCGGGCGTGATGGAGAGCTCGCGCAGGAGCGCGTCGATCGCCTGGCGCGGGTAACCCGCGTCGTTCTTGAGACGGCTGAAGCGCTCTTCTGAGGCGCAGCCGACGACGCGACCGTCCTTCAAGATGGCCGCCGTCGCGCAGTGGGTCTCGGTGATACCGAGGACGATCATGACCCCGGTAGTATACCCTCCGCCCCTCACCCCACCCCTCTCCCCAGGCCGACACCCTCTCCCCTCAGGGGAGAGGGCAGGGTGAGGGGCTCTGTGGTGAGGGGTGGTCCCTCAGCCGGTCTCTACTCCGCGACCGACGCGGCCAGCCACCGCGCGGTGCGCAGCAGGCGCGCATCGCCGTCGCGGGCCCCGACGAGCTGCACGCCGAGCGGCAGCCCGTTCGCGCCCTGCAGCAGCGGCAGACTGACCGCGGGCAGGCCGAGCAGGGTCCAGAGCGTGCAGAAGGTCGGCTCGCCGGTCGACTCGAGACCCGCCGGAGCGGTGCCGGCCGCCGCCGGGGTCAGGATCGCGTCGTAGCGCTGCTCGAACAGCTCGGTGAACGTGGCCGCGAGCGCGGGAACCGCGGCCAGCGCCGCGAGGTACGCGGGCGCCCGCACCTCGTGGCCGTGCTCGATCCGGCCGCGCAGCGGAGCCGACAGCCGCGCTCGGCCCGTCGTCCACTCCGGCGCGAGGTTCACCGCCAGCTCGGCGTCCATGATCACGCGATGCCGCTCGGCCAGCTCGTCGGCCCCGACCGTCAGCTCGAACTCCTCGACGCGGGCGCCCAGGTGCTCGACCAGCTCCGCGAATGCGGCCTGGGCGTCTCCGTCCACCTGACTCCAGCGCCCGGTCTTGAAGAAGCCGAAGCGGGGCTCGATCGGCGGCTCCTCGGCCGCCACCGCGCGGTACGGCGCGCGCCCGCGCGGGCGCGTGTCGGGATCGCGCTCGTCGTGGCCGGCCACCTCCTCGAGCAGCAGCGCGAGATCCTCGACCGTGCGGGCGAAGAGCCCGACGTGGTCGAGGCTCCGCGAGAGCCGGAACATGCCGTGGCGCGACACCAGCCCATGCGTGGGCTTGAGCGCGAACACACCGCAGTAGGCCCCCGGCCGGATGATGGAGCCGCCGGTCTGGCTGCCGAGCGCGAGCGGCACCATCCCCGCGGCGACCGCCGCCGCGGAGCCGCTCGAGGAGCCGCCGGGCGTGTGCGCCGGGTTGTGCGGGTTCCGCGTCTTGCCCGGCGTCCGCGTGGCGAACTCGGTGGTGACCGTCTTGCCCATGATCACCGCCCCCGCCGCCCGCAGCCGCTCCACCACCGCCGCATCACGCGACGGCGTGCGCCCGGCATGCAGGACCGACCCGTTCTCGGTGGGCATGTCCGCCGTGTCGATGATGTCCTTCAGCCCCACCGGCACCCCATGCAGGCCCCCGATCGGCCGGCCGGAGAGCCGCCACTCATCCGCCGCCTTGGCCTGGGCCCGGGCATACTCCGGATCCAGAAAGGTCCACGCCTCCACCTGAGGCTCGGTCTCCCGGATCCTCGCGAGGCACGCCTCCACCAGCTCCACCGAGCTGATCCGTCTACCCCGGATCAACTCCGCCGCCGACGCCGCCGACAACTGCCAGAGCTCAGCAGACTCCATGACGCGGTTCCTGGAGGTCACCGGCCCGGGGCGGGCTCGAGCGTGATCAGGATGCGCTCCTGGTCCCGCCGGATGACCAGAGGCAGCGGCCCGTCGGCGCCGGCGGCGAGCAGGGCTTCCCGGACCGCGTCGAGCGTGAGCACCGGCCAGCCATTGACCTCGGTGAGCACGTCGCCGACCTGCAGGCCGGCCCGCTCCGCGCGGCTGCGCGGCAGCACCGCGGCCACCGACGGCACCGCGCTCGGGCGGGCCCCGCCCAGCTCCGGCTGGCCCTCCGGATCCCGGACGAGAAAGCCGTACTCGGCGGCCACGCGCTCGGCCGCGACCGCATCGGGCATGGCGCCGACCTTGACCTGGACCGGCCGGCGGCCCTCCTCCCGCCGCAGCACCGTGAGCCGCACCGTCTCGCCCACGGTGGTGGCGGCGATGGCCCGCTGCAGGCTCCGGGTGTCCACCACCGGCCGGTCGCGGAAGGCCACCACGAGGTCGCCGTTTCGCAGCCCCGCCTCCGAGGCGGGCGTCTCCTTGATGACCTCCACGATCACCGCGCCGAAGCCCTCGCGCAGGCCGAAGCGCTTGGAGATGTCCTCCATCTCCTGCTCGGACAGATCGCGGATGCGAACCCCGAGCCATCCCCACCGCGTCGCGGCGTCAGCCAGAGGCGGCAGGAGCGTGAGGAGCAGGAGCAGCGGCAGCAGCGCGCGCCTCATGCGCGCCCGCCCTCGCCGGGGAGCTGGCTCAGCAGGTCCTCCAGCGCGCCCGCGAGCCGATCGAGCCTCCGCTCGACGTGCAGCTCCTCCAGGAGACGCTGCCGGGTGGCGGGCGCCGGCACCAGCGCCGAGGCCACCTGGTCGCACAGCTCGCCGGGATCGCTCAGCGCCTCCAGCGACGCGTGCAGCTCGGCGCCCGAGCGTCCCACCGCGGCGAGGATTTGCCGGCACCGGGCCTTCACCCGGGCGGCCAGCGCCGTCACCGCCGGCCCGTCGCCGCCCGTCTCCTCGAGCGGGGTGGCGGCCACCATCCGGTAGAGCGTGTCGGCGGGCAGCTCGCGATCGATGCGCGCCCGGCACTCCCCCCGCAGGAGCAGGTTGTAGCGCCCGGTGGGGAGCCGCTCCCACTGCACGATGCGGCCCACCCCGGTGATCTCGTACACGGGCGGCTTGCCCTCGTAGGTCGACTCGTAGCCCGGCTTGAGCCCGACCACCGCGAGGCGCCGGTCGCGCGACAGGCAATCGGTGATCATCGCCCGGTAGCGGGCCTCGAAGATGTGCAGCGGCAGCATCGTGCGCGGGAAGAACGCGAGGTCCGGCAGTGGAAAGATCGGCAGGGCAACCGGGGCCACCCGCACTACCCCCAGCGGATCACCGGAGCTCGGGCAGCTTCAGGGCGGACACCGCCTCCACGCGCGCGGCGGCCGCGGCAGCGATCTTGCGGAAGGTCTCCGCCTGCGCTCCGCCGGGACGGCCCACCGTGATGGGCACGCCCGCGTCGCCGCCTTCGCGCGTCTCCATTTCGAGCGGGATCTGGCCCAGGAGCGGCACGCCGAATTCCTCGGCCACCCGCTGGCCGCCGCCCTCGCCGAAGATCCCGTAGCGCCGGCCGGTGTCGGGCGCGATGAAGTAGCTCATGTTCTCGACGATGCCGAGGATGGGCACGTTCAGCTTGCGGAACATGCCGAGGGCCTTGCGCACGTCGAGGAGCGCCACGTCCTGCGGCGTGGTCACCATCACCACGCCCGAGAGCGGCACCACCTGCGAGAGCGAGAGCTGCGCGTCGCCGGTGCCCGGCGGCATGTCGAAGACCAGGTAGTCGAGCGGCCCCCAGTTGACGTCGCGGAGGAACTGCTGCACCGCCGAGTGGATCATCGGCCCGCGCCACACCAGCGCCTCGCGCTCGGCCACCAGCAGGCCGATCGACATGATCTTGATGCCGTGGGCCTCGACCGGGATGATCTTGTTGTCGAACATGCCCGGGCGGCCCTTGGCGCCCATCATCAGGGGGACGTCGGGACCGTAGACGTCGACGTCCACGAGACCCACCTGCGACCCCGATTGCTTGAGGGCCAGCGCCAGGTTCACCGCCACCGTGGACTTGCCGACGCCGCCCTTGCCCGAGGACACCGCGATCGTGTGCTTGACCTCCGGGATGAGCTCCGCGGCTTGCGGGGTCGGCTGGCCGTGGGCGTGCGCAGGCCCACCCGCCGCCTGCTGGGGCCGCGCGGCCGGCCCGGCCGAGCCCATCTTGACGCTCACCCGGCTCACCCCGGGGATCTGGGAAACCGCCTTCGACGCGCTGCTGTGCAGCGCCGCCTTGGTGGCGGGCGCCTGGCCCGCAAACGCCAGCGTGAACGAGACTTCCGCGTCCTGGATGCGAAGCTCCTTCACCAGGCCGAGCGTCACGATGTCCTCCCCCCGATCCGGGTCGTGGACCAGGCGAAGCGCGTCGAGCACGGTGTGTTCAGTCGGGGCCGGTGGCGTGGGCATGATGTGGGCGCAGTATAGGCGGCAAGCCGCGCGCCGTCAACGCGGAGGCGTCGACCGGGTGCGGTCCAAGCCCTTGGAGAACTTGAAAAATCCGGCGGGAATTGCTACAACGGTCAGGTGCTCGGCCCCGAGGACTTCCGCCGCGTCATGGGTCATTTCGCCACGGGGGTGACCATCATCACCGCCTGGGACGTCGATCGGCGTCCCACCGGGCTCACCGCCAGCTCGTTCACGTCGGTGTCCCTGCACCCGCCCCTCATCCTGGTCTGCGTGTCCCAGAAGGCACAGAGCTACCCGGCCATCAAAGCCGCGGGCCGCTTCGCGGTCAACATCCTGAGCATAGAGCAGGAAGCCGCCTCGCGCCGGTTCGCCACCGCCCCCAGCGCGAGCGGGGACGAGAAGTTCGCGGGCCTCGAGTACCGGCCGGGGCCGCGCGGGCTGCCCATCCTGGTCGACGCGCTCGCCGAGCTCGAATGCACCGTGATGGACGCCTACCCGGGCGGCGACCACACCATCTTCGTCGCGCAGGTGGACGCCGCCGATTGCCGCGGCGACGCGGGCAAGGAGCCGCTCCTCTACTTCCGCGGCAAGTATTCCCGTCTCCACTCGTAATCCAGGAGGATCTTCCCGATGTCGGTTCCCCTTTCACGACCGCCCGTCGACGACGAGATCAAGGCCGCGGTGCTGGCGGCCATCGACTCGCGGCAATACATTCTCGGGCCCGAGTGCAAGGCCTTCGAGCAGGAGTTCGCCCGGTACATCGGTACCCGCCACGCGGTGCTCACGAGCAGCGCCACCGCCGCCATCTGGTTGGCCCTCAAGGCCTTCGGGGTGAAGGCGGACGACGAGGTGCTCGTGCCCTCGCACACCGCCTTCCCCACCGTGGAGGCGATCTGCTTCGCGGGCGCGGTGCCCGTCTTCGTGGACGTGGACGACACGTACACCGTGGATCTCAAGGACGCCGAGTCGAAGGTGTCCGCTCGGACCGTCGGCGTCGTGCCCGTGCACCTCTACGGCCACCCCGCCGATCTCGACGGCATCCGCCGCCTCTGCGCGGAGCGCAGCCTGTGGCTGCTCGAGGACTGCGCCCAGGCCCACGGGGCCGCCTGGCAGGGCCGCAAGGTCGGCGCGTTCGGCCGCGCGGGCGTCTTCTCCTTCTACCCGTCCAAGAACCTCACCGTGATGGGCGACGGCGGCATGGTGGTGACCGACGACGACGACGTGGCGGCGCGGTGCCGCCGGATCCGCGACCACGGCCGGCTCAACAAGGACGTGCACAGCGAGGTCGGCTTCAACCTGCGCTTCAACGACATCCAGGCCGCGGTGGGGCGCGTGCTGCTGCGCCGGCTCGACGCCATGAACGACCACCGGCGCGCCCTGGCCGCGCGCTACCGCGCGGGCTTGGCCGGGCTGCCCCTCGCGCTCCCGGAAGAGGCGCCGGGCGCCCGCCACGTCTATCACCTCTACGTGGTGCGCACGCCCGAGCGCGACGCGCTCGCGAAGTTCCTGAAGGAGCGCGGCATCGCGACCGGCATCCACTACCCGGTGCCGAGCCACAAGCAGCCGGCCGTCGCGCACCTCCATCCGCCCGCGCTGCCCCGGACCGAGCGCATCGTCGGCGAGATCCTCACGCTGCCGATCTCGGCCGGGCATACCGAGGCCGAGGTGGACCAGGTGGTGGCGGCGGTGAAGGAGTTCTTCCGCGCCGGGTGAGCGGCGGGCTCTGATGGAAGCGCGCGGCGGCCCGTGAACATCCTCCAGCTCTACCCGAAGTCGGACTACTTCACCGGCGCCGCCGTGCAGCTCCGCGGGCTGGCGGTGGGGCTGGCCGGACGGGGCCATCACGTCGTGCTGGCCACGCGCCCCAACGTGCACTGGGAGCACGCCTGCGCGCCCGGCCACGTCCTGCACGTGGAGGTGCCGATGCGGAGCGGGCTCGATCTCGCCTCCGCGTGGTCGCTCGCCCGGCTCATCCGCGAGCACCGCATCGAGATCGTCCACTGCCAGAAGGGCCGCGCGCGCTCCCTCGCCCTCCTGGCCGGTCTCGCGGTCAAGATTCCGGTCCTGATCCTGAACCGGGGCGTGAGCTTTCCCCTCGACCGCTGGAACCGGCTCGGCTACACCACTTCGCGCGTGACCGCGATCGTGGCGGTGTGCGAGTCGATCAAGCGCGGGCTCCTCGCCTCCGGCGTGCCCGCCGAGAAGGTGGAGGTGATCTACTCGGGGACGGACCTCGGGCGCTTCCACCCAGGGGTGGACGGCCGCCGCATCCGGACCGAGCTGGGGCTGGGCCCGGAGCACGTCCTCGTCACCCAGGTGGGGATCCGCTCCTGGCGCGGCAACGACGACGTGCTGGAGGCCATGACGCGTGTCTGCCATGCCGCCCCGCATGCCCGCCTGCTCTTCGTGGGCGCCCCGCCGCCCCGCATCCCGAGCCTGCGCGACAAGGCGTTCCGGCGCGGCATCGGGGAGACCGTCTCCATCCTCGGGCATCGCGAGGACATCCCGGAGATCCTCGCCGCGAGCGACCTCGTGGTGGACGCCTCCTACGCCGGCCTCGGGCTCACCGGCTCCCTCCGGGAAGCGCTGGCGGTGGAGACGCCGGTGATCGGCACCGACATCGAGGGACACCCGGAGCTGATCCTCGAGGGCGAGACCGGCCTGCTCGTGCCGCCGCGCAATCCCGACGCGCTCGCCCAGGCCATCTTGCGCCTGATCGAGAACCCGACCCGGGCCAAGGCCATGGCACGGGCGGGCCGCAAGCGCGTGGAGGCCCAGTTCTCCATGGCGCAGAAGATCCAGCGGACGGAGGCGCTCTACCAGCGGCTGCTCGCCGCGCGGGGCGCGACATGAGCGCGCGGTATCATCTCCTCGGGCGGCTCCTGCCGTACCTGCGGCCCTACTGGCCGGTGCTCGCCCTGGGCGGGGTGCTGGCCCTGCTGGTCTCGGGCGCAGAGGCCTTCATCGCCTGGCTGGTGAAGCCCGCCATGGACGAGATCTTCCTCAAGCGCGACGCCACCATGCTCCGGATCATCCCCCTCGCGCTGCTGGGCGCCTACCTCTTGAAGGGCGCGGGCCGCTTCGGCCAGTCCTACCTGATGGCCTCGGTGGGCGAGCGCGTCATCGCGCGCATCCGCCGCGAGCTCTACGCCCACATCCAGTCGATGCCCCTCGCCTTCTTCGCCTCGCTGCACTCGGCCGAGCTGATGACCCGGGTGGTCACCGACGTCAACCGCCTCGCGCGGCTCTCCTCGACGGTGCTCGTGATGGCGGTGCGGCACGTCGGCACCATCGCGGCGCTCCTCATCGTGATGTTCCTGCGCGAATGGGTGCTGGCCCTGATCGCCATCGCGGTGTTCCCGGCGGTGGGCGTCACGATCCGCGCCATCGGCCGCCAGCTCTACAAGATCAACCGGCGGGCCCAGCAGAAGATCGCGGAGCTGAACGTGGTGCTCCAGGAGTCCTTCACCGGCACCAAGATCGTCAAGGCGTTCGGACGCGAGCGGCTCGAGCAGGAGCGGTTCAACCAGGTCAACGACCGCTTGCTGGCCCTGGCCCTCAAGGACCGCCGCGTGGACGAGATGGCGGAGCCGGTGATGGAGGTGCTGGGCGCGCTCGCCATCATGGGCGCGCTCTGGTACGGCGGCTATCGCGTGATCTCGGGCGCGCTGACCCCGGGCGAGTTCTTCTCGTTCACCGCCGCGGTGATCCTGCTCTACGGGCCGGTGCGCCAGATCTCCCGCATGGTCAACGGCGTGCAGCAGTCCATCGCCTCGGTGGAGCGCGTGTTCGAGATCCTGGACACGCCCCCCGCCATCGTGGACGCGCCCGGCGCCCGCGCGCTCGGCGGCTTCGCCGAGGCCATCGTCTTCGAGGCCGCCGGCTTCCGCTATCCCGAGGCGGAGGACTGGGCGCTGCGGGACGTCTCGTTGACGGTCAGCAAGAGCGAGCTGATCGCGTTCGTCGGCATGTCGGGCGCGGGCAAGACCACCCTGATGGAGCTGCTGCCGCGCTTCCACGACGTCTCGGCGGGCCGGATCACGATCGACGGCCACGATCTCCGAGCGGTCACGGTGGCCTCGCTGCGGGCCCTGATCGGCATCGTGACCCAGGACACCTTCCTGTTCCACGACTCCATCGAGTACAACATCGGCTACGGGAAGCCGGGCGCGACGCGCGCCGAGATCGAGCACGCGGCCCGGCTCGCCCAGGCCCACGATTTCATCGCCGCCCTGCCCGAGGGCTACGCGACGCCGGTGGGCGAGCGCGGCGTCAACCTCTCGGGCGGCCAGGCGCAGCGGCTGGCCATCGCCCGCGCCTTCCTCAAGGATCCGCCCATCCTGATCCTGGACGAGGCGACCTCGGATCTGGACGCCGAGAGCGAGTTCCTCGTCCAGCAGGCCCTCTCCGAGCTGATGAAGCGACGCACCGTGCTCGTGATCGCCCACCGCCTCGCGACCGTCCGGCACGCCGACCGGGTCGTGGTGGTCCACGGCGGCCGGATCGCCGAGCTGGGCACCCACGACGAGCTGATGGCGCGCGGCGACGGCATCTACCGGCGCCTCGCCACCCTGCAGTCGCTGGACGCGCTGCCCGCCCGCTAGCCCGCGACCTCCCCGAGCCGGGTCGCGGCGCGGCCGCCGGCCGCGAGCAGGGCCGGGTACACCACCC
>JBGOVO010000406.1:0-3383 GCA_041478145.1 Methylomirabilia bacterium
GCTCCAGACCGTCACCTACAAGATCCCGGTCTACAAGTTCGAGGGCGCGCGCGTGTTCACCAACAAGCCGCCGTGCGGGCCCAAGCGTGGGCACGGGACGCCCCAGCCGCGCTTCGCGATGGAGTGCCAGATCGACAAGGCGGCGGAGCAGCTCGGGCTCGACCCGGCCGACATGCGCCGGCGGAATCTGGCCGAGCCATTCGTGAAGACGGCCAACCACCTGACCGTGACCACGATCGGGCTCGGCGAGTGCATCGATCGGGTGGTCGAGGCCTCCGGCTGGCGGGAGAAGCGCGGGAACCTGCCCGCGGGGAAGGGGATCGGGATCGCCTGCTCGTCCTATCTGACCGGCGCGGGCACCGCCATCTACTGGAACGACATGCCGCACTCCGGCGTGGTCCTGCGCGCCGACCGCAGTGGCCTCGTGGCCGTGCTGTGTGGGGCCACCGACATCGGCCAGGGCTCGGACTCGATCCTGGCCTACCTGGTCGCGGAGGTGCTCGGTATCGAGCCCAAGGACATCCGCGTGCATCCGGCGGATACCGACCTCACGCCGGTGGATCTCGGCTCCTACTCCTCGCGCGTGACGCTCATGGCCGGCAACGCGGCCATCCAGGCGGCCGAGCGGCTCCGGACGAGGATCTTCGAGGCGGTGGCGCGCAAGCTCGAGGTGACGCCGGACCGGCTGGTGGCCGAGGACCGTCGGGTCTTCGTCGACGGCGATCCCGACCGGGGCGTCTCCTTCGCCCAGGCCGTGGTGCTCGCCGAGAGCCTGTTCGGCGTGCTGGCCTTCCCGGGCTCGTACGCGCCGCCCAAGCGCGCCGGCAAGTACAAGGGCGGCGGGGTCGGGCCCTCGCCCTGCTACTCGTATTCCGCCTGCGTGGTCGAGGTGGACGTCGATCGCGAGACGGGCGCGGTGAAGGCGACCGAGATCTGGATCGCCCACGACGTGGGCCGGGCGCTGAACCCGCTGCTCGTGGAGGGACAGGTCGAGGGCTCCATCTACATGGGGCTGGGCGAGGTGTTGATGGAGGAGCAGGTCTTCCGCAAGGGCGTCCACAAGATCCCGTCGATGCTCGAGTACAAGAGCCCGACCACGCTCGAGACGCCCGAGATCCACACGATCCTGGTCGAGACCGACGATCCGGAGGGGCCGTTCGGGGCCAAGGAGGCGGGGCAGGGCCCGCTGCTGCCGGTGATCCCGGCGGTGGCGAACGCGGTCTACGACGCGGTCGGCGTGCGCATCGACGAGACGCCCATCACGCCGGAGAAAGTGACCAAGGCGATGGACGCCAAGCGCCAGGGCAAGTCGGCGCGGCTCGGTCCCGAGCGGCTGCCCGTCTTCACGTTCCCCGAGCCCAGGATCGTCGAGTCGGCGTTCGGTCAGCCCGCGGAGGACATCGCGGTGAGGCCGTTCGCGTCATGATGCGCCTGCCGCCGTTTCAGTATCTCGCGCCGGTCTCGGTGGCCGATGCGGTCAAGCTCATGGCCGATCATGGGCCCGCGGCCATGCTGGTGGCCGGGGGCACGGATCTCTACCCGAACATGAAGCGCCGCCAGTTCGAGCCCACGGTGCTGGTGGGGCTCCGGGGCGTGCGGGATCTGGCCGGGGTGCGGCAGCCGGGCGGCGGCGCGCTCGCCATCGGCGCGGGGGCCACGCTCACCACGGTCTCGCGTCATCCCGAGGTCCGGTCGCGCTACGCGGCGCTCGCCACCGCGGCGGGCTTGGTGTCGACGCCGCAGCTCCGGAACATGGGCACGCTCGGCGGCAACGTCTGCGTGGATACGCGCTGCAACTACTACAACCAGTCCTACCAGTGGCGGAAGGCGGTGAACTTCTGCATGAAGAAGGACGGCGAGATCTGCCTCGTCGCGCCGGGGAGCCCGCGCTGCTGGGCGGTCTCCTCCTCGGACACCGCGCCCGCGCTCTGGAGCCTGGGGGCGAGCGTGCGGCTGGCCGGGCCCGCCGGGGAGCGCACCATTCCCATCTCGACGCTCTACCAGGACGATGGGATCCAGTACCTGACCAAGCAACCGGGGGAGATCGTGACCGAGATCGTGCTGCCGCCCGCCGACGGGCTCCGCTCCGTGTATCTCAAGCTGCGGCGCCGCGGCTCGTTCGACTTTCCGGTGCTGGGGGTGGCGGCGGCCGTTCACATGGACGGCGAGACGGTGCGCCAGGCGCGCATCGTGCTGGGCGCGGTGGCGTCGCTCCCGCGGGAGGCCGTCGAGGCGGCCCGGCTCCTGGTGGGCCAGCGCCTGAGCCTCGAGCTGATCGACCGCGTGGCCGCGGCGGCGGCCCGGCCGGCCAAGCCGCTCGACAACACGGACCTGACCCATCCCTACCGCAAGAAGATGACGCGCGTCTTCGTGGCGCGCGCGCTGCGGCGGCTCGGCGGGCTGCCCGAGGGACCGGAGGCATGACGGCCCTCGGCCTGCGCATCAAGGCCTTCCGCGCCGAGCGCGCGCTGCAGCAGCGGCAGCTCGCCCAGAAGGCGGGCCTCACGCCGAGCACGCTGTCCCAGATCGAGTCGGGGCGGTTGACGCCGTCACTGCCCACGCTGGGCAAGCTGGCCGGCGCCCTGGGTGTTCCGATCGGCTCGCTCTTCGAGCCGGCCCCGACCGGCCGGCTCCACGTGAGCCGGAAGGCCGACTACCCGGTGGTCTCGTTCGACGGCTCGTCGGAGAAGTGGCACGTCTTGGGGGCGGGGCTCTTCCAGGGTAAGATCCGGGCGGTGATGTCCACCCTCGGGCCCCGGTCGCGGGGCGTGAAGACCGACAAGGTGGTCATCGGGCCGGGACAGATGAAGCTCTTCTACGTGCTCGAGGGCAAGGTGGCCCTGCAGTACAACGGCGAGCGCCACGTGCTCGAGGCCGGCGACAGCGCCTATCTGGACGGTGGCACCGCGCACGGCTGGGAGAACGTGGGACCGAAGACTGCCAAGGCCCTCTGGGTCATCCTGGGATAGAGGCGCGATCATGAGCGAGCGAGTCGCGGTGGACTTCCGGACCGAACCGGGCCGCTACAAGCACTGGAAGCTCTCCTTCGACGGCCGCGTGGCGACCCTCGCCATGGACGTGAAGGAAGACGGCGGCCTCGTGCCGGGCTACGAGCTCAAGCTCAACTCCTACGATCTGGGCGTGGACATCGAGCTCTACGACGCCATCCAGCGTCTGCGCTTCGAGCATCCCGAGATCGGCGCGGTGCTCCTCACCTCGGCCAAGCAGCGAATCTTCTGCGCCGGCGCCAATATCCGGATGCTGAGCCAGTCCTCCCACGGCTGGAAGGTGAACTTCTGCAAGTTCACCAACGAGACGCGGAGCGCCATCGAGGATGCCACCAACGGCTCGCGGCAGGCCTGGCTCACCGCGGTGAATGGGCC
>JBGOVO010000098.1:0-11056 GCA_041478145.1 Methylomirabilia bacterium
CCGATTTCAAGATGCAGATCGGCAAGCAGGCCGAGATCGTCGCCTCCAGCAACGACAATCCCTACCGCCGCCACATCGAGGTCACCGAGCAGGTCATCGAAAAGGCGAAGCGGATGGTCGAGGAGAAGCGCGACGTGCTGATCCTCTTCGACTCGCTGACGCGCATGACCCGCGCCTACAACAACGAGCTGTCCTCGCGGGGGCGCACGATGTCGGGCGGCATCGACAGCCGCGCCTTCCAGATGCCGCGCGCCTTCTTCGGCGCGGCCCGCAAGCTCGAGGAGGGCGGCTCGCTCACCATCATCGGCACCGTGCTGGTGGACACCGGCTCGCGGATGGATCAGATCATCTTCGAGGAGTTCAAGGGCACCGGCAACATGGAGCTCTACCTCTCCCGGGAGCTGGCGGACCGGCGCATCTTCCCCTCCTTCGACCTCATGCGCTCGGGCACCCGGCGGGAGGAGCTGCTCTTCTCGGAGGAGGAGATGAAGAAGATCCACATGCTGCGGCGCGCGCTCTCCGGCACCAAGCCGCAGGAGGCGATGGAAGCCCTCCTCGGCCGCCTCAAGCTCACCGCCACCAACGCCGACTTCCTGAAGGGACTCGGACGGGACTGACGGCGCGCGCCGCCTACCGCATCGGCCCCACGATCTTGGTGACGGCCTGGCGGAGCTGGCTCAGCGTGAAGGGTTTCTCGATGACCGGGATGCCGGTGGTGCGCAGGAACGGCCCGTAGTCCGCCGAGTGCGCCTGCGCGGTCACGAAGACGATCCGCTTGAGCACCTGCGGATGGTCGCGCTGGACCTCCTCGTAGAGCGCCTGGCCGTCCATCTCGGGCATGCGGAGGTCGCAGAACACGAGATCGAAGCGGTTGCGGCCGATCAGGTCGAGGCCTTCCTTGCCGTTCTCGGCGGTGTGGACGTCGTGGCCTTCGATCTTCAGGGCGTCCGAGATCAGCTCGCGGACGGCACGCTCGTCGTCGATGACCAGGATACGGGCTCGTCCCATGTCGCCCCCCGTGACGGTTGACGTGGTCGCGGTTCCGGCTATTCTACGACGGAGAGGGCGGGACTGCTAATGACCAGCGCTTCCAGGCACGAGCCGGACCGCCGGGCGTTCGTCGCGACACTGGCGACGGCGGCCCTGCTGCTCCCGCGCTCCGCCTCCGCGCAGCCGGCCGCCCCGGGGGCCCGTGTCGCCCGCATCGGCTACCTCACGCCGTCCTCGATCCCGCCCCGTGGGATCATGCCCGAGATGCGGCAGCGGCTGCGCGAGCTGGGCTACGTGGAGGGGCGTGACATCCAGTTCGAGATCCGCGCGGCCAACGAGGACTTCGAGCGCCTGCCTGACCTCGCGGCCGATCTGGTCCGGTCCCGGGTGGACCTGATCATCGCGGTGTCGTCCCCCGCCATCCGGGCGGCCGAGAACGCCACCTCGACCATCCCGATCGTGATGGTCAGCGGCACCGATCCGGTGGCGGGCGTGCTGGTGGCGAGCCTGGCCCGCCCGGACGGCAACGTGACCGGGCTCACCACCTACCTGCCGGAGCTGGCGGCCAAGCGCCTCGAGTTGCTCCGCGAGTGCCTGCCCGGGCTCCGCCGCGTGGCCGTGCTCGCCAATCTCCGGAACCCGAGCAGCGCCGGGGAGGCGAAGGCGACGGAAGCGGCGGCGCGGGCCATGTCGCTGGACATCCACGTGGCGGACGCCCGGCTGCCCGAGCAGTACGCCGACGCCTTCGCGGGCATCAGCAAGGGGGGCGCGGGGGCCCTCTTCGTGACCACCGACCCGGTGCTGTCGAGCAACCGGGAACGGATCTTGCGGCTGGCGGCCAGCCACCGCCTGCCGACCATGTACGAGTGGCGGGACATCGTGGAGGTGGGCGGGCTCATGTCCTACGGCCCGAGCTCCGCCGAGGTCAACACCCGGGTCGCGGTCTACGTGGACAAGATCCTGCGGGGCGCCAAGCCCGCCGATCTGCCCGTGGAGCGGCCCACCAAGCTCGAGCTGGCGGTCAACCTCAAGACCGCCGCCGCGCTGGGGCTCAAGATCCCGCCGGCCGTGCTGGAGCGCGCCGACCGGGTCGTGAAGTAGCCGCGCTCCGCCGGCCGCCTAGGCCTTCGGCCGCGGGAAGACGAATTTCTGCTCGGCCGCGTCCTTCGGCCACACCACGCGCGGCTTCTGCCCCAGGATCTGGAGCATCGCGGTGGAGGCGTTCGGGTTGTCGCCCACCTCGTTGAAGACCACCGGGCCGGTGGACACGGTGACCCCGCCCGCGAAGCTGGTCTTCTTGATCGCGGCCACGAGGGCGTCGGGGTCGGTGGAGGCGGCGCGCTCGAGCACGTCGGCGATGACCAGGATGGCCTCGTAGGAGTAGGCGCCGCTGGCGTCGAAGTTCCGGCCGCCGGAGCGCTTGGCGTACTCGGCGGCGATCTTCTGGGTCTCCGGCTTGCGGTAGTTCGCGTAGACCGTGCAGTCCATCACGTACTCGAGCTTGTCCTTGAGCACCTGGATCTGCTTGGTCTCGTAGAGGCCGGGGGCCCCGGGGCTGATGATGCCCATGAGATCGGCCCGCTGTCGGGCCACCTCCTCCAGCAGCAGGATGGCGGTGGCCGGGCGCGTGACGGGCGCGAGGATATCGGGCTTGGCCGCGCGGGCGCGGGAGACCTCGGTGGAGAGATCCACCGCGTTCTCGGGGTATGGGATGACGTCCACCACCTCGAAGCCGGGGCTGCCCGCCTTGAGCGCGGCCTGGAAGCTGTCGGTCTGGGTCTTGCCGAAGAGGTCGTTGGAGTACATGAGCACGAGGCGCTTCGGGCTCACCCCCGCCTCGCGGAAGATCTCGCTCATGTACCGCACCGCGTTCCGGCCGAACGTGGCGCTGCCCGTGAAGATGCGATAGACGTACTGGGTCTTCTGCTGGCCTTCGCGCACGGACTTGGCCGCGTTGGCGGTGGGCGCGTCGGCCGCCGAGATGTCGATGATGTAGGGCACGCGACGCTGCTGGGCGAGGAGCGACATGGTGGCCACGTGCGCGGAGTGGAACCCGCCCGTCATGATCTGGGCGCCCGCGTTGATGAGGCGGTCGGCCTCCGTGCGCGCCACCTCGGCCTTGGTCTCGCTGTCGGCGGTCAGCAGCTCGAGCCGCGCGCCGCCGAGGGACTTGATCCCGCCCGCCCCGTTGACCGCCTCCACCGCCATCTGGGCGCCGAGGCGCGAGTCCTGCCCGACGTCGGCCATCGGGCCCGTCACCGGGGACACCATGCCGATCTTCACCGTCTTCGGCTCGGCCCGCAGCAGGGTGGGAACGCCCGCGACGCCCACCGACGCCGCCGCCAGGCCACCAAGGAATCGCCGCCGCGTCACCCGCGTCCGTGCCATTGCGTCCTCCTCCTTGAGGGCAGGCCGCGAGGTTTGCGTCCCCGCCCGATGGTCATGACGCCCGAGACAGTAGCATGGATAATGCGCTCATGGCAGGCAGCGGGGGACGCCGCGGGCACGACGCCATCGTGGTCGGCGCGGGCCACAACGGGCTCGTCGCCGCCTGCTACCTGGCGCGCGCGGGCCTGCGCGTGCTCGTGCTCGAGCGGCGCCACCTGGTCGGCGGGGCCTGCGTCACCGAGGAGACCTTTCCGGGCTTCAAGGTCTCCACCGCCGCGTACGTCAACAGCCTCTTCCGCCCGGAGATCGTCCGCGACCTGCGCCTGCGCGACTACGGCTTCGAGGTGCTCGCGCGCAATCCCTCGTCCTTCACGCCGCTGCCCGACGGTCGCTCCCTCACCCTCGGGCCGGACGCGGCGCTGACTCGGGCCGAGATCGCGAAGTTCAGCGCCCGCGACGCCGCGCGCTATCCCGAGTACGAGGCGATGCTGGAGCGCGTGGCCGCCTTCGTCGAGCCCACGCTCGACATGACCCCGCCCGATCTGCTGCGCCCCGGCCCGCGCGGGCTGCTCCGGCTGCTCGGCCTCGGGCGCTCGTTCGCCCGCCTGGGCGAGGGCGCCTCCGAGGCCGTCGAGCTGCTCACCGGCCCCGCGCGCGCGATTCTCGACCGCTGGTTCGAGTCCACCGAGCTGAAGGCCACGCTCGCCACCGACGCGATCATCGGGGCGATGGCGAGCCCGTCGACGCCGGGCACCGGCTACGTGCTCTTCCACCACGTCATGGGCGAGACCGACGGGCGCCGCGGCGTGTGGGGCTACGTGCGCGGCGGCATGGGCGGGCTCACCCAGGCCCTGGCGCGCGCGGCGCGCGACCTGGGGGTGGAGATTCGCTGCGAGGCGCCGGTGGCCCGCATCCGCGTGGCCGACGGCCGCGCGGCCGGCGTGGCGCTCGAGAGCGGGGAGGAGTGTGACGCCCCGATCGTGGCGAGCAACGCCGACGCCCACGTGACCTTCCTGCGGCTGGTCGCCGCGGAGGCGCTGCCGCCCGCGTTCCGGGCCGCGGTGGCGCGCATCTCCTACGAGAGCGCGTCGCTCAAGATCAACGTGGCGCTCGGCGAGCTGCCGAGCTTCCGCGCCTGCCCCGGCACCGCGCCCGGCCCCCAGCATCGGGGGACGATCCACATCTGCCCGGACCTCGACTACATCGAGCACGCCTTCGACGACGCCAAGTACGGCCGGCCGTCCGAGCGGCCGGTGCTCGAGTGCACGATCCCGTCGGTGGTGGATCCCACGGTGGCGCCGCCCGGCCGGCACGTGATGTCCATCTTCGTGCAGTACGCGCCCTACACGCTCCGGGGCACCGGCTGGGAGGCGGTGCGCGAGACCTTCGCGAACCGCTGCTTCGCCCTGCTCGACGAGTACGCGCCCAACTTCAGCCGCTCGGTGCTGGCCCGCCAGGTGCTGGCCCCGCCGGATCTCGAGCGGGTATTCGGGCTCACCGGCGGCAATATCTTCCAGGGCGCGATGACGCCGGGCCAGCTCTTCTCCCTGCGCCCCGTGCCCGGCTGGGCCTCCTACCGCACGCCGGTGGCGGGCCTCTACCTCTGCGGGGCCGCCGCGCATCCGGGCGGCGGCGTCATGGGCGCGCCCGGCTACAATGCCGCGCGCGAGATCCTGCGAGCGCGCCGCCGCTTCCGGCTCACCACTTGAAGACCGAGACCAGGTTGTGGAAGTCGTCCGTCCAGGTGCCGACGGCCGGCTCCGGGTCGAGCCGGGCCTCCGTCCACCGCGCGTCGGAGGCCATCTCGCCGAAATCCTCCGGCCGGCGGGCCAGGATGGCCCAGCTCGCCTCGACGCCGCCGCGGATGTCGCCGGTGTCGCCGTGCTGGAGGAGCCGGGCGTAGCGGCCGTCCTCGGCGAGGTTCGCCACCACCGGCTCGAGCCGCAGGTAGCGGTTGGAGATGTGCAAGGCCAGGATGCCACGCGGACCCAGCAGGTCGAAGTAGAGCCGGAGGGCTTCCCGGGTGAGCAGGTGCACCGGGATGGCGTCCGAGCTGAAGGCGTCCACCAGGATCACGTCGTAGCGCTCCTCGGGGCGGTCCCGCTTCACCGCCTCGAGCCGGATGCGCGCGTCGCCAAGCTCGAGCCGCACGGTGGCGCCGCGGTCGCGCGCGTCCCCCGCGTAGGTGAAGTAGGCCGGGTCGAAGGCGATGTCGCGCACGAGACGGTCGATCTCGAAGAAGGTCACGCGGTCGCCGGGCCGCGCATAGGCGGCCAGGGTGCCGGTGCCGAGCCCGATCACCGCCATGTGCACGGAGCCGGGACGCCGGTCCAGCTCGGTGAAGAGCTGGCCGATGGGGCCCTTGCGCTGGTAGTAGGAGAGCGGCTCGGCGCGCCGCGACGGCTCGAGGCTCTGGCGGCCGTGCAGCGTGGTGCCGTGCCGCAGCTCGGTGTAGCCCTTCTCGTCGCGGTCGCGCGAGATGCGGAGCACGCCGAAGAAGGACCGGCTCTGGCGGATCTGGTCGCTGTTGCGCGCGTCCACGAAGCCCGAGATCACCAGCACCGAGGCCAGGGCGAGGCCCAGGTGGAGCGGGCGGCGGCGCAGGAACCACGCGAGCCCCAGCGGCGGGCCGTAGATCAGGACCTTGTTCAGCACGCGCTCGGTGGGATCGAGCCAGGCGCCCACCCGCTCACTGCTCCAGCCGAGCACGCGGGCCAGGAAGGAGAAGTCGATGCGGAGGGTGGCCGACTCCGAGTAGAGGATGAGGGCGAGCGCGGCCGCCACGACCACGAGCCCCAGCGCGCGGACCGCGCCGGCGCGGAGGCCCAGCGCGGGGGCGCGGCGGGCGGCGAGGAGCACGCAGGCCAGCACCATCACCAGCGGGTACTCGATCAGCGAGCGGAACACGAGCGGGGCCACCAGCGCGTTGAAGAGCCCGCCGAGCACGCCGCCGACCGAGATCAGCAGGTAGAACTCGGTGAGGTGCCGCGGCGCGGGGCGGTCGAGGGCGAGCGCGCCGTGGCAGGCCAGCGCGATCACGAAGAGCAGGAAGAAGTGCCAGAGCACCGTGACCCAGATGCGCTCCGGCAGGGCCGACACCATGAGGAAGATCACGGCCAGGACGAGAGGAAGCGTGAGCGCGACCACGATCCGATGCAGCACGAGCGGCCAGCGGCCGAAGGCCAGGATGAAGGTCAGCAGGTAGATGGCGAGCGGCAGCACCCAGAGGAGCGGCACCGCGGCCAGGTCGGTCGTGATGTAGGTGGTCACGCCCAGGAGCAGGCTCGACGGGACGAAGGCGAGCACGACCCAGTGCAGCCGTCGCGCCCAGCCCGGGCCCTCGACGGACGGCTCGGCCGCCTCCCCGGTGTCGGCGGCGGGTGCGGTCGGCGTCGTGCCCCGGGGGCCGAGCCACAGGGTCAACCCGCAGAGCGCGGTGAGCACGGCGAGGACGGCGTAGCCGGCGCTCCACAGCGCGGTCTGGGTGAGCCAGCCCGAGCCCTGCAGGTGCAGCCGCGGCTCCACCAGCGTGGGATAGCCGACGAGGGCCAGCATGCTGCCCAGATTGCTCGCTGCGTAGAGGAAGTACGGATCGCGCGCGGCGGGATGGCCGGTGTGGGTGAACCACTTCTGGAGCAGCGGGGCGGTGGCGCTCACCACCAGGAAGGGCAGGCCGACCGAGAGCGAGAGCAGGGTGAGCACGTCCAGCACCGGATTGGCCTCGCCGCCCCGCAGCAGGCGCGCGTTCACCGCGAGGGGGAGCACGATCGCGGGGAGGGCGAGCACGACCAGGTGGAGGATCACCTGGCGCGAGGGGCGGAGCCGCGCGCTGCTCGCGTGGGCGTAGGCGTAGCCGCCGAGCAGCGCGGCCTGGAAGAAGACCATGCACGTGCTCCACACCGCGGGCGTGCCCCCGAGGAGCGGCAGGATCATCTTGCCCACCATCGGTTGCATCACGAAGAGCAGCGCGGCCGAGACGAACAGGGTCAGCGCGTAGATCAGCAGGACGGCGGTCAGGTGCGGATCCCCCTGTGGCCGCCTCCGGGCGGCGGCAGGTAGCATAGCCGCATCCGGGGCCACGAGTCACGGTAGAATCGACCCGCGATGCTCGCCCTCCACCGTCCCTCCGCGGGCCCCGTGCTCGGGTTCGGGGTGGAGACCTTCGGCTTCCGCAACGACAGCCGCATCCATCATCGGGGCAAGCCCGACATGTACTGCAACCGCTGCTTCCTGATGGCGCGAGCGGTCGCGCAGTTCCGGCGCTTCGCGCGCTTCGATCCCGACGGGCCGCGGCTCCGCTCCGCCGACTATGCGGAGCTCGTGCGGCGGGTCACCCGCCGCGCGGCGTGGCGGGCGGCGCTGCCCGAGGCCCGGCGCATCGTCATCCCGGGCTTCCCCTCGCTCCACGCGCTGTCGCGCGAGGAGGAGGGCGCGGTCAAGGACGGGCTGCGCGGGCGGCTGTGGACACTCGTGCACTGGACGAACTGGCGGATGACGTTCCCGTCGCTGCCCGGCCAGCAGGAGCGGGTGGCCCGGGAGACGATGGCCGAGCTGCAGGCGGGCCGCCCGGTGCAGCTCTTCGTGACCGACTTCCCGCGCATCAAGTTCAATCACTCGGTGCTCGCCTTCGACTACCGCGCGAGCGGGCCCGAGTCGGTGGACTTCGTCGTCTACGATCCCAACGATCCGGACGCGCCGGGGGTGATCCGCTTCGATCGGCGCGACGACCGCTTCCACCCCGCGCCGCTCCGCGGGGTCACGGTGCCGTACTTCCGCGCGTTTCGCCAGTACTACTCACCCCTCTTCTAGGCCGCTCGGGCGGCCCCGCGCTCCCCCGCCTAGGGGCCCGGCCCGACGAGGCGCCAGGCGGCGCCTTCGCGGCGGGCCACCTCGGGCTCGCGCTCCCACGACATCACCGTGGTCCAGGCCCCGACGCCGCGCAGGCGCCCCGAGATCTCGCCGGTCGAGTAGACCCACGCGGCGCCGTCCACCATCCGCACCTCGTCGACGCGGATGCGGGCCCGCACGGTGTCGTAGAGGGCGAACATGGCCAGGAGGTGCTCGCGGAGCGACGCCTTGGTGATGGGCCCGTTGCGGTACTGATCGGAGACGTGCGCGAGCACGCCCGCCGGGTCCAGCGCCTCGAAGCGCGCGGTGGCCGCGGCCAGCGCCTGGCGCAGCTCGCGAGCCGCCGATTTGGGCGCGGTCGCGCCGGGCGGCGCCTGGGCCCGCGCCGGCGGGGCGGCCGCCGGGAGCACGAGCAGGGCGAGCAGGAGCGCGCGGGCGCGCCTAGCGATTCGCGGCGCCATTGTGGCGGCGCCACCGGGCCACCGCGCGGCCGAAGCGCAGCGCGGCGAGCCGCGACTGCCCGCGGCGGCGGCCCTCACGATAGCTGCGCACGAGGGCGGCCAGGAACTTGACCGCTCGCGAGCGCCGGGCCAGCCGTCTCAAGCGTCGATTCATGGGAACAAGTTACACTCCGTTTCCGTGTAAGCCTTACACCCTGACCGCCGCCGGAGGCGCCCGCGCGGGGGCATTCGGGACTCCCAGGGCGTCTTTGTCCGCTCTGGTATCTCCCTTGCGCACTCTCATGCGGAAGCGGGGCCAATCGCCTCGCGGGAAGAACTTCCCGATTCGGTGGGCGGGCGCGAGGCGCGATTCGCCGATCTGCAGGAGGGCGCGACGGTGAAGGCCTTCTACCAGGAGCGCGGCGCGAAGCTCGTCGCCACCCGCCTCGAGGTGTCGACCTAGAAGTACTCGAGGCTCGCCGGCTCGGCGAGCATCTTGAGCCGCAGGCCGGCCATGAAGACCAGGTAGGGGTGGGCGCCGCGGACCACCAGTGCATCGCGATCCATGCGCCGCAGGTCGGCCCGCTCGCCCTCGGTCAGGCCCATCTCCTGCGTCGCCGCGTGCGCGTCCGCGAGGAAGCGCTCCGCGAAGGCCCGGTCCGACTTGAGCGCGAAGAGGCACCGGTTGACCGGGTAGGCGCTCGACGGCGGGAAACGGTAGTGGGCGGTCTCACTCACCGGGGACTCCGAGCGGCCACTCCACCACCGCGTTGCCGTGATGCCACGAGGGCTCGTAGCAGTAGACCTGCGCGCGGACGTCGCCCACCGCCCCCAGCAGCGTGATCCAGGTGCGGAGCTCGACGTTCCCCCGCTTGTCCAGCTCCTCGCCGGTCAGCCGGGCCAGCTCGCGCCCGCGCCCGTCGCGGAGCACCTCGAGCACCCCGCGGTCGTAGTCGAACTCGGGCGAGTCGTACCGGTCGGTGCCCGGGAAGTGCGACATGCCGCCCGACGCGATGAGCACGACGCGCTCCGGGCGCGCGCGCAGGATCTCGCCGAGCGCCGCGCCCCACGCGTGGCAGCGCGCCGGGGTAGGCTGGGGGGGCAGGTACACGTTGACGTGCAGCGGGACGATGGGCCGGGCGGGCTCCGGCATCACGAAATGGAGCGGCACGTAGAAGGCGTAGTCGAGCGGCGCGTCCTGCGTGTAGAGCAGATCGAAGCCGCGCTCGATGCCCTGCTCGACCACCGCGCGGGCCAGCGCTTCGTGGATGTCGAGCCGGTAGCGGTACGGGCCGAAGGTGCCCGCGCATTCGCGGCCGACGTAGACCGCGAGGGCGGGGACCGCGTTGAGGAAGAAGGCCTCGATGTGGTCCCCCGCGATGACCGCGAGCGCGTCCGGCCGGAGGGCCTCGAGCCGGCTCTTGACCCGCGCCATGGCCGCATGCACCCGGAGGACCAGCTCGCGGTCCTCGGTCTCCGGGCGGATCAGCAGCTGCGGGGTGTGCGCGACCGCGAAGGCGCCGACGAGCATGGCACGGCCACCCTAGCACAGGAGGGCCTCGACGGGAGGCGTGGGTGGGGCGTATGCTTGGGGGCCGCAACGCCCCATCCCACTCTGTGACCATCCAGGAGGTCGTCGGCATGGCAGCGGCAAGCGCGAAGTTCAAGGTCGTCGTCCAGAAGCCGTCGGGCGGGGTCACCTATGACCTGGCCGACTCGGCCTACTCGATCGAGCGCGAGGCGCTCGATCCCATCGGCGCCGAGATCGTCGAGGTGCCGGCCAAGACGGAGGAGGAGTTCATCGCCGCGGCCCGGGACGCCGACGCGGTCATCGCGCGCAACCGGCGTATCACCGCGGCCATAATCAAGGGCCTGCGAAACTGCAAGGTCATCGGGCTCGGCAGCGTCGGGGCCGACACGGTGGACGTCGACGCGGCCACCGAGGCCGGCATCGTCGTCACCAACGTGCCCGACGTCTTCATCGACGAGGTGGCCGACCACACCATGGCCATGTTCCTGGCCGCCCACCGGCGCCTGCGCCTGATGCACCAGCTGACCGTCGACAACAAGTGGACGGAGGGGCGCCCCTACTTCACCAATATCCCGCGGCTCTACGGCCAGACCATCGGCCTCATCTCCTTCGGCAACGTGGCCAAGGCGGTGGCGCGCCGCTGCCACGCCTTCGGCCTCCGGGTGATCGCCTACGACCCGTTCCTGGCCGAGCTCGAGATGACCGCGGTGGGCGTGGAGCCGGTCACCAGCCTGACCGACCTGTGCCAGCGCGCGGACTTTCTGTCGATGCACGCCCCGCTCAACTCGGAGACGCGCCACATGATGGGCGAGCGCGAGTTCCGCGCGATGAAGAAGAGCGCGATCTTCATCAACAACGG
>JBGOVO010000215.1:0-6740 GCA_041478145.1 Methylomirabilia bacterium
CACGCCGTCGGACTGCGTGAACCTCGCCGTCCTCGGGCTCTTGCCGGAGCCGCCGGTACTGGTGGCCTCGGGCGTCAACCACGGGTCGAACCTGGGGGACGACGTGACGTACTCGGGGACGGTGTCGGCGGCGATGGAGGGCACCCTGCTGGGGGTGCCGTCCATGGCGGTGTCGCAGGCGGATCCGGACGTGGACGCGCTCGAGGGCGCGGGCGCGGTGGCGCTGGCGGTGGCCACGCGGCTCCTGGTCGAAGGGCTGCCGGCCAAGACGCTGTTGAACGTGAACGTGCCGCGGGGCGAGATCAAGGGCATCCGGCTCACGCGGCTCGGCCACCGGATCTACCGCGAGAAGGTGATCCGCGAGGTGGACCCGCGGGGCCGCCCGTACTACTGGATCGGGGCGGGGCCGCCGGAGTGGGCGGAAGACACGGGAGCGGACATCACGGCGGTGCACGCGGGCTTCGCGTCGGTGACGCCGCTGCACCTGGATCTCACGCATCACGGCGCGCTCGGCCGCATGACCGAGTGGGAGGGCGCGCTGAACGCCGTGCTGAAGAAGCGGGGGCGGTGAGCGCACCGCGCGTCGCGCGGGAGCGCGAGCGCATGGTGGAAGAGCAGCTCGTCGCCCGCGGCGTGACGGACCCGCGCGTGCTCGCGGCGATGCGGCGGCTGCCGCGGGACGTGTTCGTGGACGAGGCGCTGCGCGATCGGGCCTACGGGGATCACCCGCTGCCGATCGGGGAAGGGCAGACGATCTCGCAGCCCTTCATCGTCGGCCGCATGACGGAGCTGCTGCGGCTGACCGGGCGCGAGAAGGTACTGGAGGTGGGCACGGGCTGCGGCTACCAGGCCGCCGTGCTCGGGGAGCTGGCCGCGCGCGTGTGCACGGTCGAGCGCATCCCGCGGCTGGCCACGCGGGCGCGCGAGACGCTGGAGCGGCTCGGCTACCACAACGTGTGGGTGCGGGCGGCCAACGGCACGCTCGGATGGCCGGACGAGGCGCCGTTCGACCGGATCCTGGTGGCGGCGGGCGGGCCGGCGGTGCCGCCCCCGCTGTTCGAGCAGCTCGCGGAGGGCGGGCGCATGGTGATGCCGGTGGGCGACGAGGCCAACCAGGTGCTCGAGGTGATCGAGAAGGTGCAGGGGACGATGCGCGTCACCCGGGATTCCGGGTGCGTGTTCGTCAAGCTGGTCGGCAAGTACGCCTGGGAGTCGTGAGGGCCCGGGCCTGAGGGTTGCGGACGGGGCGTAGCGCAGCTTGGTAGCGCGCCTGCTTCGGGAGCAGGAGGTCGCTGGTTCAAATCCAGTCGCCCCGACCATTTTCTTCTCGAGTCGTCGCTGGAGCCGGGATGGGCGTCACGGGACTGCGCAGCGCTGCCGAGATCGTCGTGGCCGGGCGGGTGCAGGGAGTCGGCTACCGGGATTTCGTCCTGCGTAAAGCCGCCTCGCTGAGGCTCGCCGGGTACGTCATGAACCTGAAGGACGGCAAGGTCCGCGTCCGGGTGGAAGGGGGGCGCGACCTCATCGAGGAGCTGATGCGCGATCTGGAAAAGGGCCCGCCGCTGGCGTGGGTGGAGCACCTGGTGGTCACCTGGCGGCCGCTCACGGGGCGCTACTCGGCGTTCTCCATCCGCTACGCGGAGTTCGATCCGTGAGGTGTTCCCGCGCGCGGGCCCGACGGCTGATCGGCCCCGGGCTCCTCGTCCCCTTCCTCCTCGTCCCGCCTCTGGTTCCCGTTCCTGCCGGTCACGCCCAGACCAAGCCGGCCAGGCCCCACGCCACCCCCTCGCCCAAGGCGAGCCCGGCGCCGAAGAGCGCCGCCGCGCCGAAGCCGCTCGAGTGCGCGTACACGGTGCGAAGCGGCGATTCGCTGAGCCGGATCGCCCTCCGCCACCACGTCACCCGCGCCTCCCTGATCAGCACCAACCGCCTGACGAACCCCAACGCGCTCCGGATCGGCCAGCGGCTGACCGTGCCCGGCTGTCATCCGCCTGCGCCCTCGAGACCGGGGGAGGCCCGCGTGGCCGACGCCCCCGCCGACGGCACCGTGGTGAAGCGCGTCGGGCCCCGGCGCGTGCTCACGGAGATGGTGCTGACCCAGCCCGACTTCCAGGGGGACCGCATCCCGCTGATCTGGCCGGTGGAAGGCCCGGTGATCTCCACCTTCGGCCAGCGGCCGCGAGGCTGGCACGCCGGGATCGACATCTCCGCGGAGATCGGATCGCAGGTCTATGCGGCCGCGCCCGGCACCGTCCTCTACAGCGGCTGGATGCGCTCGTATGGGCAGGTGGTCAAGATCCAGCACACGAACGGCTTCATCACGCTTTACGCCCACAATCTGACGAATCTGGTGGAAGCGGGCGAGGAGATCGAGGTCGGGCAGGTCATCGCCACCGTGGGGCGCAGCGGGCATGCCACCGGCCCCCACGTGCACTTCGAGGTGCAGCGCGACGGCAAGGCCTACAACCCGCTCCACCTGCTGGAGCCCTCCGACCGCTCCCCGGTGCTGGAGGGCGACGTGGCGGCTTCCAGCTCGCTGCTCGACCCTCACGAGTGAGCCGCCATGGCGGCCCCCGATGCCGATGCTGATGCGCTCGAGGGCGGCGACGAGCCGCTCGAGACCCTCCTCGACACGGACCCGGCGGAGCTGGCCGGAAAGCCCGAGGCCGGAGCCCGCGGCCGCGAGCTGATCGCGCTCTACCTGCAGGAGATCTCGCGGGTCAAGCTGCTGACCGCGGAGGAAGAGCAGGCCCTGGCGCGCCGGGTCCAGGCTGGCGACGCCGAGGCCGAGCGGCGGCTCGTCGAGGCGAACCTGCGCCTGGTCGTCAAGATCGCCCGGCGCTATCTCCACCGCGGCCTCTCGCTGCTCGACCTCATCGAGGAAGGCAACGTGGGGTTGCTGCACGCGGTGCGCAAGTTCCAGCCCGACCGCGGGACGCGCTTCTCGACCTACGCCACGTGGTGGATCCGCCAGGCGGTGGCGCGCGCGCTCGCCAACCAGGCGCGGACGATCCGGCTGCCCGTGCACGTCGGGGCGCTGCTGGCGCAGTACAACCGGCAGCGCAACGCGCTCACCCAGAAGCTCGGCCGGCCGCCCACGACGGAGGAGGTGGCGGCCAAGATGGGCCGGCCCGCCGCGGAGCTGGAGCAGCTCGAGAACCTGCGGCAGCATCCCGTTTCGCTCGACAAGCCGAATGCCGGCGACGGGAAGGGGAACCTGGGGGACACCGTCGCGGACCCGAATGCCGTGCCCGGGGCGGCCCTGGCCGCGATCCTCCGCGCCCGCGCCGATCTGGCCGGCGTGCTCCAGGACCTGCCGGACCGCGAGCGCACCGTGGTCACCCTGCGCTTCGGCCTGGGCGGCGAGGAGCCGATGACGCTCGAGCGCATCGGCAACCGCCTGGGCCTCACCCGCGAGCGGGTGCGGCAGATCGAGGGCGCCGCGCTTCAGCACCTGCGGGGGCTGCTGGCCGCCCGCGACGTCGAGCCGTCGGATCTGCTGTGAGCCCGCGCGAGAAGAAGCTGGGCGAGGTGGTGCGCGAGCTCCGCGAGCGCCACGGGCTCAGCCAGGCGCAGCTCGCCGAGCGCGCCCAGCTCGCGCTGAGCTACATCACCCTGCTCGAGTCGGGGCAGCAGGCGAACCTGTCCCCGTCCGCCCTCGGACGGCTCGCGCGAGCGCTCGGCGTGACGAGCAAGCACCTCGCGGAGCTGGGCGGCTAGTGGCGCCAGCCCTGAGACCTCAGGCGCGCGTCGAGAAGACCGTGATCGGGTAGAGGCAGTAGTAAGCGGGGCTCAGCAAGACGCTGGCCGCTGAACCCTCCTCGCACAGCCGGGTGCGCGCCTTCCAGTCCTCCGCGGTCAGCAGCTCCCGCAGCCGGTCCCCCCAGTTGCGCGAGAAGACGGTGTGCTGGATGTAGTCGTGATCGGCGGAGGCCAGCGGCGCGCGCCGCTCCAGCATGTAGGTGCGCATCGCGACGTCCGCCAAGCCGACGGCGCGGAGTGCAGCCGGGGTCGTTTGCCGCCGCTCCTGGAACGAGCGCCCGCCCCCTTCGTCCAGCGTGCGGCGGATCTCGGCGAGCTGGATGCGGCGCTCCAGCTCCGGGTGCCCGGGCAGGAACATCGCGGAGAGGACCTGCGATTCCTTGACGATGATCCGCCCGGCCGGCCGGACGACCCGGCGGAACTCCTGCAGAGCCTTCTCGGTCTCCACGATGTGGTGCAGCACGTCGCCGCACCACACCCAGTCCACGCTCCGATCGGGCAGGGGAATCGCCGTCCCGTCGCCCTTCGTGAACTCGATCCGACCCTTGTCCACCTTGCCGCCGACGAGCGCCCGCGCCGCCTCGACCTTCTCGAGATCGGGCTCGATCCCGATGACCCGGCCGGCCTTACCCACCGCCTCCGCCAGCCAGAGGGCGTAGAGCCCGACGCCGCAGCCCACGTCGAGCCCCACCGAGCCCGCGGGCAGTCCCAGATCCGCGATGATCCGGCGCGCCTCCGCCTCCTGGAAGCGGTTCATGCGCTCGAGCGAGACGTGGGGGCCGGCGTCGACGGGACTCATCGCGGGCGCCATCGTACCAGACGGCCGGCGACCACGGGAGTGATACCGTACCGCCCGCCACAGAGGCGGCCATTCCGCAGAGGAAGATGCCGGCCTTTTCAGACCTGCAATGGCTCGCGATCTACCGCGCCGGAGTCGCCCTCGCCGACGCGTCCACCCTGGAGCCATGCCGGCCGCGTCCGCGTGCGAGAAATCCGAGCCCAGCCGCGGTACCCCAGAGGAGCAGCGTGGCGGGCTCGGGAGTGGGATGCAATCCCGCGACGCCTCCAACCCAGAAATCGAGCTCGTTGCCGACGAAGGGATTGTTCGGGCTCGAGATCTCTCCCGCCAGGATGCCAAAGATGGTGTCCTCATGCGTGCCGGGGCCATGAACCGCCGACTCCACGTCGACGCCGAATCGGGCTCCCGCCGGGAGATTTGCGTCCCGGAGCGCTTTCCGGATGGTCGCGCTTGGCACGTTGAGGTCGGGCGGCAACGTCAGCACGCTCCCCGCATTGAGCACGACGTTGAAGAGGACGGCGGGCCCCGGGGCAAACTCCCCTTCATGCGGGGCGATGCGGTGCACGACATCACCAGTCATCGTCACCACGTCGCTCGGGAAGAAGATGGACGACTTGGGCTTGTACTCGAACTGGGCTTGAACCGACCAGAAGTCCCCGATGATGAAGAAGTTGAACACCTGGGGGGCGACGATCGGGTCGATCCTGCCGGTTGGTCCGAACCCGGCCAGCATGACCAGGTTGAATTGCAACGGGCTCTCGGCAAAGAGACCGGTCGGCAGCGGGTTTGGCGATGGGGGGAGGAGCCCGCTCAGCATGAACGGGTAGAGATTGTACCCGGGGAGATTGGGATCTGGAGGTCCAGCCGGAAGATTGCCAGGCGCGTTGCCAGGAATGCCAATGGTGGTGGCCGAGACCGGACTACCAGCCGCAACGAACACCGCGATGCCGATGAGAAGGGCCCGAGCCGTAACGGTTGCGACCCGCTTCATCTCCTGTTCCTCCCGGTTCGCAGGATCAGGTGGTCGGTGCGCGGTCGAGGCGAAGGTGACGCCATGCTAGGCGGGCCCGGTCGCCTTGTCAATGCGATGCCCTCAGCACTCGAGCCCAAGCAGGTTCAACGGACGGGCTCACGGGCTGCCAAATGGAAGCCCGAGCCGAATCTCGGGAACCTGCTGTCGTCGATCCACGCCGGATCGTGAATTGTTGACGCTCGGGGCGCTTCCGGCTAAGGTCGGCCCACTTGCCCCCTAATCTAGGCGCGTCGTCAATTGCTGACACAGGGCCGCCGAAAAGTGCCGCGCCCTGCGTCAGGACTGGGATCGGCCCCATAGCTGCATCAGGAGAGAGGAGGCCCGGCGATGGTCGTGCGAGCTCTTGCAGTTATCACGCTCACGATCCTGGCGGCGGGATGCGACTCGGCGGCGCCCGTGTACGTCTACAGCAAGCCCGGCGGGGCGACGCTCGAGCAGATGACCCGTGACGAAGCCGAATGCGCGGGGGGTGCCGGCGGGGACCAGGCCAGTCCCGCGCGAGCCCGCCGGTGCATGACCGAACGGGGCTACGTGACCCAGGAGCTGCGACAAGGCAGCTATCTCGAGTTGCGCCAGATGCAGAGTCCGTGAGCCGGCCACGCCCCAGCCGGACGACGGCTCCGCTGCGACATTGCGCATGTCACCCGTCCAGATCAGCTTCCCGCAGCTCACCGCCGAATCAGCCGCTCCGGCTGCGATCGAGGCCTGCCGTCATGGCGGGTAGTGCCGTGGCGGCGGCGCGCTCGTGACCGTCTGTGGGGTGCTCGCGACGGTGTGGGAGCCGATAAAACAGACCGAGTCCTGGAGTTCCTCGACGAGAAGCGGAAGGCGGAGGTGGCGTGCCGGACCGCCGGCCTCAAGGGCGTGACCCCGCACGTGCTCCGGCACACCTTCGCCTCGCGCCTGGCCGTGGCCGGCGTGGATCCGCGGACGATCCAGGAGCTGGGCGGCTGGGCCTCGCTCGAAATGGTCGAGCGCTACACGCACCTCAGCCCGACGCACAAGGCCGAGGCCGTCGAGCGGATTGCTCAGAATTCCCCATCAGGATTCACAGCAGCAGATCGGCGCCGGCCAGAGGTGTCTGGTAAACTACCGAAGATCAAGGCCGCCCCCGTAGCTCAGGTGGATAGAGCAGCAGTTTCCTAA
>JBGOVO010000451.1:0-2818 GCA_041478145.1 Methylomirabilia bacterium
CCCCACCATCAACGTCTCGGCGGGCTTGCCGGGCGCGAGCCCCGAGACCATGGCCTCCGCGGTCGCCACCCCGCTCGAGCGGCAGTTCACCCGCATCGCCGCGGTCAACGAGATGACCTCGACGAGCTTCCTCGGTTCCGCCAACGTGGCGCTCCAGTTCGATCTCTCGCGCGACATCAACGGGGCCGCCCGCGACGTGCAGTCCGCCATCAACGCGGCGAGCGGCCAGCTTCCCTCGAACCTCCCGACCAATCCGACATATCGCAAGCTGAACCCGGCCGACGCGCCCATCATGATTCTCGCGCTGACGTCGCCCACCTTGAGCACCGGGCAGCTCTACGACCTGGCCTCCACGATCCTCCAGCAGAAGCTGGCCCAGATCGAGGGCGTGGGGCAGGTGTTCGTGGGCGGCAGCTCCCTGCCCTCGGTACGCGTGGAGCTCAATCCCAACGCGCTCGCGCGCTACGGCATCGGGCTCGAGGACGTGCGGGCGGTGCTGGCCAACGCCAACGTCAACCGGCCGAAGGGCCAGATCCACGGGCCCGACCGCGCGTGGGAGATTCGCACCAGCGACCAGCTCCGCTTCGCGGAAGAGTATCGGCCGCTCCTGGTGGCCTGGCGCAACGGGGCCGCGGTGCGCCTCGCCGACCTGGGCGAGGTGGTCGACTCGGTCGAGGATCTCCGCTCGATCGGCCTCGCCAACGGAAAGCCCTCCGCGCTCATCATCATCTTCCGCCAGCCCGGGGCCAACATCATCGAAGCGGTGGACCGCATCCGCGAGGCGCAGCCCGAGCTGCACGCGCTCCTGCCCGCCGACGTCCGGCTGACCCCGGTCCTCGACCAGACCGTGACCATCCGCGCCTCGGTGTCCGACGTCGAGCACGCGCTGATGATCTCGGTGGCCCTCGTCGTGCTGGTGGTGTTCCTCTTCCTGCGCGACTGGCGCGCCACCGCCATTCCCGGCGTGGCGGTGCCGGTGTCCCTGATCGGGACCTTCGCCTTCATGTACTTGATCGGCTACAGCATCGACAATCTCTCGCTGATGGCGCTCACGGTGGCCACCGGCTTCGTGGTGGACGACGCCATCGTGGTCGTCGAGAACGTCATGCGCCATCTCGAGGCGGGCATGCCCGCCTTCGAGGCGGCGGTGACCGGCGCGCGCGAGATCGGCTTCACGGTGCTGTCCATCAGCATCTCCCTCGTGGCCGTCTTCATCCCGATCCTCCTCATGGGGGGGCTGATCGGCCGCCTCTTCCGCGAGTTCGCGGTCGTGCTCTCCGTCGCCGTCCTCGTCTCCCTGGTGGTCTCGCTCACCACCACCCCGATGATGTGCGCCCTCCTCCTCCGCTCGCGCGAAGGGCGCCCGGGTGGTCGCTTCTACCGGGGCGGCGAGCGCGTGTTCGGCTGGGTGACCTCCGGCTACCGGCGCACGCTCGACTGGGCCCTGGCGTACCCGGGCACGGTGCTCGCCATCGCGGCCCTCACCTGCGCCTTCACGGTGTACCTCTTCGTGGTGATCCCCAAGGGCTTCTTCCCCCAGCAGGACAACGGCCGGCTCAGCGGCTCGGTCCTGGCCGCGCAGGACATCTCCTACCAGGCCATGCGCGAGAAGATCACCCAGCTCGCCGCGATCGTGCAGGCCGACCCGGCGGTGGCCACCGTCACCGCCTACACCGGCGGAGGCGGCGGGCGCGGCACCACCGTCAACAATGCCCGCATGTTCATCGCGCTGAAGGGGCGGCGCGAGCGCGACGCGACCGCCGACGAGGTGATCACGCGGCTTCGTCCGAAGCTCGGCCGCGTGCCGGGGGCCACCCTCTACCTCCAGGCCGTGCAGGACATCCGCATGGGCGGGCGGCTCGGGAACGCGCAGTACCAGTACACGCTCCAGGCCGACCATCTGGCCGAGCTGAGCGAATGGGCGCCGCGGGTGCTCCAGGCCCTGCGCGGCCTGCCCCAGGTCCGCGACGTGTCGAGCGACCAGCAGGACGCGGGGCTGCAGGTGCCGCTGACCATCGACCGCGCCACCGCGGCCCGGCTGGGGGTGAGCACGAGGCTGATCGACGAGACCCTCTATAGCGCCTTCGGGCAGCGCCAGGTGTCCACGATCTATACGTCGCTCAACCAGTATCACGTCGTGATGGAGGTGGCGCCCCAGTACTGGCAGAGTCCCGACGCGCTGCGGGACATCTATGTGCGGTCAGCCACCACCGGCTCGTCCGTCCCGCTCACCGCGGTCACCCGATTCGTGCCGAGCGCGGCCCCGCTCCAGGTGAACCACCAGGGCCTCTTCCCGTCCGTCACGCTCTCGTTCAACCTGGCGCCCGGGGTGGCCCTGGGCGAGGCGGTCACCGCGGTGGAGGCGGCCGGGCGGCGCATCGGGCTGCCCGCCAGCATCCGGGGCAAGTTCGCGGGCGCGGCCCAGGCCTTTCAGGACTCCCTCTCGACGCAGCCCCTGCTGATCCTGGCCGCGCTGGTCGCGGTCTACATCGTGCTCGGCATGCTCTACGAGAGCTACGTCCACCCGCTGACGATTCTCTCCACCCTGCCCTCGGCGGGGGTGGGCGCGCTGCTCGCGCTGATGGCCTGCGGGATGGAGCTGTCGATCATCGCGATCATCGGCATCATCCTGCTGATCGGCATCGTCAAGAAGAACGCGATCATGGTCATCGACGTGGCGCTCGACCTGGAGCGACGCGAGGGCCGCTCCCCGCGCGAGGCGATCCACACCGCCTGCCTGCGGCGGCTCCGGCCCATCCTGATGACCACGATGGCCGCCCTGCTGGGCGCCCTGCCCCTGGCCCTCGGCGCCGGCACC
>JBGOVO010000106.1:0-10807 GCA_041478145.1 Methylomirabilia bacterium
CCCCGCGCCGACGCGGGCCCGCGTGCTCGCGCGGAGCTCCCGGACGTCGAGGCCGGCGTAGGCTTCGTGGCGGAGTGAGCCCACCGGCACGGTCACCACGCCGAATCGCTCGCGAGTGAGGCGCGCGGCCGCCTCGTCGCGGACGAAGTACGTGCCCGCGTAGGCTCCGTCGATGGCGTTGGCGTCGCCGGGGAAGTCCTGGAGCGCGAAGCTCGGGCGACGGGCCGCACGGGCCAGCAGCGCTTCGTCGAGGCCGACCCCGAGCGAGGAGATCCCGACGAGCAGCACGTCGGGGGCGACCCGCTCGATCAGGGCGCCCGCGGCCTCCAGCAGGGTCGAGGGATCGCCACCCGCCGGCACGTGGGCGGAGCCGTCGGGGAGCGCGAACCGGATGGGGCGCAGGCCGGCCCCGTCCAGCAGATCGAAGGCGGGCCCGCTCGCGGCCACCGTGACCGTGAGCCGCGCGTCGGCGCGCAGGGCCGGGCAGACCGCGCGCACCTGGGCGGCGCCGCCGGGGTCGCGAGCGGAGACGAGGACGCGGACCGCCCTCACGGCTTGGCCAGGCCCGCCGCCACCACCGCCTCGGCCAGCGCCCAGTCCTCGGGCGTGTCGATGTCGATGCCCTCGACCGCGTCGGTCGCCAGCGGGCGCAGTCGGGGCGGGAAGAGCCGCCGGTGGGTGGCGAGCGCCTGGCGCGTGACGAGGTAGAGCGTGCCGTTCGGAGTCAGGAGCGGGCGGACGTCCTGACGCCGCGTGCGGTCGTCCCAGGCGGCGAGGGGATCGAGGCAGCCGCTCGCGTCCTCGCGATACATCACCGACAGGCTGCGCTCGATGCGCCGGACGCCGATCACGCCCTCGGTGCCCGGCCGGGCCAGCAGGTCCACGGCTTGTCGGAGCCGCTCCGCCTTGCGGAACGGGCAGGTGGGCTGGAGCAGCATCACCGCGGTGGCGCCGAACCCGGCATGGGCCTCGAGCCAGCCGACCGCGTGGTCCACGACGTCCAGCATGCCCGCCGCGTCCGTGGCCAGCTCGGGCGGGCGCAGAAACGGGGCCTCGAGCCCGTGGGCCCGGCCGACCTCCGCGATGGCGGGGTCGTCGGTGCTGAGCACGGCGCGCGCCGGCACCGCCGCCGCGGCGATCGCCCGCGCGGTCCACGCGAGGAGCGGCAGCCCGCCCAGCGGCCGGACGTTCTTGCCGGGGAGCCCCTTCGAGCCGGCCCGCGCCGGGACCAGGATCAGGAGCCCGTCGCTCAGGACACCTGGTGCCGCAGCACCCATCGGTCACCTTCCCGCTTCCAGAGATGCGGGGAGCGGAACTGATCCACCACCTCCCAGAAGCGCGCCTCGCTGATCCCCATGTAGTCGAGGTTTTCCTGGAACCACTTCTTCGGGAACTCGCCCTCGAAACGGCGCACCAGGGCCACGCCTTCCTCGCGCGTGAGGTGGCGGTTGCGGATCTCCTGGGCCGCGTCGTACGAGGCCCGCCCGAGACCGAACTTGACGTAGGTGGTGAAGTAGTGGAGCCCGTCCATGCGGTCGTCGATGCTGTTGTACTTGGAGTAGGTGCCCTCGGTGCGCTCGGTATTGGCCTCGAAGCCGGCGTGCTCGACCGCGTAGTAGTAGCACTCCTGCGGCACCCACTTGAGGTAGTAGCCGAGGTAGTGCACCTCCACGCGCTTGTCCGCCAGCAGCGCGGGATCCGCGGGCAGGTAGGGATCGAGGTCCTTCGGGGTCACCCCGTGCGCCTCGAGCGCGGGCACGCTCACCCCGCCCAGGTGAAGCTCGTCGAGGCGCCCCTCGCGCGCGTAGTAGCGAAGATCGCGCTCGGGGGTCGCGGCTTCCCCGAGCGGGTTGCCGTACTCCACCTCGTTCTCGCCGTACACCACCAGGGGGATGTCGTTGAGGGCCGCGAAGCGGGGCGGCAGGCTCTTCTGACCGAAGATGAAGGGCTGGACCGGATGCAGGAGGTTCTCGAAGGCGAGCCGGGTGAGGGTGCGGTGCACCCGCCCATTGGGCGTGCAGAGATAGTTGTCGAAGCCGGCGTGCAGCCACGACTGGAAGTTGCGCCAGCCGACCTCGGTGTAGATGTGCGGCGCCCACGTGACGGTGAGGGGATTCATCCCGTACTTGTACTTGAGCAGGTGCGAGGCGTAGATGCTGTCCTTGCCCCCGCTCCCGGGGACGAGCACGTCGTAGCGCCCGTCGGTGCGGCGGTGGCGGGCGAGCAGGTCCAGCAGCTCCCGCTCGCGCGTCGCCCAGTCCACGCGCTCCTTCTCCTCCGCGAACCGGCAGGCCGCGCACACGCCGTCGGCGTCGAAGTGGATGGTCTCCTTCTTCGACTCGGGCGTGTGCGTGTACTCGACGGTGGACGAGGGTCGCTGATTGGAGATCACGCAGCGGGCGCAGAAGCGCACCTCGGTGGGCAGGCCGAACTTCGCCTCGAGGGGCGACGGCGTCATGGGGAGCGGCTCAGGCGCGAGCCACGAAGGCGCGAAGGATGGCCAGGCCCACTTCGCCGCTCTTCTCCGGATGGAACTGGCAGCCCGTGATCGGCCCGGCCGTGATGGCGGCGGCCACCGGCGCGCCTCCGAAGTCGATCTCGGCCAGCCGGTGGCGCGGGTCGGCGGGATGGGCCGCGTAGGAGTGGACGAAGTACGCGAAGTCCCCCGGCTTGACCGCGGCGAAGAGGCTCTCGGCCCACGGCGCGCCGCCGGCGGCGGGCTCGAGGCGGCACCAGCCGACATTGGGGATCTTCTGCCGGGCGCCCGCGGCCGGCGCGGGCAGCCGGTCCACTCGCCCGGCGATCAGGCCCAGGCCCGGGTGGTGCCCGAACTCGGAGGAGGCCTCGAGCAGGAGCTGCATGCCGAGACAGACGCCGAGCAGCGGGCGGCCGGTCGCGGCGAAGGCCCGCACCGCCTCGTCGAGGCCGCGGGCGCGCAGCCCCGCCATGGCGTCGCCGAAGGCGCCCACGCCCGGGAGAACGAGCTGCTCGGCGGCGCGCACCTCGGCGGGCTCGGCGGAGAGTCGCGGCTCGCCCCCGACCGCGGCCACCGCCTGGCAGACGCTCCAGAGATTGCCGCGGCCGTAGTCGACGATCACCACGGGACGCGGCACCACGGGACGCCGGGCGCTCACGCCGAGCTCCGCACCGGCACGTCGGCCTGGGCCAGCCGCGCCTTGATCTCGCCCACCGTGTGCTTGCCGTAGTGCAGCATGGAGGCCACCGCGACCGCGTCGGCGCCCGCCTCGGTGATCGCGCGGCACGCGTGCTCGGGCGTGCCCGCGCCGCCCCCGGCGATCACCGGCACGTCGACCAGCGCGGTGACCTTGCGGAGGAACTCGAGGTCCATGCCCTTCTGGGTGCCCTCGCGGTCCACCGAGGTGATGAGCAGCTCGCCCGCGCCCAGCTCGACCCCACGCCGGGCCCAGTCGAGCGCGTCGAGAGCGGTCCGCTCGCGCCCGTTGTCGGTGTAGGCCTCCCACCGGTCCGGACCGATCTTCTTGGTCTGGATGGAGAGCACCATGCACTGGCTCCCGAAGGCTTCCGAGACCTCCCGGATCAGCTCGGGACGGGCCACCGCCGCGGTGTTGATGGCCACCTTGTCCGCGCCGCTGCGCAGGGCATCGCGCACGTCCGCGACGCTCCGGAGCCCGCCCGCCACCGTCATGGGCACGAACACCGCCTCCGCGGTCCGGCGCACCACCTCGAGGATATTGTTGCGGCCGTAGAGGCTCGCCACGATGTCCACGTAGAGGATCTCGTCGGCGCCCTCCGCGTAGTAGCGGCGGGCGAACTGCTGCGGGTCGCCCATGACGCGGAGGCCTTCCAGGTGGATGCCCTTGACGAGGTTGGGCCCTTTCACGTCGAGGCGAGCGATGACGCGGGCGGCCGGCATGCGGGGATCGCGCGACTACTCGAGGTCGACGAAGCGACCCGACGCGCTCGAGCGGGCGCAGGCGTCGATGAGCCGCTGCACGCGGTACCCGGCCCGCAGGTCGACCCGCGGGGGCTCGCCGCGCTCGACGCAGGCGAAGAAGTGCTCGAGCTCGTCCACGTACATGCGGTCGTAGGCGGGCTCGAAGCTCCAGCTCTCCCACTTGCGCGCCGCGTGGTCGTAGCAGCGGACGGTGTGGCCCTCCAGGTCCACCAGGATGGTGCTCGCGGTGCCGATGATCTCCACCTCGCTCCGCGCGGAGCGGTCCACCATGTCGAGGTGGATCGAGCCGACCGCCCGCCGGCCGAAGCGCACGATCGCCTCGCAGACGTCGTCGGTCTCCACCTCCAGATCGCTGAAGGTGCCGACCACCGCGCAGACCGCGGTGATGGGGCCGCAGAGCCACTGCATCCAGTCGAAGGCGTGGCACTCGTCGAGGAGCACGCCGCCGCCCTGGTCCTTCCTGGCCATGTAGAACGCGCGGTAGTCCTCGTAGGGGTGCCAGTCGGGCAGGTAGACGCCGGTGAAGCTCCGCGCGGTGACGATGCGGCCGACGCGGCCGGCCTCGAGCAGCGCCTTGGCCTGCTGCAGCGGCGGGAAGAAGCGCATGCAGAAGCCGGTCATCGCGGTCAGCTTCCGCTGCTGGACCGCGTCGAGCAGCTCGGGGATCCGGTCCACCGTGTGCGAGACCGGCTTCTCCACGAAGAGGTGCACGCCCCGCCGGGCCAGCGTCAGCGCCGGCTCCAGGTGATAGGCGGTGGGCAGGCAGATGAAGCCGGTCCGGTACTGCTCCGCGGCCAGCGCGGCCTCGAGCGACGGGAAGAGGGGGACGCCGGGGTGCTTGGCCGCGATCTCGGCGCGCCGGTCCGCCCGGGTCTCCACCACCGCGGCGGTCCGGCCGGTGGCGAGCAGGTTGCGCAGGTGGCGCTTGCCGATGGAGCCGCCGCCGATGACCAGGGCCGTGATCATGACTGGAGCATGTCCTCGGTGATGGGGGTGTGGTGAGGGATGGCGCGCGTGGTTCGCCGGCCGAGCACGGCGGGGAGCGCGGCGGGCGACAGGCCGGTGCCCGGACGGAGCACGTCCAGGTCCTCGCGGGTGAGGACGACGCCGCCGGGCAGATCGCGCGCGGCCACGAGGCTCTTGCGCGCGACGTCGCGGACGGGCAGCTCGCTGGCGACCGGCCGCTTGACCCCGTCGCCCAGCGCGGACTCGACCTCCCGGATCGCGGCCACGAGCGCCCGCAGCTCGTCGGGCAGCAGCGAGGCCTGATGATCCGGACCGGGCAGCGTCCGGTCCAGCGTGAAGTGCTTCTCGATGTAGGCGGCCCCGCGCGCGGCGGCCGCGATGGCCACCGCGGTGCCCGTCGAGTGGTCGGACAGGCCGACCGGCGCGCCGAAGACGCGCGCGTAGGTGTCCATCACGCGCAGGTTGGTCACCGCGGGATCGGCGGGATAGTTGCTCACGCACTGGAGCACGGCCAGGTCGGTGGTTCCGGCCCGCCGGAGCGCGGCCACCGCGGCCTGCACCTCGGCCATGTCGGCCATGCCGGTGGAGAGGATGACGGGCAGCCCGAGCGCGCCCACCACCTCGAGCATCGGCAGGTTGGTCACGTCGCCCGAGGAGATCTTGATGCGCCGCACCCCCAGGCGCTTGAGGTAGCGCGCGCTCTCGGGATCGAAGGGCGTGGACATGAACTCGATGCCGACCTCCGCGCAATAGGTGAACAGGGTTCGATGGGCCGCGGGCGACAGCTCGAGCCGGGCCAGCATCTCGTACTGGCTCTGCTCGCCGCCGGTGGCCCGCTGCTGGTACTCCGCGGTGGCCGCCCGCCGGGTCACCAGGCGGGCGGCCGTGAAGGTCTGGAACTTGACCGCGTCGGCCCCCGCCGCCACCGCGGCGTCCACCAGGGCGCGGGCCAGCGCGGGATCGCCGTTGTGGTTGACGCCGGCCTCGGCGATGACGAAGGTGCGCGGGGGTGTCATGGAATTCGCTTGACGCATCTTACACCAACGTGTTCAACTTGTGAACGTTCTCATGCAGCGGCAGAACGAGCGAAATCTGGAGATCCTGACCGCCATCGGCGAAGGCGCGCCGGTCACCCAGCGCGCCCTCGCCGAGCAGCTCGGCGTGGCCCTGGGCCTCGCCAACCTCTGTCTCAAGCGGCTGGCCAGCAAGGGCTTCATCAAGGTGATGGAGTTCCCCGCCAAGCCCCTGGCCCGCAAGCGGCTGCGGTACGTGCTCACGCCCAAGGGGATGGCGGAGAAGGCCCGGCTTTCCTACGAGTACATGGCGTATTCCCTGCGGCTGTTCCGGCGCACGCGTGGCAATCTCCGGGAGACCATGGCCCGCTTCCACGGCGACGGCATGAAGCGCTTCGCGCTGTGCGGGGTCGGGGAGGCGGCCGAGCTGGCCTATCTGACGCTCCGGGAGTTCGGGCTGGAGCCGGTGGGCATCTTCGACCGGGAGCCGGGGGGGCCGTTCCTCGGCTTTCCGGTGCGCCCGCTGGCGGAGCTGGCGGCCGAGGACGTCGATGGCGTGATCGTGGCCACCTTCGACCGGCCGGAGGAGCGGGTGGGGGAGCTGGGAAGACTGGGAGTGCCCGCCGAGAAGTGCCTCACGCTGCGTCGCCTCGCCGATCCGGCGGATCGGGCGCCGGCCAGCGCTTCGGCAAGGAGAGCGCGATGAAGGAGTTCCTCAAGGGCAATTACAAGGTGGACACCGAGATCAAGGAGGCCCTCGACGAGGCGCGCTCCCAGCTCGAGGTCGAGTTCGAGCGGAAGGCGCTCTCCCGCCTCGGCGGCAGCATCTGCTTCGTGAGCAAGAAGAGCTTCATCTGGACCGGCGACTCCGAGCAGGGCGAAAGAGACCAGAGCGAGACGAAGAGTGGAGCTGGGAAAGAAGATCGCGCGGACGCTTGAGGGCGCGACCTTCGAGCGCATCGCGGCGGCCGGCCTCGCCAACGCCGAGCTGAACCACCCGCGGATCGGCCGGTCGGTGCTCGACCTGGCCCGCGAGCCGCTCGGTGAGAGCGACACGGCTCTGGTGGTGGCGGCCGGGCCGAGCCTGCGCCGCCGGAGGAGCCTGGAGCGGCTCCGCGACACGGCCTTCCGCGGCACGATCGTGGCCGCCGACGGCGCGCTCGGCGCGTGCCTGCGCGCGGGCGTCGTCCCGCACGTGGTGGTCAGCGTGGATCCGCACGCCGGACGCATCGTGCGGTGGTTCGGCGATCCCTCCCTGACCGCGGCGCCGGCCGACGACTACTTCCGCCGCCAGGAGATGGACGCCGTCCACGTCCAGGACGAGCTGGGCGCCAACCGCGCCCTGGTCGCGCTCGTGAACCGGCACGGGTCCGCGATCCGCGCCGCCGTCTCGACCTCCGCGTCCCCCGCGGTGACGGGGCGTTGCGAGCAGGCGGGCATGGCGCTCTACTGGTGGAACCCGATGTACGACGACTACGAGGCGGCCGACAGCCTCTCGCGCCGGCTCCACCGGATGAACGGATTGCCGTGCATCAACGGCGGCGGTAACGTGGGCACCGCGGCCTGGGTGCTGGCGCACGCGGTGCTCGGTAAGCGCCGGGTGGGCATCATCGGCATGGACTTCGCCTACACCCCGGACACGCCGTACGAGAAGACCCAGTACTATCCCGAGCTGGTGGAGCTCCTGGGCGACGGCTTCAAGGACGCCTTCATCCACATGGAGAATCCCGCGCTGGGCGAGACGTGGTTCACCGACCCGGCCTACTACTGGTACCGCGAGGTGTTCCTTCAGATGGCCGGAGAAGCCGGGTGCGACACCTATAATTGCACGGAGGGCGGGCTGCTGTTCGGCCCGGGCATCCGGACGGTTCCCCTCGAAGAGTTCGTGCAGGGCGTCGAGCGAGGGCGCTGAGCGACCATGGCCAAGGTGCTCTTCATCAATCCGGTGATCCGCGAGGAGGACGATCCGCGGCACGTGCCGTACGGGATCGCGCTGCTGGCCGCCATCGCCATCCGGGACGGCCACGCGGTCCAGGTCTTCGACGCCAACGCCTGGCGCGCCTCGGACTCGGTGATCACGCAGGTGCTCCGGGCCGACCGCTGGGACGTGATCGGGATCGGCGGCATCACCACCGCGTACCGATCCATCAAGCACATCACGGCGATGGCCAAGGAGGCCGCGCCCGAGGCGCTGATCGTGGCGGGTGGCGGCTTCCTCACGAGCATGCCCAACGACATCATGCGCTTCCTGCCCCAGGTGGACCTCGGCGTGGTGGGCGAGGGCTTCATCTCCTTCCCGGAGGTCCTGCGCCGGGTGGACGCGGGCAATCGAGACTGGGCCCAGGTCAACGGGCTCATCTGGCGGGAGCCGTCCGGCCGCGCCCGTCTCAACGCGGAGCAGCCGCTGCTCGAGGACCTGGACAGCCTGCCCTATCCGGCCTGGGAGCTGTTCCCCCTGGACGAGGTCTACTTCAAGAACAGCATGGCGCTGTTCTCCGAGGAGGGCATGGTGGCCCGGCGGCGGCTCGACATCAACGCCAGCTACGGCTGCTCGCTCATCTGCCGCTTCTGCTTTCACCTGGGGATCTCGGGTGACATGAAGATCAGCGAGACGACGGACGGCGACCGGGAGACCAGCTTCACCTACGACCGCAAGATCCGCTGGCACAGCCCGCGCTACATCGTGAGCCTGGTGAAGTACGCCCGGGAGCGCTTCGGGGTGGACTTCATCGGCTTCCTCGACGAGAACCTGATGACCATGCACCAGTTCTCGGGCAAGAAGTGGCTCACCGACATCGCGGACCTCTGGATCTCGGAAGGGCTCCAGCCGCGCTGCGTGCGCGAGGGCGTGGACCACGACCCCGAGCACTGCCAGGGGGTCCACTGGGGCGGCACGAGCCACGCGACCCTCGTCAGCCAGCACGTGCTCAAGGTCATCAAGCAGGCGGGCTGCACGCACCTCGTCTACGGCTACGAGTCCTTCTCGCCGCGGGTGCTCAAGACGGTGGGCAAGGGGGCCACCCCGGCGACCAACGAGCGCTCGCTCCGCTGGACGCTCGAGGCGGGGATCCGGCCGATCCCGAACCAGATGATCGGCTTCCCCGACGACGACTTCGATTCCATCCGCGACAACGTGCACGCCTGGAACCGCCTCGGGCTCAACGTGAAGCCGTTCTTCGCCACCCCCTATCCGGGCACCGAGTGGTACTACCGCTACAAGTCGCGCATCCTCGAGCAGTACGACGGCGACCTCGAGGCGTTCCTCCTCGACGTCGGCGACGCCACCCGCATCACCGGCAACATCTGCAAGAAGTTCAACCCGGTGGAGCTGTACGGGCTCCGCGAGCTGATGGTGATGCGCGATCTCAAGCGCATCGCCGACTACGAGCGGGAGTGGAATCGCCTCCACGGCGTGACCGCCCCCGCGGCGCCGTCCTCCTGAGCGCTTGGCCGGCCGCCTGCTGATCCTGGGCGCGGGCGGCCACGGCCGCGCCGTCGCCGATCTCGCGCGGACGTGCGGCTTCACCGTTGCCGGCTTCACCGATCGCTCGCCGTCGGCGGGCGGCCCCGGGAACCCGGTGCTCGGCACCGACGCGGAGCTGGCCGCCCTCATCCGCGCGCAGCAGATCGACGGCGGGGTGGTCGGCGTCGGCAACACCGCCCTCGCGCGCCGGGCCCAGCTCTACGACGTGCTGGTGGCCGCCGGGGTGCCCCAGCCGGCCCTGGTTCATCCGCGCGCGGTCGCGTCGCCCTCGGCCGCGGTCGGCGCGGGCACGGTGGTCTTCGCGGGCACCGTGCTCGGCAGCGGGGTGCGGACGGGCGTGAACGCGGTGCTCTACAGCGGCGTCATCGTGGAGCACGAGTGCGTGATCGGCGACCACGCCTATCTCTCGCCCGGCGTGGTCCTCTCCGGCCAGGTGACGGTGGAGGCGGGCGCCTTCCTCGGCGCGGGCGCGGTCGTGCTGCCGGGCCTGCGCATCGGGGCGGGGGCAGTCGTGGCCGCGGGGGCGGTGGTGACCGCGGACGTCTCGCCGGGCCAGACCGTGATGGGCGTGCCGGCCCGTCCCGCGCCGGCCGGCTGACCCGCGACGCGCGCTCAGCTCTCCCGGAGCCCGGCGCGCAGGAAGTGGACGAAGCTGCTCGGTGAGAGCAGCGACGCCACGTAGCGCAGGTTGTCCCGCGTGCCCGGATGGGCCAGGGCCAGGAAGGCCAGGTAGGCCGCCAGCGTGACGGGCGCCGCCGCGACCTCGGTGAAGCGGCCGAGCCCGGGCGTGGCCCACCCGAGGAGCACGGCCAGCCCGTACTGCGCGGGCAGCATGAGCACGAAGCCTGCCGTGTAGGCCCACACGCGCGGGTAGAGGGGAATCCCGGCCAGCTCGCGGGTCCAGCGGAAGTACACCCAGGCCGGGAACAGCACGAGGAAGAGCCGTGCCACCGCCGCGCCCGGTGCGCCGGGCCAGAATCCCCGGAAGCCGGCCAGGTCGAGCGGGACCATGAGCACGAGGACGACCAGGTAGCCGATCACCCGGAGGATGTTGACCGGGACGAAGCGGTCACCCGCCTCGAGGGCGTAGAGCACGAGGGTGTACGGGTTGATCACGTTCGCTACCACTGCCGCGAGGACGAGGATGCGCAGCGCGGTGATGGCGGGCTCGAAGGCGCCGCCGTACAGCAGACCGACCAGGGAGCCCGCGACGGCCCAGAACACGAAGGCGAGCGGGATCGCGAGGAACAGCAGCTTGTCCAGCGCACCGAAGAAGAAGTCCCGCGCCTCCCGGTCGCCCGCGGCGGAGCGCCGCGCGTAGAGGCTCGACAGGCGCGTGAAGAACAGGAGCCCCGGCGCGGCCATCACGGAGGAGAGGGCCTCCCACAGCGAGCGCGCGACCTGGTA
>JBGOVO010000089.1:0-11632 GCA_041478145.1 Methylomirabilia bacterium
AGACCACGCACCACCGGACGGGCGACGCCTGGTGTCTCTACCCGATGTACGACTGGGCCCACGGCCAGTCCGACTCCATCGAGGGCGTCACCCACTCCCTGTGCACGCTCGAGTACGAGGATCACCGCCCGCTCTACGACTGGTACCTCGACGCCCTCGGGGTCTATCACCCGCGGCAGATCGAGTTCGCGCGCCTGAGCCTGAGCCATACCGTGATGTCCAAGCGCAGGCTGCTCACCCTGGTGCAGGACCGGCTCGTGGACGGCTGGGACGACCCGCGGATGCCGACCCTGGCCGGCCTGCGGCGCCGCGGCTACACCCCGGAGTCGATCCGCGACTTCTGCGAGCGCATCGGCGTCACCAAGGCCGCCAACCTGGTGGAGGTGGCGCTGCTCGAGCACTGCCTGCGCGAGGACCTGAACCGGCGCGCGCTGCGGCGCATGGCGGTCCTGAGGCCGCTACGCCTCGTGGTCGAGAACTACCCCGAGGGCCAGACAGAAGAGATGGAGGCGGTCAACAATCCCGAGGACCCGAGTGCGGGCACCCGCAAGGTCCCCTTCTCGCGCGCTCTGTGGATCGAGCAGGACGACTTCCGCGAGGTCCCGCCGCCTAAGTACTTCCGCCTCTCACCCGGCGTGGAGGTACGCCTGCGCGCGGCCTACGTCGTGAAGTGCACCGGCGTGACGAAGGATCCCGCGACCGGCCTAGTCACCGAGGTGCGCTGCACCTACGATCCGGACACGCGGGGCGGCGAAGCGAAGGGCCGCAAGATCAAGTCCACGATTCACTGGGTGTCGGCGGCGCACGCCATCGATGCCGAGGTGCGGCTCTACGACACGCTCTTCACGGTGCCAAAGCCCGACGAGGCACCGGACTTCAAGAGCGTGATCAACCCGACGTCGCTAGAGGTCGTGCGCGGCGCGAAGCTGGAGCCGGCGCTCACGGGCGTCGCCGCGGAGGCGCACGTGCAGTTCGAGCGCGTCGGCTACTTCGTCGCCGATTGGAAGGACCACCGCGCCGGCCGCCCCGTCTTCAACCGCAGCGTGGGCCTGCGGGACACGTGGGCGAAGATCGAGAAAGCCGCGACGTAGCGTCCGCCTCACCCACGGGGCCGGCCCGGGAGGGACCGGCCCCGCCGGCAGCGCCGTCACTGGGTCAGATAGAACTGATCCAGGTCGACGTACTCCATCTTGAGCAGCGACCAGAAGTCGAGCGCTACCCTGCGGAGGGCGTACTCGTACGGCATCCACCCGTATCCCTCCAGGCCCCACCCGGGGCCCCAAGAGTTCCGAATCAGGAAAGCGCCGGTGGTGGTCCGGTTATCGACGGTGTTGGTGATCCGGAAGGCATCGTCGTAGCCCACCGCGACGATGGCATGGCCCCACGCCGGCTCACCCCCTAGCTCGGTATCGGTCGGGAGCGGGATGGATCCGGGCGCGTCGCCGGAATCGAAGGACGGGAACCCCCAGAAGCCGAACATCGAGGGCACTCCGGCCGCGACATACTGCTTGACGCTCGCGAGCACCTCCTTGCGGGGCCGGTCGGACGAGAGCGGATCGTGGGCGAAGTACTTCAGCGCCTCGAAGTTGTCGGCCACCGCGTAGACGAACTGGGGAGGCTCGCGGTCGAAGTCGGGGCTCGCGTCGGTGTACGGCCAGTATCGTTCCGCCGGCACGCCGCACGTGACGAGGGCGGCCATGGCGTTCCGCAGCCAGGCCCCGGTGTCGCCGGTGACCTGGAGCAGGTTGCGGGTGGCCTTGTAGACGAAGAGGCGCGACCCGTCGAGGTGGTTCCCCTTGGCCCGGCGCTCGTAGTATTCCACGACGCCCATCGCCGCGTTGGCGGTGCAGGAGCCGAGCTGGAGCTGGTTCTCGATCGGGCTGCACCAGGCGCGCAGATCGACCTTCGACGGCGGAGCCGAGAGTGCCTTCGCGCGATCCTTCAGGACCGCGATCATCGGCTGGATCTTCGGGTGCGAGGCGGTGTAGTCGCGCGGGTCGATCATCGGCGGGAGCCAGCCCGTTCCTACCAGCTCTCCGGTGCTACGAAGCCTGATGCGTGTGGGACTCAATCCGGTTGGCATGCTGTCCTCCATCCGTCCTGCGCATCCGACGCAGGCGTTCCCGGTTTACGGGCCATCGAATCGACTACGTCACACGTCTCACCTCCTCCGCGCGCCACGATGCTCTACGAGCGATCACACGCCGGGCGTCAGGCCTTGTCAACGCCGAAGTGTGCTTACTGCGCTCGAAAATCGAAGCGGAGCGAAGGAGCGAAGGATCAGTGGAAAGCGAAGGATCAGTGGAAGAAGACGCCCGCGTCGATGTTCAGCACCTGGCCGGTGACGCTGTCCGAGCGGCAGAACGCGACCACCTGATCGGCCACGTCCTCCACCCTCGCCGCGCGCTTCAAGACCGCGCGCTGCCGCGCGCCCTCGGCCGTCTCCGGGCGGAGCCGCGAGGTCATCCGCGTCCCTTCCATGAGGCCGGGGGCCACGCAGTTCACGCTCACCTCCGGCGCCAGCGCCACCGCCAGGCACCGAGTGAGGTGGATGAGTCCGGCCTTGCTCGTCGCGTAGCCGATGCTGCTGCCGCCCGGATTCAATCCCGCCACCGAGGCGATGTTCACGATGCGGCCGGCGCCGCTGGCCTTGAGGGAGGGCGCGGCCGCCCGGCAGATCAGATACGGGCCGCGGAGGTTGGTGGCGAAGAGCCGATCCCAGGTGGCCGGATCAAGGGTCTCGAGATCGGGGAACGGGATGGCGATGTTCCACCCCGCGTTGTTGACAAGCACGTCGAGCCGGCCGAAGTGCCCCACCGCCGCCTTGAGCGCGACCGGGATGGCGGTCGCGTCGGTCTGATCGAGCGCGATGCTCCAGGCCTTCCTTCCGAGCGCCTCCACCGCGGCGCACGTCTCGCGCGCGGCGTCCTTGCGCTCGAGGTACGTGATACCCACGTGCGCTCCCGCGGCGGCCAGCGCCCGCGCGATCGCGATTCCGAGCGTTCCGGTGCCACCGGCCACGAGCGCGACGCGGTCCTTGAGGTCCATGGCGCCATAGCCTACCAGACTTGACGCCGGCCAGGCTGGGCACCGAAGGATCGGTGGCGACCGCCTTGCCCCGCCCCCCGCCCTCGTCTATTCTTCCGCCCAGCCTCGCTGGTGCGCACCGTCACGATTGCGGAGGACACGCTCATGGCCCCTTCGTCTTTCCCCTCGACCTCTCTCGACCGGCGCCGGTTCGTCCAGGGCGCCGCTGCGGCCGCGGCTGCCGGCATGCTCAGACCCCATCCGCTCGCCGCCCAGGCGGGCCCGTGGGCTCAGCGGCCCGCGGGGAACCCGCAGAAGCTCACCTTCGTGGTGTGGCAGTACGGCAAGATCTACGAGCAGATCGCCAAGCAGTTCGAGGACGACTGGGGCGTCAAGCTCAACCAGATCATCGAGCCCAACGTGGAGCCCCAGGTGGCCAAGCTCACCACCATGTTCGGCGCCGGCGACGAGGTGGACGTGTCGCTGTCGCCCATCCAGTACCTGGCGAGCTATATCCAGCAGGGCATCGCCACGCCCATCGACGGGCTGCCGGGTCTCGACCAGTACGTGAAGGACTTCACCCCGTTCGCGCGCGCCGCCGCCCAGCGCGACGGCAAGACCTGGGGCCTGCCCTATTTCTCCACCGCGTGGACCTTCATCTACAACGACGAGCTGCTGACCAAGGCCGGGTTCAAGGGCAAGCCGTTCCGGAGCTATCCGGAGATGCTGGACCAGGCGCGCAAGGCCAAGAAGGACGGGGTCGCCAAGTACCCGATCCTCTGGGTCGGGGGCGCCGGGTTCGAGCAGCTTCCCGCGACGTGGTTCAACATGACGTGGAATCGCGGGGGCGTCATCTTCGACAAGCAGCTCACCCCGCAGCTCGGCGCCGGGTCGGTGGCCCGCGAGACGCTCAAGTGGTGGCAGTCCACCTTCAAGGACGAGCTGGCCGACCCCAACTCGCTCAACCTCCGCTTCATCCCGGCGGTCAAGGCCTTCAACGCCGGCCAGCACGTCTACCTCGGCACGCTCCACCACTACTACATCAGCCTCGTCAACGATCAGGCGCAGTCGCCCATCGCGGGCAAGGGCCGCGTGCTCGGGCTGCCCGGCGACGGCAAGACCATCGGTTACACCATGCTCTACATCCTCACCGGGGCCACCAAGAACCGGGAGTGGGCGTGGAAGCTGCTTCAGTATCTCGGCGGGCGCACCAAGAGCGGCGAGTACACGCAGGCCAACCGCCTGGCCCAGGACGCCATGCTCGCGAGCGGCTACCAGCCGGTGATGGAGAGCGACCTGCTGCGGAGCGCCTGGGCCAAGTGGGGCGACGTGCCGACGCTGCTCGACGTCTTCAAGAAGGCCACCAACTTCGCCGACGTGGTGCCCGCGGTCTCCCAGCCCTGGTACCCGCGCTGGAGCGACGCCATCAACGTGGAGCTGACCGCCTGCCTGCAGGGCAAGATCACCGCCGACCAGGCGTGCGACAACATGACCGCGGCGGTGGCCAAGGCCAAGCGCGCCTGATGCGACGCGCCGGCGAAGCGCCGGCGGGGCGGCTGGCCCTGATCCTCAACCTCCCCACGCTGGCGGCGCTCGCCTGCGTGCTGGCGTACCCGATCGGCTTCGCGGGCTACCTGTCCCTGCACGAGGTGAGCATCCGCCACCTGCGCTCCGGCGAGTTCCCCTTCGTCGGGCTCGCGAACTTCGCCCGGCTCTTCCAGGACGAGGTGTTCTGGCTCTCCCTCCGCCATACCCTGGTGTTCGTGGCCGCCTCGGTGACCCTCGAGGTGGTGATCGGCCTGGCCATCGCGCTCACGATCAGCGACGAGCGCGTGTGGCTCTCCCGGGTGACGCGCCTGCTGATCCTCATCCCGTGGGCGGTGCCGCCGGTGGTCAACGGGCTCCTGTGGTCGTTCATCGCGAACGCCCAGTACGGCTACCTGAACCGCGCGCTCCACAAGCTGGGGCTGATCACCGACTACGTGAACTGGCTCGGCCAGCCCCAGCTCGCCATGGCCGTCGTCATCGCGGCCTACGCGTGGCGGACCACGCCCTTCAATATCCTGCTCTATCACGCGGCCATCCAGGGGATCCCGGCCGAGGTCTACGAGGCGGCGGCGGTGGACGGCGCCTCGCCCTGGCAGAGCCTGTGGCGGCTCACCCTGCCGCTGCTGCGGCCCATCATCGCGGTGACGCTGATCCTGCGCACCACGTTCAGCTTCATGGTCTTCGACGAGATCCTCGCGATCACCCAGGGCGGCCCGGGCAACGACACGTGGGTCGCGGCCTGGTACACCTATCGCACGGCCTTCCAGCCGCCTTTCAATATCGGGCTCGGCGCCGCCTCGGCGTGGGTGCTGGCGCTCATCATCGGGCTGGCCGCGCTCGTCTACGTGCGGCTTGTCTACCGGCGGCTCGAGTATGCGTGAGGCCTCTCTGCGCGGGAGGGCGCGTCAGTGATCGGCCTGTCGGGGCCGCGCCGTGTCGCCCTGTGGGCGCTCAACCTGGGCAGCATCGCGTTCCTGGTGCTGCCCCTGGCGCCGGTGGTGCTGGGCAGCCTCCAGTCCGAGAAGAGCGTGCAGAAGGACGTGCGCGCGCTCCTGCCCGCCGAGTTCACCCTGGCCAACTTCCAGCTCATCATCTCGGGCGGGCGCAGCAAGGGCCCGATCTTCGAGCAGGTCTCCTACCTGCCGAAGTCCGTCGAGCAGTTCCCCCTGGCCTTCCGCAACAGCCTGATCGTGGCCCTGGCCGTCACCTTCGCCACGCTGGCGGCCGCCAGTCTCTCCGCCTACACGCTGGCCCGCCTGCGTCTCCGGTGGACGCAGGCCCTGCTCCAGCTCAGCCTGATCAGCCGGATGGTGCCGCTGATCGTGCTGATGGTGCCGCTCTACGTACTGTTCCGCAGCTACGGCCTGCTCAATTCGCTCACCGGCGTCATCGTGGCCGAGGTGGGGCTGCTCCTCCCCTACGCGATCCTGATCCTCGTGCCCTACTTCGCGGCGTTCCCGGCGGACCTGGAAGACGCCGCCCGCATCGACGGCTGCACGAGATGGCAGGCGTTCCTCCGGATCATCCTGCCGCTCTCCACGCCGGGGCTGGCCGCCTGCGGCGTGATCCTGTTCATCCTGTCCTGGCACGAGCTGCTGGTGCCCCTCATCATCGTGTCCCGGCCCGAGTTCATGACCGTGCCGGTGATCCTGGCCGGCCTCGTCTCGGACTACTTCGTGTTCTTCACCCTGATGATGGCCATCTGCCTGCTGGGGCTCCTGCCCACGCTGGCCCTGGTGCTGGCGCTCCAGAAGTACGTCGTGCGCGGGCTGGTGGCCGGCGCGCTGAAGGGCTGATGCGCTTCGGCCTGATCGGCTACGGCCTCTGGGGCCGCCACCACGCCGCGGCCATCGCGGCGGCGCCGGGCGCGGTGCTGGCGGGCATCGCCTGCGCGAGCGAGGCGACCGCGGCGGCGGCCGGGCGGGACTTCCCCGGCGTGCCGGTGGACATCGGGTACCGGGCGCTCCTGGCCCGTCGCGACATCGACGCGGTGGCGGTGGTGGTGCCCAACCACCTGCACGCCGAGGTGGGCGTGGCCGCGCTGGAAGCGGGCAAGGACGTCCTCCTCGAGAAGCCGATGGCGACCACGCTCGAGGATTGCGACCGGCTGCTGGCGGCGGCGCGGACCAGTGGCCGGGTCCTGACCGTCGGCCACGAGCTACGCCTCTCCGCCCAGTACGGCCGGGTGAAGGCGCTGATCGACGCGGGCGAGATCGGCACGCCGGTCTACGCCGCCTTCTCCCTCTTCCGCTTCCCGTTCCGGCCGGGATCCGCCGGGTGGCGCTACGACCCCGCGCGCGTCGGCTCGTGGATCCTCGAGGAGCCGGTGCACTTCTTCGACTTCATGATGTGGTACTTCGAGGGAGTCGGTGATCCGCTCTCGGTCCAGGCCCTGGGCAACGTGGGCGGGCGCGGCGCGGGCCTGTCCGACAACTTCACCGCTATCCTGCGGTTCCCAGGCCAGGCCCATGCCGTCATCACCGAGACGCTGGCCGGCTTCGAGTATCACCAGCTCCTCCACGTGGTCGGCACCGCGGGCTCGATCCGGTCGTGGTGGTCAGGCGTCCTGGACCGCACCGCGCATCCGAGCTTCGAGCTGCGGATCGACCGCCGGGGCTCGGGCGGCGCCGAAACGGTGGCGGTGGAGCGCTCGGGGGAGCTGGTGGAGCTCGGGGAGCAGGCCCGCCAGGTGGTCGACGCCTTCGCCCGGCGGCGCCCCCTGGTGTCCGGCGACGAAGCGCGAAAGCGCATCGCGGTCTGCCTCGCCGCGGAGCGGTCGCTGCGCGAGGGACGCGAGATCGCGCTCCGGTTCTGAGCGGCCCTATACCTGGAGGCGCGGGTCGAGAACGTCGCGGAGGCCGTCGCCCAGGAGGTTCATGGCGAGCACGGTCAGCATGATGCCGAGGCCGGGGAAGGTCGAGATCCACCAGGCCTCGCGCAGGTAGTCGCGCCCCTCGCTGAGCATGCGGCCCCATTCGGGCTGGGGCGGCTGGCTGCCGAGGCCGAGGAAACCGAGGGCCGCCGCCGAGAGGATCGCGGTACCGAGGCCGAGCGTGGCGGTCACGATGAGGGGGGCCACCACGTTGGGCAGGATGTAGCGGGCGAGAATGCCGAGATCACGGCCGCCGAGGGCCCGCGCCGCCTCGACGTAGAGGTTCTCGCGCGCCGAGAGCACGCTGGCCCGCACGAGCCGCGCGTAGGTCGGCACCGCGGAGAGGCCGACCGCGATCATGACGTTGGTCAGCCCCGGGGTGAGCACGCTCACGATGGCCAGCGCGAGCAGGATACCCGGAAAGGCGAGCAGGACGTCCATGACGCGCATGATCAGGCCGTCGAGCCGCCCGCCGTAGTAGCCGGACACGAGGCCGAGCGGCGCCCCCAGCGCCACCGCGATGGACACCGAGATCAGCCCGACGGTGAGCGAGACCCGCGCCCCGTGAAGCACGCGGCTCGCCACGTCGCGACCGAACTGGTCGCTGCCGAGCACGAAGCGGGGCCCCGGCGGCCGGAGCGCGTCGCGGGCCGCGGTCTTGATCGGATCCCGCGGGCTGAGCCACGGCGCGCCCAGGGCCATCAGCGCGAGGCTGCCGAGGATCACGAGCCCGACGACGGCGCCGCGCTGCCGCCCGAGCCCGTCCCGCCGTCCGCTCTTCACGCGACCCGGATCCGGGGATCGACGAAGGCGTAGGCCACGTCGACCAGCACGTTGATCAACACGTAGGCGACCGCCACGAACAGCACCGCCCCCTGCACGAGCGGGAAATCCTTGGCGAGGATGCCGCCCACGATGAGCCGGCCGAGGCCCGGGCGGCTGAAGACGGTCTCCACGATGACCGCGCCCGCCAGCAGGTTGCCGAACTGGAGCCCGAAGATCGTCACGATCGGAATGAGGGCGTTCTTCAGGGCGTGCCGCACCACCACCCCCCACCAAGCCAGCCCCTTGGCCCGGGCGGTTCGCACGTAGTCCTGGCCCAGCACCTCGAGCATGCTCGAGCGCGTCAGGCGCGCGATGATCGCGGCCGCGATCATCCCCAGGGTCACCGCGGGCAGGACCAGATGGTGGAAATCGCCACCCCCGGTGGCCGGGAACCACCCGAGGTGGAGCGACAAGCCGAAGATCAGGAGGAGCCCGAGCCAGAAGCTCGGCATGGCCACGCCAAGGAGCGCCACCACCATCGCGGCCACGTCGAGCCACGAGTTGCGGCCGAGCGCGGCGACCACGCCGAGCGGGATGCCGAGGCCGATGGCCACCGCCATGCTGGCCAGCGCGAGCTGTCCGGTGCTGCCGATGTTCTCGGCGATCTCGGTGGCCACCGGCCGGCGGCTCCGGATCGAGGTGCCGAGGTCGCCGCGCAGCGTGTTGCTCACGAAGCGGCCGTACTGCTGGATGACCGGCTCGTCGAGATGGAGCTGCGCCCGCATCTGGGCGATCTGGTCCGGGTTCGTGACGAACTCCGCGAGCATCATCTTCACCGGGTCGCCGGGGACCAGGAACAGCATGCTGAAGACGGCGAGCGTCACCCCGAAGAGGACCGGCACCACCGCGAGGACGCGCCGGGCGACGAAGATCAGCACGCCGGAGACGAACTCACCCGGGCTAGCGGCGGATGGTGGTGTCGCTCAGGACCGGATAGGCGTTGAAATTGTACTTGACGCCTTGCACCCCGGTGCGGAACGCCCACACCGCGAGCTCGTCGATCAGCGGCACCGTGAGCGCCTCCTCCACGGCGAGCTTCTCGATCGCGAGGTAGATCGCCCGCCGCCTCGCCGGATCCGACTCGCGCCGCCCCTCGGCCAGCATCTCGTCGAGCTTGGCGTTCTTCACGCACGACCAGTTGAAGTTGCCGCCGACCAGCGAGGAGTGGAAGAGCGCGAAGAGGCCGTCGGGATCGGTGGAGCGCAGGAACATCACGGGCCCGTGGGTGGCGCAGCGATAGTTGTCCTCGTACCAGGGCGGGCGGGCCTGGGCCTTGATCTTCACGTCGATCCCGACGTCGCGGAGCGAGGACTGGATGAGCTGGGCGGTGGGATCGGGCCCGCCCCCGTACTCGATGGCATTCAAGACGATCTCGAGCCGCTGCCCGCCCTTCGACCGGATGCCGTCGCCTCCCAGCTGCCAGCCCGCCTCGCTGAGGAGAGCCTTCGCCTTCTCCGGGTCGAACGGGTAGGCCTGGCGCAGCACCGGGTCGTCGAGCATCACCGCGGTGAGCGGGGCGAACGCCTTGAGCCCGGTGCCCCGATAGACCGTGGCGAGGAACGCTTCCTTGTCGACGGCGTTGTTGACCGCGCGCCGCACCCGCACGTCATCGAAGGGCGGCTTCGTGACGTTGAGCAACCAGATCCGCGGCACGCCCGGCCACGGCAGCTTCTCGACGCGGACGGCCGTGTTCTTCTCGAGGCGGGGCAGCGACTGCGCGGGCACCAGATAGATACCCTGCGTCTCGCCGCTCTCGAGCGTGGTCACGCGGGTGCCCGCCTCCGGGATGAACTTCCATACGACCGTCTCGATCTGGGCCGGCCCGCTCCGGTCGCTCCACGGCGCTTTTCGGGCATAGGCCGGATTGCGCACCATCGTCGTGTGGTCCTTGGCGACGTACTCCTTGATCATGAAAGGACCGCTGCCGACCGGCCGGGTGTGGACCTGGTCCCCGGTCTCGCGCACCGCCTTCGGCGAGACCAGGGACAGCACCCCGGACGCGGCCGCGTTCAGGAACGGCGAGTACGGCGTCTCGAAGGTGACCTGCACCGTGAACTCGTCGAGCACCTTGGATGAGCTGTAGCCGGCCAGCGCGGCCCGGGCGCCACCCGCCTTGAACTTCGGATCGACGATCCGGTCGAAGTTGAACTTGACCGCGTCCGCGTTGAAGGGCGTGCCGTCGTGGAACTTCACGTCGCGGCGGAGCTTGAAGGTCACGCTCCGGCCGTCGCGCGAGGTGGACCACGACTCGGCGAGCCAGGGCACGAGCTTGCCGTCCGGGCCTCGATAGAGGAGATTCTCCGTCACCGAGGCGATGATCTGGTAGGTCACCGCCGACGGCGAGGCGTGCGGGTCGAGGGTCGGCGGCTCCTGGTCGAGCCCGACGACCAGGGTCCCGCCGGTCTGGGCCAGGACCGCGCGCACCATCGGCGCGGGCAGCGCCGGCCCGACAGCCGCCAGGACCACGATGCCGAGCCACCACCACGAACGTTCAGGACGCATCGATTGTCCTCCTTGGACCATGGACCACGGGACAACCCTTCCACTCGGCCTTCGACCGGGAGCCTATCCTGCGTTACGAGTCCGGCTCGCGTCAAGGTGGCGCGGACCGAGCGCCTCGGCCCCGGTCTTGACTTGTCGCGCGGCGCTGCAGTAATACTCGCCGCAGCATGAACGCCGAGGCAAGGGAGTCTCGCCCATGTCCAGGATCAGCGTCGGATCTTCCGTCCTTCTACTCCTAGGAGCCTGCGCCACCATGTCATCGATCTCTCCGGCTGTCCGCTCCGACCTCGCGCCGAGCGGCAAGATGCGCGTCGGCATCAACTACGGCAATCTCGTCCTCGCCCAGAAGGACCCCGCGACCGGCGAGCTGCGCGGCGTCGCGGTGGACCTGGCCCGTGAGCTGGGCCGGCGGCTCGACGTGCCCGTCCAGCTGGTCCAGTACTCCTCGGCCGGCCAGATGACCGACGCGCTCGCGACCGGCGCGTGGGACGTGGCGTTCCTCGCCCGGGAGGCCGGGCGCGCGGGCGAGATCGGCTTCACCGCTCCGCACCTGCTGATCGAGGGCACCTATCTGGTGCCGGCCGGCGCCCCCTACACTCGCGCCGCCGAGATCGACCGCGACGGCGTGCGCATCGCGGTCTCCGAGAAGAGCGCCTACGATCACTTCCTGAGCCGCAACATCAAGCACGCCACGCTGGTCCGTGGGGCGGGCAATAGCGCCGGGCTCGGGCTGCTGCAGTCGGGCCGGGCCGACGTGATCGCGGGCGTGCGGCAGCTCCTCCTCATGGACCAGGCCAAGCTGCCGGACTCCCGCGTGCTCGAGGATCGGTTCATGGTGATCGAGCAGGCGATGGGGCT
>JBGOVO010000182.1:0-7552 GCA_041478145.1 Methylomirabilia bacterium
AGGCGACCGCCTTCACCCACACCTCGCCGCGGACCGCGTGATGGGCCAGCCGCTCGAAGTGCTCGGGCAGCCGGTCCGCGTAGACCTGCTCCATCGCCTGCACCACGCGCCCGTGCAGTCCCCGCCGCCGGTCCTGGAGCAAGCTCGAGTACGCGACCTCGTGGGTGAGCGCGTGGCGGAACGTGTACTCCACGCTCGGGAAGAGGCTGATCTCGTACAGGAACTCGCCGGACTGGAGCTGGGCCAGGTTGCGGCGCACCGTCTCTTCCGAGAGATCGGCGATCTCCTGCAGGAGCGCCATCGACACGTCCTTGCCGATGACGGCGGCCGCCTGCAGGAGGCGCTTGGCCTCGATCGGGAGCCGGTCGATGCGGGCGGCCAGCACCGCCTGCACGGTGGCCGGCACCTGGACCTTCTGCACCTCGCGCGTCAGGCGATAGCGGCCGCGCGTCCCCGCGAGCACCTTGGTCTCGGCCAGGGTGTGCACGCTCTCTTCCAGGAAGAACGGGTTGCCCTCGGTGCGCTCGATCAGGAGCTGCTTGAGCGGATCGAGACCGGGATCGTCGCCCACGAGCGCGCGCAGCAGCTCCTCCGCGCTCTGGGGCGGCAGGGGGTCGATGCGGAACTGGGTGTAGTAGCTCTTGCGGGCCCAGCCGTGCTGGTACTCGGGCCGGTAGCTCACCAGGATGAGCGCGCGGGCCAGGGGCAGGCTGTCCACCAGGCTGTCGAGGAAGGCCTGGCTCTCGGAATCGAGCCAGTGCAGGTTCTCGAACACCGCGAGCACCGGCTGCACCTGCCCTTCTCTCAAAATGAGTCGCTTGACGGCGTCGAGCATCCGCTGGCGGCGCTGCGGCAGGTCCGGCGTCTGCCACTCCGCGTCGTCCACCGGCACGTCGAGGAGCTGGAGGAAGGCGGGCAGCGTGGGCCGCAGGCTCTCGTCGAGCGTCAGGAGCTTGCCGGTGACTTTCTCGCGGACGCGCCGCGGGTCGTCGCGCTCGTCGAGCTGGAAGTAGGACTGCAGCAGCTCCTTCACCGTGAGATACGAGGTGTTCTTGCCGTAGGAGGTGGCCTGCGCCTCCATCATGAGCCAGCCGTGGGCCCGGTGGGAGTGGGTGAACTCCCAGAAGAGCCGCGACTTGCCCACGCCCGGCTCGCCGGACACCGCGACGATCTGCCCGTGGCCCGCCGCGGCCCGCGCCATCGTCTGGTGCAGCGTGTCCACCTCCGCCTCGCGGCCGACGAACGGGGTGAGGCCGCGCGCGGCGCTGGCCTCGAGCCTCGAGTGCACCTGCTCGGTACGGACCAGCTCGAAGATCTCGACCGGCTCCGACATGCCCTTGACCGGCACCGGCCCCAGCGGCTTGACCTCGATGTAGCCCTCGGCCAGCCGGAGCGTCTCCCGCGAGACCAGCGTGCTCCCGGGGCGGGCGAGCTGCTCCATGCGCGCGGCCAGGTGCGTGGTCTGGCCGATGGCCGAGTAGTCCATGTGGAGATCGCTGTCGATGGCGCGCACCACGACCTCGCCGGAGTTCAGCCCGACGCGGATCTGCACGTCCACGCCGCGGCCGCGGCGCAGCTCCTCGGCGTACCAGCCCACCGTCTGCTGCATGCGGAGCGCGGCGTGGCAGGCCCGCACCGCATGGTCCTCGTGGGCGAGCGGGGCGCCGAAGAGCGCCATGATCCCGTCGCCCATCACCTGATTGACGGTGCCCTCGTAGCGGTGCACCGCCTCCATCATCCGCTCGAGCACCGGATCGAGGAGCCGGCGCGCTTCCTCCGGGTCCTGATCGGCCAGGAGCTCCATCGAGCCCTTGAGATCGGCGAAGAGCACCGTGACCTGCTTGCGCTCGCCCTCGAGCGCGTGGCGCGAGGTGAGGATCTTCTCGGCGAGATGCTTCGGGGTGTAACCCTGCGGGGGGGCGGCCTGGCGCTCGACCGGGTCCGGGTTGACCGGCGAGCCGCAGGAGCCGCAGAACCGCTTGTCCGGGAGCAGCTCGGCGCCGCAGCTCGCGCAGCTCGTCACGAGGCGGCCGCCGCACTCCTCACAGAACCGGACGCCCTCGCGGTTCTGGGACTGACAGCGGGGACACCTCACCTCGGCCCTCCTCCAGACGGGTAGTCTGGACAGAGTATCCCGTTGGGACAGTGGGGGTCAAGGCCCGGCCCACCAGGTGCCGCGCCGGCTCGGGCGGGGACGGGGATCAGCGCGGCTCCTCGGGGCCCAGCCGGTAGCGGCGGACCTCGGCCTGCACGTCGCGGACGAGGTCGCCTTCCAGCTCGATCCGCACCTCGTGCCGCTCCACGTCCCAGTGCTGCACCGTCGAGAGCCACGCGAAGATGCGGCGCGCCTGCGGGACGAGGCGCCGGCCGCGGTAGATCAGGGTGGTGCGCCCGGAGCCGTGGAACTGGTCCTGGCGCTCCAGCTCGGTGCCGCAGAGCCGCAGCACCTCCTCGCGGGTCGTCTTGTCCGGCACGATGCGCTCGAGCACCTCGTGGGGCAGGATGACGCCGGCCTGCCGGTCGAGGCCGCCCTCCCGCCACGCGCCGAGCTGCACCCGCGCCGTCACCACGTCGGCCAGCCGCACGACCGCACGCCCGAACAGGGGCCCCATCGCCTGGCCCAGGGCGAAGAACAGGATAGGGGCCGCCACGAGCAACGCGGCCTGCGCGCGGGAGAAGTAGCCGAACTGCACCGCGAGCTGCTGCGGCGTGATGCCGTCCCCGCGGTCGAGGAAGAGCGAGACCACCTCGGTGGACTCGAGCGTATCGCTCAGGCGCCGGATCGACGTGGGCGGATAGACCTCGTCGATCTTCAGCCGGTCGGACTGCGGGAACTGCAGGATCATCTCGGCGGGCGCGTCGGCCAGGCGCACCACGCGGTCGCGATGGGCGAAGTACATGGGAAAGAGCGGGCGGTCCCTCGTCTCGTGGAATCCGATCGCCACGCGATAGTGGGTCCCGCGCACGAGGTTCTCCACCCAGCCCACCTTCTGGAGCTTGATGAGCCCGATGGAGTGCAGCGTGAGCTCGATGAGCCAGCTCCGATCGGCGAGCCGCGGCGTCCACGGGATGCGGATGAACGTGGCCGGCGGGCTCAGCCCGAGCGCGCCGGTCTGCACGAAGGTGACGAACGGCGCGCCGCCGGCCGGGGCCTCGGTGCTCCCGGCGCCGCCCCCGTCGCTCCCCCCGCTACTCCCAATATTCCGCGCCACCAGGCGCACCCGACCTTCCCCGATCACGTCGAAGCCCTGCTCCGCCACGTACCGGGCCAGGGCGGCGTCGCGCGGCGGCTCGGGCAGGTCGTTCACGACCTCGCCGGGCCAGAGGAGGAAGAGATCCTGGGCCGCGTCGCCGGGCCGCTGGCTCGGAGGCAGCAGGAGGCTCCAGGCCACCACCACCGGCACCGGGCCCGCGCCCTCGCGCACGGTGGCGCGGATCATCAGGGGGCCGATGGTGAACGGCGGATCCGGGCGGGACGCGACGAAGAGCTGGGCCCGGGCGGAAGCGGGAGCCAGGACGAGGGCGACGACCGCGAGAGACCAGGCAAGCCGGCGCATGGTCGAGGCCCGATCATACCCGTCCCGCACCGGTCGTGCCAGGCAGGAGCGAGCCGCTCGCGGCTGTGATAGGCTCGCGCCCATGAACGCCACGTCGCGGCTCGCCGAGTTCGTCGCGAAGAGCCGCTGGGAAGACTGCCCCGAGGCCGCGATCGAGGCCGCGCGCCGGGCCATCCTCGACTGCCTGGGCGTGATGCTGGCCGGCTCCGTCGAGCCGGCGGCGCGAATCCTCCAGCGGGTGGCTCGGGCCGAAGGCGGCACGCCGCTCTGCACCGTGGTGGGCACGGGCCGGCGCACCGGCGCGGTCTGGGCGGCGCTCTGCAACGGCACCGCGGCGCACGCGCTCGACTTCGACGACACGAATTTCGCGCTGATGGGCCATCCGTCGGCGCCGGTCCTGGCGGCGGCGCTGGCCGCGGGGGAGCTGGCGCTCGCCGACGGCCGCGCGGTGCTGCACGCCTTCCTGCTGGGCTTCGAGGTCGAGACCACCCTGGCCGAGGTGATCAACCCGCCGCACTACGAGCACGGCTGGCACGCCACCGGGACGCTCGGCACCCTCGGCGCGGCGGCGGCGGCGGCGCGGCTGCTCGGGCTCGACGGAGGCCAGACGCGCAACGCGCTGGCGGTGGCCGCCTCGCAGTCCTCGGGGCTGAAGGAGAACTTCGGCACCATGACCAAGCCCTTCCACGCCGGACACGCGGCGCGGAGCGGCGTGCTCTCGGCGCTCATGGCGCGCGAGGGCTGGACCGCGTCGGAGCACGCGCTCGAGGGCCCGCAGGGCTTTTTCAACGTGCTGGGCGCGGGCAAGCGGGCGCTCGAGCCGCTCGCGACGCTGGGCGCACCGTGGAAGATCCTGACCACCGGCGTCGCGGTGAAGCCCTATCCTTCCTGCGCCTGCACGCACTCGATCATCGACGCGGCCCTCGAGCTTCGCCGCGTCCAGGGGATCCGGCCGGAGGAGGTCGAGGAGATCACGGTGGGCGTCGCGGCGGGTGTCCCGCGCATCCTGATCCACTCGCGGCCGCGCACCGGGCTCGAGGCCAAGTTCTCGGCCGAGTTCTCGGCGGCGGCCGCGCTCACCGACGGCCGCGTCGGGATCGCGACGTTCCAGGACGATCGCGCGCAGGACCCCGGCCTCCGACGCCTGATGGAGCGCATCACCGTGGTCGTGGACCCTCAGATCCCGGGCGATCGCGAGCGCCACATGTGGACGCGGCTCACGGTGCGCCTCAAGGACGGCCGCTCGACGAGCCTCGGCCCCCGTCCGGTGCCGGGACATCCGGCAAATCCGCTGTCGCGCGATGCGCTCCGGGAGAAGTTCGGGGAGTGCGCCGGGCTCGTGCTGCCCGCGGACCGCGTGGACTCGGTGGCCCAGATGATCGAGTCCCTCGACACCTGCCCCGATCTCCGGAGCCTGACCGCGATCCTGGACGGCGGCCGCTAGCGGAGCCGCGTCCCCTCAGACGGCGGGTGGCGGCGTGAGGCGGCGCAGCCAGACGAGCGAGGCCGCGAACACGAGCGCCGCCAGCACCAGCAGCACCGCGTTCGAGCCCCGGCCCTCGGGCGAGCCCACCACGGCGGAGAGCACCACGGAGGTCGTGTTGTTGGCCGCGTGGCAGATCACGGCGGGAACCACGCTGGCGGAGCGCTCCGCCACGATGCCCAGGAAGATCCCGATCCCGGCCGCCAGCACGCCGTGCACCCACTCGCCGTGGATGATCCCGAAGGCCAGCGCGGTCACCAGGATCGCCGGGCCCGCGCGCCACGTTCGCCGCAGCCGCGTCAGCATGTAGCCCCGGAAGAACAGCTCCTCACCGACGGGGGCGAGCAGGCCGACGACGACCACGGCCAGCAGCAGGCCCAGGGGTGGCGCGGAGGCCAGGGTGCGGGCCATCCAGTCGAGCGCCGGCCCGGGCCCCACGCCCACGAGCAGCGCGAGGGATTCGAGGGCCTGGCTCAGGGCGAGCATGCCGACGACCATGGCCGCGATCGCGCGCGCGGTCGCGCGGCCCGGCACGAGCCGCAGCGTGACCCGCCGGGGACGACCCGCGGCCAGCAGCGCGATGGCGATCAGCGCCAGCGAGGAGGCGGGCACGCCGGTGAGCAGGATGGCGAGGCCGTTCCGTTCGAGATCGACGGAGCCGGCGCGCCACGAGAGGAGGACCGTGACGGCCAGGAGCTGCAGCCCGGACACCGCTCCCGCGGCGATGACGTAGACGAGGAGGGTGCTGAAGATCAGGCGCATCCCCTCACCGTGACCCTCTTCCCTGAGGGGAGAGGGAAGACCTCAGCCTAGTGGTGACAGGTCACGCACTCGAGGGGTGCGTTGCGCCGGGCGCTCTCGCTCCCCGGTGCGGGGAACACCGACGGGATCGGCGCGTCGGACGCCGTCTGCACGCCCTGCACGCCCTTGACGTTGGCGGTGCGGTGGCACTCCACGCACCAGCCCATGGTGAGCTTGCGCGGCGGCGCGGGCAGCAGGGCGAGGTTCATCAGATCGTTGACGATGTGCTGCCCGGTCTCGGCGTGCACGCGCTCCATGGCCTCGATGCGGCCGTGGCACGTCTGGCACTGCACGCCCGCCTGCACGTGCGGCTTGTGGGGGAACTGGGCGTGCTCGGGGATCTTGAAGATGCGGACCCAGGGAATGGGCTCCTGCCGCTCCCAGTAGCCGTGCAGCTTCTGGACTTCCGGATTGCCCTGGGCGGCCACGATCTTGTGGCAGCCCATGCAGCGCTCCACCGACGGGAGGCCCGCCGCGCTGCTGCGCCGCGCGCCCGCGTGGCAGTACTGACAGGCGATCTGATAGGAGCCGGCGTGGATGACGTGGCTGAAGAAGATCGGCTGCACCGGCCCCTGCCGCGTCGTCGCGATGGGCAGCACCTGCTTGGGGTCGTAGGACGGATCTGCGAGGGTCCGCACGTAGGCGATGAGCTCGCGGATCTGCACCTCGGCGAGATACGGCGTGAAGTTCGGCATCAGCGGCGAGAGACCGACCGCCTGGCCGCCGTGGGCGATCAGACTGTGCAGGAAGTGATCGGGCAGCGCGTTGAGGATGCGGCCTTCGGTCAGGTTCTGGGGCTTGATCGGCAGGTTCTGCCCGGCGATCCCGTCGCCCTTGCCCTCCGCCCCGTGGCAGTTGACGCAGTACTGGGCGAAGGTCTGCTTTCCGCGCTCGATGATCCGGGGGTCGATGCCCTCGCCGCCATGTCCCGGGGCCGCCTTCTGACCCGGGCTGGGCGCGGTGGCGGACTTGGCCGCGGAGATGGGGAAGCCGATCAGGATACCGATCAGGATAGCCGCGATGGCCGCAGTACCGACGACGGCGGAGCGTGGAATGCGCATGAGTTTCGGCCTGTCTCCCTTGGAAAACCCCACCGAATATACTCAAGTTAGCCTCCGAGGTAAAGTCGTTTGACCTCGGGATCCTCGAGCAGCGCCCGCCCCGTGCCCTCGAACCGGTTCCGGCCCAGCTCGAGCACGTAGCCCCGGTCCGCCACCGCCAGGGCCTTGGCCGCGTTCTGCTCGACGACCATCATGGTGTAGCCGGCGTGCTTCATCTCGGTGAGCTTGTCGAAGATCAACGAGACGAACTTCGGGGCCAGGCCCAGCGAGGGCTCGTCCAGCAGGATCAGCTTGGGCGTGGTCATGAGCGCCCGGCCGATGGCGACCATCTGCTGCTCGCCGCCCGACATGGTGCCGGCCTTCTGACCCCGCCGCTCGGCCAGGATCGGGAACAGGCCATAGACGCGCTCGAGCGCCTCCCGGATCCGGCGGGCCTCGCGCTCGATGTAGGCGCCCATCTCGAGGTTCTCCAGCACCGTCATCTGGGGAAAGACGATGCGGCCCTGCGGCACGTAGGCCAGGCCGCGGTGGAGCACCTGATCCGGTCGGAGCCCGGCGATGTCCTGACCGTCGAAGCGCACCCGGCCGCCGGTCGGACGGAGGAAGCCCACGATGGTCTTGAAGGCGGTGGACTTGCCGGCGCCGTTCGG
>JBGOVO010000384.1:0-3747 GCA_041478145.1 Methylomirabilia bacterium
GATGCTGACCATCGGCGCCCCGCACTCCTCCACCGCGGCGAGGCACTTCTCGACGCTCAGGTTCTTGCGCAGGATCTGGGCGGGATACTGGATCTTGCCGCAGCCGGCGCAGGCCAGGTTGCAGCGGAAGAGCGGCTCCAGCATCAGAACGAACGGATAGCGCTTGCGCCCCGCCAGCTTCTGGCGCAGCACGTACGTGGCCACCGTCCACATCTGAGATAGCGGAACGCTCATGCTCGACGACCCCTTCGCCCCCTCAGGGCGTTGAGCCCCCACCGGTGATCGCGGGGGCCGATATGGGCTCGGCCGACCATCGGCCGGCCGTCACCCGGTTGACATTGTACAGTAGCAGAGAGACCGCCAGGTGGACCACTATTCCCGCGGCGGCAATGAGCACCTCGCCGATCCACAGCGTCACGGAGAGGTTCACGGCGAGGACCAGGTAATAGAGGCCGATTCCGAGGCGGGGCGAGCCCGGTCCCGGTCCTTCCCGGCCCGCGTCCCCTCGCCCGGTCTCCGACATCCCCCAGGCCACCCCCCCGACCGTGATCCAGCCGACCAGGAGCCAACCGAGAAAATTGGACAGCGGGACTCCGAAGTAGAGCCCGCCCTCGGGGTAATAGAAGATGTGGCCGAGGAACCACCGCCCACCCCGCACGGCCAGCGGATCGATGACGACGTCCAGCAGCATCATGAGCACGCCGGACACGAGGACCGTGCGCACCCGGCCGGCGCGGGTCGACGCCCACGCGGGCCCGAGGGCCCGGCGCGCCAGGCAGAACGCGGCGTAGGCCAGGAAGGGAAACGACAGCGGGGAGAAGAACGGCACGTTGCCGAGGAACAGCTCGGCCCCGCGGGTGGCACCCGTGTAGTGGTAGAGCCCGAAGGGGACGCCCACGCGCGTGGAGACCACCTCCGCCACGAGGGCCACGCCCCCGCCCCAGAAGAGGAACGCGAGCGTCCCGGCGCGGCCGAGGTCCCGCACGCCCGCCACGAGGAAGATGGCGAGGAAGCCGAACACGTACGGGCGCAGCGTGAAGGTCCCCGCGAGCAGGGTCGCGACCGACCCGAGCCCGTCGAGGGAAAGACCGATGGTCGCCACGCGCTCACCTTACGGAATTTGGCCATTTTTTTCAAGAACGGCGCCGGGATTCGCCGACCCGTATGCTACTATCTAGCGATGTTTTCGACCCCCACACCCGATATGTGGCCGGTGCCGCTGCGGCCCGTGGCCGCGCTGGGGCGCGTGAGCCTCGAGGTGATCGGGGCCCTGGGGCGCTTCGGCCGCTTCTTCGGGCAGGCGGTCGGCTACATCGTCGTCCCCCCGTTCAAGGTCGGCCGGCTGATCGACCGCATCCACTTCATCGGCTTCCGGTCGCTGACCATCGTGGTCCTGACCGGTGCCTTCACCGGCATGGTCCTCGGCCTGCAGATCTTCCTCACCCTGTCGCGCTTCGGATCGGAGGCCTATCTGGGCCCCGCGGTCGCCCTCTCCATCATCCGTGAGCTCGGTCCGGTGCTCTGCGCCGTCTTCGTGACCGGCCTCGCCGGCTCGGCCCTCACCGCCGAGATCGGCATCATGAAGATCACCGAGCAGATCGACGCCTTGCAGGTGATGGCCCTGAACCCGATGCGCTATCTCGTCGTGCCGGCCATCGTGGCGGGGATCATCACCTTTCCGCTCATGGTCTCCATCTTCGACGTGGTCGGCATCCTGGGGGGCTATCTGGTCGGCGTGGAACTGCTGGGACTCTCGCCCGGCACCTACTTCGGCGAGATGAAGACCTTCGTGGACCTGTCCGATCTGATGACCGGCTACTGGAAGGCGGTCTCGTTCGGGATCATCGTGCCGTGGGTCTGCACCTACAAGGGCTTCAACTGCGGGCACGGTGCCGAAGGAGTCGCGCGCGCCACCACCGAGGCGGTGGTCCTGTCCTCCGTCCTCATCCTCGTCTGGGACTACTTCCTCGGGTCCGTGCTGCCGTGATCCGCGTGCAGGGCCTCTACAAGCGCTTCGGCAGTCAGCCGGTGCTGCGCGGCCTGGATCTCGACATCGCCACCGGCGAGATCATGGTGGTAATCGGGCGGAGCGGCGGCGGCAAGTCCGTGCTGCTGAAGCATCTCATCGGCCTGCTCCGACCGGACGCGGGCACCGTGGCCGTCGACGGCACCGACATCACCCGGCTGCGCGGCCGCGACCTGGACCAAGTGCGGGATCGCTACGGCGTCGTCTTCCAGGGCGGCGCCCTGTTCGACTCCATGTCGGTCTCCGACAACGTGGCCTTCCCGCTGCGGGAGAAGAGCCGGCTCGGCGCCGCCGAGATCCAGGGGCGCGTGGAGGAGAAGCTGCAGCAGGTCGGGCTGTCCGGCATGGGGCACAAGAACCCCGCCGAGATCTCGGGGGGCATGCGCAAGCGGGTGGCCATCGCGCGGGCGCTGGTCACGGAGCCGGAGATCGTCTTCTTCGACGAGCCGACCACCGGTCTCGATCCGATCCTGGTCAACACCATCCACCATCTGATCGTGGAGCTCCACCGGAAGTTTCGCTTCACCGCGGTCATGGTCAGCCACGAGATCCCGGAGATCTTCGAGATCGCGGACCGGGTCGCCATGCTTCACGACGGCGCGATCGTCGAGGTGGGCCCGCCGGAAGTGATCCGGGCCTCCACGAATCCGGTGGTCCAGCAGTTCATCCGCGGGGACGTCGAGGCGGTCCCCGTCGAGCACCGAGGAGCCGGGAGACCAGAATGAAGCGATCGGCACTGGATCTGGGCGTGGGCATCTTCGTGCTCGTCGGCCTGGTCGCGCTCGTCGGAATGTCCGTGAAGCTCGGGCGCGTCGACTTCCTGGGCAATCGGGGCTACGTGGTGAGCGCCGATTTCCCGTCGGTGGGCGGGCTCAAGGCCGGGTCCACCATCGAGATCGCGGGGGTCGAGGTGGGGCGCGTGGACCGCATCCTGCTGCAGGACTACCAGGCTCGCGTGGTCATGGTGATCCAGCCCGGCATCAAGCTCCAGGAAGACTCCATCGCGTCCATCAAGACCAAGGGCCTGATCGGGGAACGGTACGTCCGGATCAGCCCGGGCGGCTCCGACAAGATCATCCCGCCGAACGGGCGCATCCGCGAGGTCGAGCCACCGGTCGACATCGAAGAGCTGCTCTCCAAGTACATCTTCGGCAAGGTGTAGACTCCCCGAGGGAGGGATTCGATGAACTGGTTTCGCGCGAACGCAGCGGTACTGGCGGTGGGCCTCGTGGCGGTGGCGGCGGCCGCGCCGGCGGCGGCGGGGGTGCCGACCGACCAGCTCAAGGGGGCGGTGGAGCGCGTGCTGAAGACCCTCGACGACCCGTCGCTGAGGGGGGAGGGCAAGGCGGGCGACCGGCGCGTCGCCGTCCGCAAGATCGCCAACGAGATCTTCGACTTCGGCGAGATCGCCAAGCGGTCGATGGCCCGACACTGGCAGCCGCTGTCGGAGGCCCAGCGCAACGAATTCGTGGGCCTCTTCGCGGATTTGCTCGAGCGCTCCTACATCTCGAAGATCGAGACCTACGGCGGCGAGAAGATCCACTACACCGGCGAGCGGACGGATGGCGAGTACGCGACGGTGTCCACCAAGATCATCACCAAGCACGGCACCGAGGTGCCGGTGGACTACCGTCTCTTCAAGCACGGCGACCGGTGGATGATCTACGACATCAACGTCGAAGGCATCAGCCTCGTGTTGAATTACCGGACCCAGTTCAATA
>JBGOVO010000299.1:0-5078 GCA_041478145.1 Methylomirabilia bacterium
CCCCCCCACCCCTCAGCGCCGCCCCGCGAAGGCCGGCATCACGTCCCGCGCGAACCAGCGGAGCTGCTCCTTGAACTCGGCCGGCGGGATGCCCTCAGCCCAGTGAATCATGCACTGATCCAGGCCCGGATAGCGCGCCTCGATCTCGCGGATCGTCTCGATCACCTCGGCGGGTCGTCCCACCAGCCACGCCTTCTGCTCGACCCCCTCGCGCAGCGTCGGCACGCGGGCGGGCGCGCCCGGCGTGCCCCACGGGCGGCCCTGCTCGTCGGCGTAGCGCACGAAGCCGAAGGGCGCGAACCACTTGTAGCGCTCGTCGTGCGCCGGCTCGAGGCGGCGGATCGCCTCCTCGCGCGAATCGGCCAGGTAGAGGCCCACCCCCCAGCAGAGGTCCTCGCCGAGCTGCTTGGGGCGCCCGTGGCGCACGCACGCATCACGATAGGCCCGCGCGACCTGGTCCAGCACCTTCTCGCCGTTCAAGGTGACCATGGCCTTGAGACCCATGCGGGCCATGTAGTCGATGGTCTTGCCGCTCGCGATCGGCATCCAGATGTCGACGGGCCGATGGATCGGGCGCGGCACGCAGGTGATCTCGCGCAGCCGGTAGCCGCGGTAGTCCACGTCGGGGGGGATGACGTAGTGCTTGCCCCGATGGCTCCACGACTCCTCGTTGAAGCACTTCAGCAGGACCTCCATCTGCTCCTCGAAGATCTCGCGGTTGGCCGCCGCGTCCAGCAGGGGCGCCCCGAAGGACTCGACCTCGCGGGTATGATAGCCGCGCCCCACCCCCATGACGACGCGCCCATTGGTCACGATGTCGGCCATGGCGTAGTCCTCGGCCAGGCGCACCGGATGCCACATGGGCAGGATGTTGAAGGCGCAGCCGAGCTTGAGGCGCTGGGTCTGGGTGGCGAGCCACATGGAGAGCATCACGAGGTTGGGCAGGACCTCGTAGCCCTCCTTCTGGAAGTGATGCTCGGCCGTCCAGAGGCAGTAGTAGCCCAGCCCGTCCATGAGCTGCGCCACTTCCTTGGAGGTCTGGAAGGCCTCGATAAGGCGCTCGTTGGGATAGGCGCGCTGATCCGACGGCGTCCCGTTCATGCCCACGTTGTCCAGCTCGATCTGCCCCACGTAGAGGACCGAGAATTTCGTGATCACTTGGCTCTCCAGCCTCCGTCGACGACCATCGAGTGTCCGGTGATGTAGCCGGCCTCGTCCGAGGCCAGATAGCACACCGCGGAGGCGATCTCCTCCACGGTCCCCCGCCGGCCCGCCGGGGCGATGGCGCGCACCGCCGCGTCGTCCACCGCGACCCCCCGGCCGCTCATGTCGGGCACGCCGGGCCCCAGGATCTGCTGCGAGTGGGCCCGGAGGCCGGTGAGGATCGGCCCGGGACAGACCGCGTTGATCGTGATCCCGCGCGCCGAGTAGGTCACCGCCATCTGGCGCGTCAGCCCGACGACCCCGTGCTTGGAGGCGACGTAGGCGGCGCCGCCGCCGGTGCCGTTGAGCCCGGCCACCGAGGCCATGTTGATGATGCGGCCACGGCCGCGCGGCAGCATCTCCTTGAGCGCGCGCTTGCAGCCGAGGAAGACGCCGGTCAGGTTGATCCCGATCACGCGGGCCCAGACCGCGTCGTCCGTCTCGTCCACGTTGAAGTAGCCGTCGAGGATGCCCGCATTGTTCACCATGATGTCGAGCGGCCCGAGCTGGCTCACCGCGGTGGACACCGCCCGGTCCACGTCGGCGGCCACCGCGGTGTCCGCCTGGATGCCGAGCGCCTTGCCGCCCGCGCCCATCAGGAGGCGTGCCGTCTCCGCGGCGCTGGCGCCGTCGATGTCCACCGCGCCCACGCGCGCGCCGCGGGCCGACAGGGCCTGGGCGATGCCGCGCCCGATGCCCGACCCCGCCCCCGTCACGACCGCCACTTTGTCTTGGAGATCCACGGTTCCGATTCTCCCCGCACCCTACCCTCTCCCCTCACCCTACCCTCTCCCCCGAGGGGAGAGGGAAATTGGAGGGCACCCTCTACCCCCTCTCCCTCTCCGAGGGTGAGGGCCGGGGTGAGGGTGCCGGGTTCATATCGCCAGGGCGTAGCCGTCGCGGCGAGGGTCGGCGCCCGCCATGAGCGCGCCGGACTCCGGATCGCGCGCGAGCCCCTGCCCGCCTCCCACCACCCACGACCAGTCGTCGAGGGCGTTGACCTGATGGCCGCGGCGGCCCAGCTCCGCGCGCGTCGCTTCGGGGATGCGCGCCTCGGCATCCACGAGCCGGTCGCGATAGACGCGGATGCGCGGAGCCTCGATGGCTTCCTGCAGGTTGAGCCCGAACTCGAGCACGTTGAGCAGCATCTGCGGCTGCGTCTGGAGAATGCCGTAGGAGCCGGGCGTGCCGATGCTGAGCGCGAACGCGCCGTCCTGGAAGACCTGGGTCGGCGACATCATGGTGCCGGCCTTGCGCCCCGGCCGCAGCACGTTGGGGGACTCCGGATCGCGGTCCATCCACTTGAGGATGTTGTTCAGGACGAGCCCGGTGCCCGGCACCGCGAAGCCGGAGCCGAAGACCATCCCGAGCGTCTGCGTGACGGAGACCACGGTGCCCTCCGCGTCGGCGCAGGCGAAGTGGGTGGTCTGCTCGTTCACGAACTGCGGCGGATGGCCTTCGGCGATCTGTCCGGCCAGCCGCTCCCGCTGGTGCCGCTCCCCCTCGCTCACCGCGGCCCGCGCCGCATCGATGCGCGCCCGCTGCGAGGCCGCGTAGGCCTTGGACACGAGGCCTTTGATGGGCGGCTCGCCCGAGTAGGCATAGGCCAGCCGGTCCGCGGAGCCGAGCTTGATCGCCTCGATCAGGTGATGCAGGTAGTCGGGCGAGTTGTGCCCCCACGCGGCCAGGTCGTAGCCCTCCAGGATATTGAGCGTCTCCAGCATCTGGAACGCCGAGAACGGCGGCGGCACCGAGCAGATTTCACGCCCGCGATAGGGGATGCTGAGCGGCTGCCGCCACTCGGGGGTGAACGCGGCCAGGTCCTCCTCGGAGAGCCAGCCGCCCGCCTCGGTCACCGCGCGGGCCATCGCCTTGGCGATCGGCCCGCGGTAGAAGACCTCGGCGCCGCCCTCCGCCACCTGGCGGAGCGTCGCGGCCAGCTCCTTGTACGTGACGATCTTGCCCGGTCGCGGCCCGCCGTTGCCGAGATAGAGCCGGCCCGCTTCCGCCGAGCGGCCGAGGGCGGCCCGCCCCTGCTCGAAGAACTTCACGTTCGCGAAGCTCAGCGGCACCCCGTTCTCGGCCAGGTCGATGGCCGGGGCCAGCACTCGCTGGCGGGGCATGGAGCCGAAGCGCTCGAGCGCGGCCAGCCAGCCGCCCAGGTTGCCGGGCGTCGCGCAGGACTTGGGCCCCCCCGCCAGCTCGTCCTCGGTGCAGCGGGCGGGATCGGCCGCGCGCGGCGCGGGGCCGATGAAGTCGAGCACGTGGCGCTCCCGGGGGCGCGCCCGCGAGATCAACATGAGCCCGATGCCGGCCGCGCTCGACATGAACGGCTCGACCACGTTCAGCGTGGAGCCGACCGCGACCGCGGCGTCCACCGCGTTGCCGCCTTCGAGCAGCACGCGGATCCCGGACATGGACGCGAGCGGATGGGCCGACGCGACGGCGCCGCGGGCGCCCATGACGGTGGGACGGTACGCGTGACGATGCGGGGGCATGGGGGCTCCTCCGGGGCCTCGGGTCAGGCGAAGAAGTGCTGGTGGCGCTCGTTCACACCGGTGCGCTTCTGGCTGCGGCTCACCCGGCAATGGTAGGCTCTCCCCACCATGGACGCAAGAAACCCCTCCTCTCCCGCGGCGCGGGCCGACGCGCTCGCGCGAGCCAAGTACATGTACGTGACGACCTACGGCAAGGCGGACCAGCCCGGGACCGTGCCCACCTGGCTCTGGCCCCACGAGGGCCGCGTCTACTTCACCACCAAGCGGGACAGCGTCAAGGCGCGGCGGATCCGCGACAACGGGCGGGTGACGATCCACGTGGGCGCCAAGGACGGCCCGGCCTTCGAGGGACGCGCCGAATGGGTGGACGAGCGACCGGATCTGGAAGCGGCGCTGCTGTCGGCGTACCGGCGGAAATACTGGCTGCTCGTGCCGCTCTGGATGGGCCGTTACATCCGCAAGGGGCTGGGCGCCAAGACCAGCGTGCTGATCCGCGTCACCCCCGCTCCGCCTTGACCCTCCCGTTCTTTGGACGTAGCATTCAGGCAGCCATTCCCACGCGGGAGCTCGGACGTCCGGGCTGAGAGGGCAGCGGTGCCGCTGCCGACCGCTACAAACCTGAACTGGGTAATGCCAGCGAAGGGAGGCCGACCTTGAAAGTTCATCTCTCCTCGTCCGATCCGTCGGTTCGTGTTCCCGTCCGCGAGATCACGCTCTCGACCGGTGAGAGCATCCGTCTCTACGACACGAGTGGCCCCTACACCGACCCGACCTACACCGCCGACGTCAAGCAGGGGCTGCCCCCGCTGCGGCGCCACTGGATCCTCTCGCGTGGCGACGTGGAGCCGGCCGCGGGCGGCCGCTGGGGGCTGCGCGCCAAGCCCGGGAGCCGCGTGACCCAGATGCACTACGCGCGCCGCGGCGAGATCACGCGCGAGATGGAGTTCGTCGCCCTGCGCGAGGGCATGAGTCCCGAGATCGTGCGCGACGAGGTGGCCCGCGGGCGCGCCATCATCCCGGCCAACATCAACCACCCGGAGACGGAGCCGATGATCATCGGCCGGCGCTTCCTGGTGAAGATCAACGCCAATATCGGCAACTCCGCGGTCTCCTCCTCGATCGAGGAAGAGGTGGAGAAGATGACGTGGGCCACCCGCTGGGGCGCCGACACCATCATGGATCTCTCCACCGGCAAGAACATCCACGAGACGCGGGAGTGGATCGTGCGCAACTCGCCGGTGCCGGTCGGCACGGTGCCGATCTACCAGGCGCTCGAGAAGGTGCACGGCAAGGCGGAAGACCTCACCTGGGAGATTTACCGGGACACGCTCATCGAGCAGGCCGAGCAGGGCGTCGACTACTTCACGGTCCATGCCG
>JBGOVO010000428.1:0-3101 GCA_041478145.1 Methylomirabilia bacterium
GCCTTCACCGTCTTCCTCTACATGATCAAGGCCCGCGAGTTCCTGTGGGAGCTGGTGGAGGACGTCACCGGCGCGCGGCTGACGATCTCCTACGGGCGCGTGGGCGGCGTGAAGGCCGATCTGCCCGCGGGCTTCGACCTCAAGGTCAAGAGGGCGTTCGCGGAGACGCGCCAGGTGCTGGAGGAAGTGCACACCCTCATCACCGGCAACCGCATCTTCATGGACCGGATGGTGGGGGTGGGCGCGCTCTCGAAGGAGGAGACCATCGCCTGGGGCATCACCGGACCCCTGCTGCGCGCGGCGGGCGTGCCCTTCGACCTGCGCAAGACCCAGCCCTACTGGGCCTATGACCAGATCCCGTTCGACATCGCGCTCGGCAAGAATGGCGACAACTTCGATCGCTACCTGGTCCGCATGGCCGAGATGGAGCAGTCCATGCGCATCGCGGAGCAGGCGCTCGACGGGCTGCCCGGGGGCGCCATCCAGGTGGACTGGGAGGGCAAGGCCATCGATCCCGCGTCCTACGTGGACCTGGGCAAGCAGGGCAAGACCGAGGGGCTGCTGCTCGTGCCGATCACGCTCTCGCCGAACCTGCAGGGCCAGGATCGCGGCGCCCACGGCCGCGTCAACACGTCCGACAAGCGCGTGGTCCTGCCCGCCAAGGCGGACGCGTATGGCTCCATCGAGGGGCTGATGAACCACTTCATGCTCGTCATGGAGGGCTACGGCATCCGGCCGCCCGCGGGCGAGGCCTACTTCGCGGCGGAGGGCGCCAACGGCGAGCTGGGCTTCTACGTGGTCTCGGACGGCAGCGACCGGCCCTACCGCGTGCACTGCCGCCCGCCGTGCCTGCCGCCGGTGGCCGCGCTGCCCAAGATGATCGAGGGCGAGATGGTGGCCGACATCATCCCCACCTTCGGCTCCGTCAACATGATCGGCGGCGAGCTGGACCGCTAGCCCATGCCTGACGCCAGGCACCCCGAATTCACCGCGGAGCAGCTAAACGAAGTCCGCCGCCTCCAGGGCCTGTACCCGGACAAGCAGGGCGCGCTGCTGCCCGTGCTGAGCATGGCGCAGGACGTCTTCGGCTACGTATCGCTCGAAGTCGAGGAGTACGTGGCCGGGCTCTTCGAGCTGTCACCCGCCCACGTCCATGAGGTCGTCACCTTCTACACGCTCTACTTCCAGCAGCCGAAGGGCCGCCACGTGGTCTCGGTGTGCCACAACCTCTCCTGCCACCTGCTGGGGGCCAAGTCCATCGTCGAGCATCTCACCCAGCGCCTGGGCATCGAGGTCGGGGAGACCACCACCGACGGCCGCGTCACCCTGCTCACGGTGGAGTGCCTCTGCGCCTGCGAGCAGGCGCCGATGATGCAGGTGGACGATCGCTACGAGGGGTTGCTCACCCCGGAGAAGGTGGACCGGATCCTCGAGGGACTCCGCTAATGGGAGGGACTCCGTTAGTGGGAGGGGCTTCGCTGATGGCGGAGAAGATCTTCACGCGCAACTTCGAGCGGGCGAACTCCCACACCCTCGCGGTCTACCGCGAGACGGGCGGCTACACCGCGCTCGCCAAGGCGCTCGCCATGGAGCCGGCCGCGATCACCGAGGAGGTCAAGAAGTCCAACCTCCGCGGGCTCGGCGGCGCCGCCTTCCCCACCGGGGTGAAGTGGAGCTTCATTCCCAAGGGCTCGACGGCACCCAAGTACCTCGTGATCAACGCGGACGAGGGCGAGCCGGGTACCTTCAAGGACCGCTATCTCCTCGAGCGCGATCCCCACGCGTTGATCGAGGGCATGATCATCGCGTCGCGGGCCATCGACTCCCACCTGGGCTTCGTCTACATCCGGGGTGAGTACGTGCAGCCGTGGCGCGTCTTCAGCGGGGCGGTCAAGGAAGCCTACGAGGCGGGCCTGCTCGGCAAGAACATCCAGGGCTCGGGCTTCGACTTCGACATCGTCATCCACCGGGGGGCCGGCGCCTACATCTGCGGGGAGGAGACCGGGCTCCTGTCCTCGCTCGAGGGCAAGAAGGGCTGGCCCAAGATCAAGCCGCCGTTCCCCGCGGTGAAGGGCGCCTTCGGGCACCCCACCATCGTGAACAACGTGGAGACCATCGCGGCGGTGCCCCACATCATCAACCGGGGCGCCGAGTGGTTCGCCGGGCTCGGCACCAAGACCCAGGGCGGGACGCGGCTCTACTCGGTCTCCGGGCACGTGGTGAAGCCGGGGGTCGTGGAGGCGCCGGTCTCGGTGACGCTCCGCTCGCTGATCTACGAGCACTGCGGCGGCATCCGCGGCGGGCGACGGCTGAAGGCGGTGGTGCCGGGCGGCTCCTCGGCCCCGATCCTGACCGCGGAGGAGATCGACGTCACCATGGACGCCGACGGGCTCAAGGCGGCCGGCACCATGATCGGCTCCGCGGGCGTCATCGTCATGGACGAGACCGTCTCCATCCCGGAAGCGCTGATGGTGGTGGCGCGCTTCTATGCCCACGAGTCGTGCGGGCAGTGCACGCCGTGCCGCGAGTCCACCGGCTGGATCTACAAGATGAGTCACCGGATCGTGGAGGGGAAAGGACGCAAGGAGGACCTCGACACCATCCTGGACGTGGCCAAACGCGGGGCGGGCACCACCATCTGCGCGTTCTACGACGGAGCGGTGGGTCCCTACGTCAGCTATATCGAGAAGTTCCGCGGCGAGTTCGAGGCCCTGATCGCGCACGATGCCTAAGCTCACGATCGACGGCAAGGAAATCGAGGTCGCCCCGGGCACCAACCTCATCGAGGCCGCCCGGCAGGCCGGCGTCGACGTGCCGCACTACTGCTATCACCCCGGTCTCAGCATCGCGGGCCAGTGCCGGCTCTGCATGGTGGACATCGACAAGATCCCGCGGCCCCAGATCGGCTGCAACACCCAGGCCGCGGAGGGGATGGTGGTGCACACGCAGACCGAGCGCGTGCTCGAGACGCGCAAGTCCATCATGGAGTTCCACCTCGTCAACCACCCGCTGGACTGCCCGGTGTGCGACCAGGCGGGCGAGTGCTGGCTGCAGATCTACTACATGCGCCACGGCCTCTACGACCCGCGCATGGTGGACGA
>JBGOVO010000441.1:0-2950 GCA_041478145.1 Methylomirabilia bacterium
GCGCGTGGCGCTCGCGCGGGCGCTCGCCGGCGCGCCGCCGATCCTGGTGCTCGACGACGTGCTCGCCTCGGTGGACGCGGCCAAGGAGTGGGAGATCACGCGCTCGCTCCGCTCCGCCGCGACCGGCCGCACGACGCTCCAGATGACCCATCGGTTGAAGGCGGCCGCCGAGGCCGACTCGATCGTGGTCCTCGACGAGGGGCGCGTCGTGGAGCAGGGGCGCCACGCCGAGCTGCTGGCCGCGGGCGGGCTCTACGCCCGCCTCTGGCGCGTCCAGCAGCTCGAGGACGAGATCGCGAATGCCTAGGCGCCCGCGTGACCGCCATGCGTGACGTCGAGCCGGACGACGAGATCCTCGGCAAGGCGTACGATGCGCGCCTCATGCGGCGCCTCTGGGCCTTCACGCGGCCGCACGCCGGGCTCGTGCTCGGCACCTGCGCGCTGTTCCCGGCCCTCGCGCTGCTCGAGCTGGCCCAGCCCTACCTCGTCAAGATCGCGATCGACGAGCACATCCTCCGCCGGGACTGGGCCGGGCTCGGCAGAGTGGCCGGGCTCTTCCTCCTGCTGCTGATCGGGCTCTACGCGCTGCGGGCCGCGCAGGCCTATCTCACCCAGCTCACCGGGCAGCGGGTCATCCGCGACCTGCGCGCGGCCCTGTTCAGCCATCTCCAGCGGCAGGACGCGGCCTTCTTCGACCGCAGTCCGGTCGGACGCCTGATGACGCGGATGCTGAACGACGGCGAGGCCATCCAGGAGCTGTTCACGAGCGGCCTCGTCGCGCTCCTGGGCGACGTGGTCACGCTCACCGGGGTGGTGGTGATCATGCTCGGGATGAACTGGAAGCTGGCCCTCGTCACGTTCGCGCTGGTGCCGTTGCTCGTGCTGGCCGCCGGCTACTTCCGGCTCCGGGCGCGCGACAGCTATCGCGTCGTGCGCACGCGCCTGGCCCGGATGAACGCGTTCCTGCAGGAGTCGCTCCAGGGCATGAGCGTGATCCAGCTCTTCGCGCGCGAGGCTCGCGAGCGGCAGATGTTCGCGGGGCTCTCCGGGGCGCTGCGGCGCGGGCAGTTCCGCTCCACCTTCTACGACGCCTCCCTCTACGCCACCGTGGAGGCCCTCGGCTCGGCCGCGGTCGCCCTGCTCCTCTGGTACGGCGGGGGCCAGGTGGTGACCGGAGCCCTGACCTTCGGTGGCCTCGTGGCGTTTCTCGAATACACGGGGCGCTTCTTTCTCCCCATCCGGGACCTCGGCGCCAAGTACGCGGTGATGCAGGCGGCCACGGTCTCCGCGGAGCGGGTCTTCGGCCTGCTCGACAGCCCCCCGTCGATCACCTCTCCCGGGGCCCCGGCGGCGACGCGACCGGTGCCGGGGCCGGGAACCCCGGCGGTGGAATTCCGCAACGTCTGGTTCGCGTACGAAGGGGAGCAGTGGGTGCTGCGCGACTGCTCGTTCACCCTCGCCCCCGGGGAGCAGGTGGCCCTGGTGGGCCCGACCGGCGAGGGCAAGACCACCATCGCCCGCCTCATGATCCGCGCCTACGACGTCGCGCGCGGCCAGGTGCTGATCGACGGGGTGGACGTGCGGGAGTGGGCGCTGCCGACGCTGCGCCGCCACGTGGGGCTCATCCCGCAGGAGCCCTTCCTGTTCGCGGGCACGGTGGAGGACAATCTCCGGCTGGCCGGCGACGGCGGCGTGGATCGAGCCGCCGTCGAGCGCGCGCTGACCGCCGCCAACGCGGAGCGCTTCGTGACCGCGCTGCCGCGCGGGCTCGGGGAGGATCTGCGCGAGCGCGGCGTCAACCTGTCGCAGGGGCAGCGCCAGCTCCTGGCCATCGCCCGTGCCATCATCTATAATCCTCGCGTTCTCGCGCTGGACGAGGCGACCTCCAGCGTCGACCCCGAGTCGGAGGCCCTGGTGCGGGCCGGTCTCGCGCGGCTCCTGGAAGGACGGACGAGCGTGGTCATCGCGCATCGGCTGTCCACGATCCAGCGGGCCGACCGCATCCTCGTGCTGCATCGGGGACAGATCCGCGAGGCGGGCGGACACGCCGACCTGCTCGCGCTCGGCGGTCTCTACTCGCGCCTGTACGAGCTGCAGTTCGGCCTGGGGCGGAGATGAAGACGTTTCACGCGGCGGTGTACCGGCTGGTCGGCCGGATCCCGAAGGGGCAGGTGGCGACGTACGGCCAGATCGCGGCGCTGCTCGGCTACCCGCGGGCGGCCCGCGCGGTGGGGCAGGCCATGAAGCACGTGCCCGCGCACCTGCCGTGGCACCGGGTGGTCAACGCCCAGGGCGGGATCAGCCTCCGGGGGAATGTCGGAAGCATGCTGACGCAGCGGCTCCTGCTCGAACAGGAAGGCGTGCCGGTCCGACGGGGACGGATCCGGCTCCCGCAGTATCGGTGGGCGGGTCCCGGGCGCACCCGCCGGCTGGCCATCGCGGCGCTCGAACGGCTCTGATCGGAGGGGACCATGCGGCTCGGACTCAACATCGGCTACTCGCGCTCCCAGCTCGGCGTCGATCTGTCGCTCGTGCAGCAGGCCGATCGCCTGGGCTTTCACTCGGTGTGGTCGGCGGAGGCCTACGGCTCGGACGCGGTCTCGCCGCTCTGCTGGATCGGGGCCCAGACCACCCGCATCAAGCTCGGTACCGCGATCATGCAGATCCCGGCCCGCACGCCGACGCTCACCGCCACCACCGCGCTGACGATCGATCAGCTCTCGGGCGGTCGCTTCCTGCTCGGTCTGGGCGTGTCGGGGCCGCAGGTCGTGGAGGGCTGGCACGGGGTCGCCTTCGGCAAGCCGCTGGCCAAGACGCGGGAATACGTCGACATCGTCAGAATGGTCTGGCGTCGCGAGCGGCCGGTCGAGCACAAGGGCGAGTACTACCAGATCCCGTACGCGGGGCCCGACGCCACCGGGCTCGGCAAGCCGCTCAAGTCCATCCTGCA
>JBGOVO010000353.1:0-4308 GCA_041478145.1 Methylomirabilia bacterium
AGGGCCTCCCCGCGGCAGATCGCGGGCAGGTACTTCTCCTTGAGCGCCTCGCTGCCCGTCCAGTAGAGATGGGGCGAGGCCATGTCGGTGTGCACGCCCACCGCCATGGCGAGGGACGCGCAGCGGGCCCGGGCCATCTCCTCGCAGAGCACCGCGGTGGTGAGGACGTCGGCGCCGGCGCCCCCGTACTTCTCGTCGTACTCGACACCGAGGAAGCCCAGCTCGCCCATCCGGGGCCAGATGGACTTGGGGATCTGGCCGGCCTGCTCCCACTCCTCGACGTGCGGCTCGACCTCCTTCTGGACGAAGGCCCGCACCGCCTGCCGGAACATCTCGTGATGCTCCTCGAAGATCTTCACGTCTCTCCTCGCCGCCGTTCGAAGATCTTCATCCGCTCAGGCTCCACCCCCTCCATCGCCCCACTTGGCCTTGACCGCGTCCCGGTCGACCGCCCCGTCGGCCCCGCGCGGCAGGCCGTCCGTGAACACCACCACGTGCGGCCGCTTGAAGCGGGCGATCTTCGCGCCGACGAAATCGCTCACCTGCTGGGCGGTGTGCCGGCCGGGAGTCGCCACTTCCACGACCGCCTTGATTGCCTCCCCCCACTTGACGTCCGGGATGCCGTACACGCAGACGCCCCGGACCTCCGGCATCTGCATGATGACCGTCTCCACCTCTGCCGGGTACACGTTCTCGCCACCCGGCTTGATCAGCTCCTTCTCCGGCTTGCGCTTCACGTAGTGCAGGTAGCCGTCGGCGTCGAAGCGCCCCACGTCACCCGTATGATGCCCGCCGTTGCGGAACGTGTAGGCAGTCACGTCGGGCTGGCCGAAGTAGCCCTGGAAGACCAGCGGGCCGCGCACGACGATCTCCCCCGGTGTGCCCACCGGCACCTCGCGGTCGTAGTCGTCCACGAGGCTCACCTGGGCGCAGGGCACCGGCCGGCCGGAGGCGCCGGGGCGCTCCGCCACGCGCTGGATCGTCACGAACCCGCTCGTCTCCGACTGGCCGAAGCCGGTCCAGAACTGGGCGCGGGTCTTCTCGTGCAGGCGCTGGATGGTCTGGGGCGCGTCGAGGCCGGAGACACGGGTGAGGCTCGCCAGCGGGCTGCCCAGCTTTTCCGCCGCGTCCAGCAGGCTCGCGAGCACCGGGGGAAAGTCCGAGACGTGGGTGACGCGGTGGCGATCGATCAGCCGCACCGCGTCCTCCGCATCGAACCGCGACACGATGACGCAGGCCCCGCCCGCGTGCAGGTGGGCCAGGGTCATGCCGAGCGCGGTCACGTGGAACAACGGCAGGGCGGCGAGATAGCGATCCTCCGCGGTCAGGCCGAGCGCGGCGATCACGGTCAGGTTCGCGGTGATCACGTTCGCGTGGGTGAGCACCGCGCCACGCGGCACGACGTCCACCGCCGCGGTGGAGATGACCGCGAACGGATCGTCGGGCGAGACCTCCGCGGCGGGCGGCGCGGATCCCGGCCGGTACAGCGTCGCGAGGGGCGAAAACCCGGCCCCGGCTGCGCCCCCGAGCTGGTACCGGTGCGTCACCGACGTGGACCCGAGCCAGTCCCCGACCAGGGGCAGCGTGGTGGCGTCGACCACCAGCATCCTCGGCTGGGCGCGGCCCACCACCCGCTCGACTTCGGGCCCGGTGAGCCGCCAGTTGATGGGGTAGGCGATGATGCCCTGCCGCGCGCAGGCGCCGTACAGCTCGAGGTAGGCCGCGTCGTTCTGGGCGAGCACGCCGACGCGGTCAGCCGGCGCGAGCCCGAGCCCGACGAGTCCCGCGGCCAGCTCGTCCACCCGGCGCCGCAGCTCGCGGAACGAGAGGGTGCGCTCGCCCTGGATGACCGCGGGCGCCTCCCCGTGGACGGCGGCGCCGCGGACGATCTGGTCGTAGACCGTGAAGGCGTGGACCCTCAACTGAGCCACCGCTTTCTCCGCTTGTAGTGCTTCACGTCGCGGTAGGACTTGCGGGCCCCCACCTCGGTGAGGCCGAGATAGAACTCCTTGATGTCGGCGTTCTCGCGCAGCGACGCAGCAGCGCCCTCCAGCACGATCCGCCCGTTCTCCATCACGTAGCCGTGCTCCGCGATGGCGAGCGCGAGGGTCGCGTTCTGCTCCACCAGCAGCACGGTGAGCTGCTGCTCCCGGTTCAGCCGCTGGATGATCTCGAAGATCTCCTCGACGAGCATCGGGGCCAGCCCGAGCGAGGGCTCGTCGAGCAGGATGACCTTGGGATCGGACATGAGCGCCCGGCCGATCACGAGCATCTGCTGCTCGCCGCCCGAGAGATAGCCGGCCTGGACCGAGCGCCGCTCCCGCAGCCGCGGGAAGTACTGGTAGACGCGCTCGATGCTGCCCGCCACCCGCTGCCGGTCGGGCTGGATGTGGGCCCCCGCGACGAGGTTCTCCTCGGTGGTCAGGTGCTCGAAGACCCGGCGCCCCTCGAACACCTGCACGACCCCGCGCTGGACCACCTCGAAGGGCCGCAGCCGGTCGATCCGCTGGCCTCCGAGCTCGATGGAGCCCTTGGTGACCTCCCCCCGCTCCGTCCGGAGCAGCCCCGAGATGGACTTGAGCGTGGTGGTCTTGCCCGCTCCGTTGGCGCCGAGAAGCGTGGTGATGCCCCCCTCGCGCACCTCCAGCGACACCCCCTTGAGCACGAGGATGACGCCGTCGTAGATCACCTCGATGTTGTTGAGGCTCAGCATGGCGATGTGTCACCGGAGGGGGCGAGACGCCCCCTCCGGTGCCTCTTTTCCGTCTACTTCGAGGCGGCGGCCTTGATGTGCTTGGCCACCACGTCTGGGTAGGCCGCGTACCAGTCCGTGACCTTCTCGAACTTGCCGCCCTTCACCTGCCAGATCTGCACGAGCCCGCCGCCTTCGTGGTCGGTCGGCGTGATCTTCAGCGGCGGCACGAGGCCGCCGAGGGTGAAGTTGGAGATCTTCTCGAAGCCCGCCTTCACGTCGGCCCCGGTGATCTTCCCGTCCGGCTTCGCCTTGAGCGCGTTGCGGATGGCCTCGACGTGCAGCGCGGCGATGAGGACGCCCCGGTTGTAGAACACGGTGGACGCCATCTCCTTGGGCTCGGACTTGCCTTCCTTCTTGTACATCGCCCGGATCTCGTTCAGCACCGGATAGTCGGTGCCCACCCCGGCGAACTGCATCGTGTAGTAGCCCTCGGCGACCGCGAAGCCGCCGGCCGCCTCGATATTGGCCTCGGCCGAGCCCCACACGAAGGACACGACCTTCTTCAGGGGATAGCCCACCCGCTTCAGCTCCTTGATCGACACCGCGGGCGCGCCGCCGAAGAGGTGCGCGATGACGAAGTCCGCGCGGAAGCGCTGGGCGATGTCGAGCACCTGCGCGCCCATCTCCACGCCTGGTGGCGGCACCGCGAACTCCTTCATCTGGAAACCTTCCTTGGCCGCCAGATCCTGGAGCACCTCGATCGGCTCGCGCCCGGCCGGGTTGTCGTAGAAGATGTACGCGATCTTCTTGCCCTTGAGGCTGCCTCCGAACTGCTTCTTCACGAAGTCCACCGCCGCCGTTCCCTGCGACCAGTAGGTGGCGGCGATCGGGAAGATGTACGGATACCGCACGCCGTCGGCGGCCGCCGCGCTCCCGAAGCCCGGCGACGTGCCCGGGATCTTGTCCTCGGTCAGCTTCGCGGCCAGGGCGTAGATGTGGGGAGTGCCGTAGACCGAGATCGAGACCGCGCCCTCTTTCTTGAAGCGCTCGTAGGCCTCCATCCCGGGCGGCACCTTGTACTCGTGATCGACCTCGAGGGCCTTGATCATGCGGCCCTCGACGCCACCCTTGGAGTTCACCAGTGCAATGTAGTCGTGGAAGCCCGGGCACAGGACGGTCCCCACGATCTGGGTCGCCCCCGTCCGGTCGCACTGCACGCCGATGACGACCTCGCCCTTGGACTGGGCGAGCGACGGGCCCGCCCCGAGCAGGGTCCCGCCGATCAGCATGAGTGCCGTCACGATGGCCAAATGATGTCTCATGAGCGGTCTCCTTTCTTCGCGTACCTCAGTACGCGAAAGGCCAGATGCGGAAGTAGTTCCGGATGTTCCGCCACAGCCGGTTCAGCCCGTCCGGCTCCACGATCAGGAAGAAGATGATCAAGGCGCCGAACAGCATGAGGCGGAGGTTGGGGATGAGGTTCAGCACGGTCTGGGGAGCGAAGAAGACCCCGCCGAAGGCCTCCATCGCGTAGCGGATCACGATGGGGAGCAGGGTGACGAAGAAGGCGCCCAAGATCGACCCCAGCACCGAGCCGAGGCCCCCGATGATGA
>JBGOVO010000084.1:0-12069 GCA_041478145.1 Methylomirabilia bacterium
CGCCGGCTGCGCCTGGGCGGCGCGCGGTGCGGCGAGGAGGCCGCCCGCGATCACGCCGAGGAACGCCCGGCGCTCCAGCACGGTCGAGGAAGTGAGTCTCACGGCTGCCCGAAGTCTAGCAAACCATGCTCACCGTCGACATTCCGATACCGGGTCACCGTGCCCGATCCGGCGCATTGACCCCTTCCGCGCCCGCGTGGTACGCGAATCACATGGGCGCCTCGGGCAACGGGATCGGGCAGTGGCCCGCGGAGGACCGCCCTCGCGAGCGGCTGTATCATAAGGGGGCCGAGTCGCTGGCCGACGCGGAGCTGCTGGCCATCCAGCTCGGCAGCGGGCTCGCGGGGCGCAGCGTGATGGACATGGCGCGCGACCTGCTGACCCGCTACGGGTCGCTCTCGGGTCTGGCCGGGCGTGGCGTCGCCGAGCTGGGGGCCATCCACGGGGTCGGGCCGGTGAAAGCGGTCCGCCTCGTCGCCGCCTTCGAGATCACGCGACGGCTGCGCTCGCGCAACGGGGCGGGGCGGGTGGTGCTGGGCAGCCCGGAGCAGGTGTTCGCGCGCTACGGGCCGCTGATGGAGGATCTCAAGAAGGAGGTGTTCCGCGTGGCCCTGCTCGACGCCCAGAACGGCCTGCTCCGCGACGTGGTGATCTCGGAGGGCACGCTGTCCGCCAGCCTGGTTCACCCGCGCGAGGTCTTCAAGCCGGCCATTCTGGAGTCCGCCGCGTCGATCATCCTGCTGCACAACCATCCGAGCGGCGATCCGACGCCCAGCCGGGAGGATCTGCGGCTGACGCGGCAACTCGTGGAGTGCGCCGATCTGCTCGACATGCGCATCCACGACCATGTCATCATCGGTAGGGAGCGGTTCGTCAGCCTCGCCCAGCGCGGGGCGCTTTCGAAAGGGGGCGGCTCATGAAGATCCAGGGCGTGGGGCATGTCGTACTGAAGGTCCGGGACCTCGACCACTCGGCCCGGTTCTACACCGGGGTGCTCGGGCTCAAGGAGGTGGCGCGCTTTCCGGGCCGGATGGTCTTTTTCTCGGCCGGGCGCAATCACCACGACCTGGCCGTGCTGGCGGTGGGCGCGGACGCCCCGAGCCCGCCCGACCACGGCGTGGGGCTGGCGCACGTCGCGCTCAAGATCGGCGACTCGCTGGACGCGCTGCGGGAGGCCCAGGGGGTCCTGGAAGCCCACGGGGTGAAGATCCGGGGCGTCCGGGACCACCTCGTCAGTCAGTCCATCTACCTGGAGGACCCCGACGGCAACACCATCGAGCTGTTCGTGGACGGAGACCCGGCGATCTGGGCCGAGGACCCCACGACCGTGGCCACCTCGAGGCCGCTAGCCCTTGGCTAGCTTCTCGACCTCCTTCTTGGACATGGACTGGATGCGGGCGAGCAGGCCCTTCACCTTCCGCTCGGAGGAGTGATCCGCCAGGATCAGCTTCTTGGACTTGGTTCCGGTCACGATATAGGCCACCCAGTCGTCGAGACTCGGCGTGCCCCGCCACGCCACCGTGAGCCCGCTGAGCCGCATCCGCTTCCTGCCCTCGACCTTCGCCAGTGGCTTCCGGCTGGCCTCCATGCTTGATCATCTCCTCATGAAAATGTGCACTGTGCTGCACAACAAACGCGCGAGAAGCGTGAGCGCCCGACAACCTTATGAACCGGGGTCAACCGTGTCAAGGCTTCGTTTCGCCGCGACCCGTGCGCGTTTCGGCGCACGACGCGCCTGGCACCTGCGTGAATGCTGCGCGCGATGAAGGGCCTCGTGGTGGTGGACGATCAGAGCGTCACTTTTTCGTGCCCCGCCCCCGGAAGCGCGTCGGAGCGTGCGTTTTCTGCGATTGTGGATCGCTGTGGATAAGTGGATAACCTGTGGGTTATTTTTTCTCGGCTTGCAGCGCATCGAGGATGCGGCGCGGCAGCAGCGGGCCGCGGGTGATGAATCCGGTGAAGATCCCGCACGCCGTCGCGCCCGCCGCGAGTGCCTGGCGGGCGGTCTCGGGGCTGTCGATGCCCCCGGTGGCGATGAGCTCGACCCGCTCGCCGAAGCGCTCGCGGACCCGGCGGACGTTCTCGAGGGTCGTGGCGAACAGCGCGGGGCCGGAGAGCCCGCCCGAGCGCTGGGAGAGGCGGGGCTCCTCGACCCGGCGGGTATTGCCGTAGTTGACGATGGTGATCCCGGCGTCCAGGGCCGCGGGAATCGTGATCTCCTCGTTGGTCTCCCGGAAGTCCGGCGAGATCTTGACGATGAGCGGCTTGCGGGTGGCGGCCCGGACGGCGCGGAAGACCTCCTTCAGCTCACCCGGCCGCGTGTACCAGCCATAGACCAGCTTCGTATTGGGCGAGGAGATGTTCAGCTCCACCAGATCGCCGAACTCCTGGAGTCCTTCCACGACCCGCACGTAGTCCTCGGCGGACTCGCCCGCCGCGGCCACGATCAGGGGCACGCGATGCGGCAGCCCGGCCAGGGCTGCGCGGTAGGCCTCGAGGCCCGGGTTCTTGAAGCCGTTGCAGTTGACGAGGCCGGGGCCCTCCGCGGTCCGGATGCGGACGAGATTGGGCTCGGGATGACCGGGCCGCGGCCCGGGCGTGATGCTCTTCGCGGTCACCGCGCCCCACCCGAGGCCCATGGCGCGGCGCAGGATCGCGGTGTCGTAGTACATGGACGAGAGGATCAGCGGATTCGGGAGGCGCACGCCGCCCAGCGTGACGGCCAGGCGCGGATCCGGATTGCGGAAGAGGGCGAGGCGATCGAGCGGGAGGTGTCGCAGCCCCCACTGGCCCATCGCGACCGCGGCGCGCTCGGGCATTCGCGCCAGCACGTGGCGATAGAGCGCGCGGTAGAGGAGATCGACGGCGCCGACCATGGCGTGGCTCCGCGCATGATATCCTACCTGCATGTCGCAAGACAGCACGCGCCGCCTGCTGCGAGAGTTCGGAGTCGCGGTCACGACCTTCGAGGACGCCGTCGAGGCCGGGCAGGGTGAGGCCGCGCGGGCGGTCGAGAGCGTGCTGCGCGAGCACATGAAGGCGCTGATCGGGCTCGTGGAGCGCCTGTCCGAGCAGGCCGCCAAGCAGTAAGCCGCGCCGGTGCCCGCCCGGCGCATCGTCTCCCTCATTCCCAGCATCACCGAGATCCTCTTTGCCATCGGGGCGGGGGATCGCGTGGTGGGCTGCACCATCTACTGCACCGAGCCCCCCGACGGCGTCGCGACGAAGACGCGGGTGGGCGGCGAGAAGAACCCCAAGCTCGAGCTGATCCGCGACCTCGGCGCCGATCTCGTGATCGCCAACGTCGAGGAAAACGTCCGCGAGCACGTCGAGACGCTCCGCGGCTGGGGGATCCCGGTCCACGTGACGTATCCCCGGACCGTCGCCGACGGGATCCGGCTGGTGGGCGAGCTGGGCGAGCTGCTCGAGGCGGGGCCGCGGGCGGGCGAGATGGAAGCGGCGCTGCGGGCGCGCTACGACGAGGTGCGCGCGGCGGCCCTCGGTCGCCGGCCGCGTCGCGTGTTCTGCCCGATCTGGCGCAAGCCCTACATGACGATCAACCGCGACACCTACATCCACGACATGCTGGCGGTCTCGGGCGGGACGAACGTCTTCGGGGCGGAAGCGAAGCGCTATCCGGAGATCACCCTCGAGCAAGTCGCGGCGGCGGACGTCGAGGTGATCCTGCTCCCGGACGAGCCCTACCGCTTCCGCCACGTGCACCAGGCTGACTTCGCGCCCTACCCGAACCTACCCGCGGTGCGGGACGGACGGATCCACCTGGTGGACGGCAAGCTGCTGTCCTGGTACGGCCCGCGGATCGCGGAGGCGCTGCGGGTGCTGCCGCCGCTCTTTGCTTAGTCGGAGGGGGCCTCGACGGCCCCCTCCGACCAACGACCCTAGCGGCGGCGCTTCGCGGGCTTCTTCGCCGGGCGCGCCGCGCGGGCGGGCTTCTTGCGGGCCGGCGTGCCTGCCGCGGGGGCGTTGAGCTCCAGGATCATCTCGATCTCCACCGGGATGCCCGCGGGCAGCGAGCCCATCCCGACCGCGGACCGGGCATGGCGGCCGTTCTCGCCGAACACCTCCACCATGAGGTCGGAGAAGCCATTGATGACCTTGGGCTGCTCGCCGAAGCTCTCGACCGCGTTGACCATGCCCAGCACCTTCACCACGCGCTTGACCTTGTCGAGGCTGCCCAGCACCGTGCGGGCGGAGCCCAGCAGGTTGATGCCGACCTCGCGGGCCACCTTGTAGGCGTCCTCGGTGGACATGTCCCGGCCGACCTTGCCGCGGGTGAGCGGCTGGTCTCCGACGCGAATCGGCCCGTGGCCCGACAGGAAGAGCAGGTTGCCGACGCGGACGCCGGGGACGTAGTTGCCCATCGGCTTGGCGGGGGAGGGAAGCGTGATGCCGAGCTCCTTGATCCTGGCTTCTGCGCCCATCGGTGGTCTCCTCGTTGGAGGGGAAGGTGCGGCTACTCGGCGTGCGACACGGTTTCAATGAAGAAGAACGCGGGGCCGTCGTGATCGGCGCGCCAGACGATCGCCTCGACCTCGACGGGCCGCGAGCCGGGTGGCTCCAGGCGGAGGTGGGCCGCGCGTCCGACTTCCAGGGGGTCGCGCTGCCGCCGCTCGTCGAGCTCGAGCTTGACGCCGAGCGCGCTGAAGTTCGCGGCGTGAAGATGCAGGAGCCGGTCGCCGGTCCGGACGGTCACCGGCCAGGAGGCCCCCACCCGCGCGTATCGACGGTGCTCCGCCGGCGACTGGCTGGGCACGACGTCCGCGCTCTGCACGCGCCGAGTCTCCCATCCCCTCCGAGGCTCCACAAGGGCTTTTTTCGCCGCCTCGGCCCGTGTCAGAATGCAAACGATCTCACGATCGACACCCATGAGCCCACCCGCGATCTCATCGCCCGCCGCGACCCTGGTGCTGCTGCGCGACCGGCCCGGGGGACCGGCCGAGGTCCTGCTGATCCAGCGCCACGGCAAGAGCAAGTTCGCGGCCGGTGACTACGTCTTCGCGGGCGGGAAGGTCGAGGCCGACGACATCCCCGACGACGTCGAGCGCTTCTGCCGCGGGCTCACCGCCGACGAGGCGAGCGCGCGGCTGGGCGGTGACCTGACGCCGCGCCAGGCCCTGGGCTACTGGGTGGGCGCGATCCGCGAGGCTTTCGAGGAAGTGGGGGTGCTGCTCGCCTACGACCGCGGAGGCGGCTTCGTGCTCTTCACCGCGGAGAACCGCGAGCGCTTCGCGGCGCATCGTCAGGCCTGCCAGTCGGCGAATCCCGCGTTCTTCACCATGCTGCGGGCCGAGGGGCTGACGCTCGCCACCGACCGCCTCACGTACTTCGCGCACTGGATCACGCCCGAGGAGCAGCCGCTTCGCTTCGACACGCGCTTCTTCGCCGCCGCGTCGCCGCCCGAGCAGGAGCCCGAGGTGGACGGTCACGAGATCGTGGCCCTGCGCTGGCTCACGGCGGGCGAAGCCTTCGAGGCGCTCGGGCGGAAGGAGATCACGCTGCGCCTGCCCACCATCAAGAACCTGGAGCTGCTGCAGAGTGGTGGCACGCGGGTGACCGACATCCTGGAGGCGCTGCGGGGCCGCGCGGTGTCCACCATCCGCCCGCGCGTGCTGCAGGTGGACGGCAAGCCCCTCCCGGTTCTACCCGGCGACCCCCGCTGGTACTAGGCGGTCCAGCTCCCGCCCGAGCGCGTCGGACACCCGTGTCAGCGGGAGGCGGCACTCGGATGACCGGATCAAGCCCTGCCGCCAGAGGCAGTGCTTGATCGGGACCGGGTTCGGCTCCTTGAAGAGCAGCGGCACCAGCGGCTCGAGCCGCGACCACGCCTTCCGCGCGCCCTGGTGGTCGTTCGCGACCATCCGCTCGTACACCGCGAGGAAGAGCGCGGTCTCGAGGTGCGCCGAGGCGAGGATGCCGCCGTCGCCCCCGTGGGCGAGCATGGTGTAGAAATACGCGTCCTCGCCGGTCAGGACCGCGAAGCCCTCGGGCCGCTGACGCAATAGCTCGAGCGACTGGGCGATATTACCGGACGAGTCCTTCACCCCCGCGATGTTGGGGATGCGGGCGAGCGCCAGCAGGGTCTCGTTGGCCAGGTTGACGCCGGTCCGGTACGGGATGTTGTAGATGAGGATCGGCCGGTCGGTGGCCTCGGCCACCCGCGCGAAGTGCTCACGCATGCCGTCCTGGCTCGGCCGGTTGTAGTACGGGCACACCGAGAGGATGCCCTGCACGTCGTGGTGCTGGAGCCGCTTCACCGCCTTGACGACCTTGCGCGTGTCGTTGCCGCCGACGCCGACCACGATCGGCACGCGCCCCTTCACGATCGCCACGGTGCGCTCGACCAGGGCCTCGGCCTCCGCCTCGTCGATCGTCGGGCTCTCGCCGGTCGTGCCGAGGGGGATGAGGCCGGTGACGCCGGCCCGCACGTAGTGGTCCACCAGGCGCTCATAGCCGGCATAGTCGATCTCGCCATCGGCGAACGGGGTGACGATGGGCAGCCATACTCCCGAGAAGCTTGTCATTACACGGTCTCCTTGGGGTACGAAGTCTAACATGCCACCGTAGCTTCTCTTTTGTATTCGCTCGGCTCGCCTGCGGCTGCACCTCGCTCTGCCACCGCGTGCTATACTTCCGGCCCAATTGAGGAGGTGTCGGCCATGCGCGTGGACCAGGTTGTCGTACAGCTCCCGCCCGGGGATGTCGAGCCGAAGAAGGCATGGACGCGTGACACGATCTCGCCCGACGGCTGGCTGATCCCACTCCCCGCGGCCTGCCTGGCCGAGCTGGACGAGGTCGTCGTGTCCCTGCGGGCGACCCCGCGCTCCATCGAGACCCTCACGCCTCAGGCCTTCTCGCTCCGCGCCTGCGCCGCCGTGATGGCCGACGTGCGGGACAAGCTCCAGACCGATACCGGCCTCGCGGTGGTGGATCGCTTCCCGGTCGAGCGGTACAGCGCCGAGGAGAACCGGGCCATCGGCTGGCTGCTCGCCGCGATGCTCGGTCAGGTCGTCGCGCAGAAGGTGAACGGCGCGCGCCTCTACGACGTCAAGGACACCGGCCAGGCGCTGGGCTACGGGGTGCGCCGCTCCGTCACCAACCTGGGCCAGCCCTTCCACACGGACGGTGGCTGGCTCTGGAAAGCGCCCAACTTCGTGGGCCTGTTCTGCCTCGAGTCGGCCCTCGAAGGCGGTCTCAGCCGTTTCGTCAGCCTCGTCACGGCGCACAACACCCTGCGCCGCGAGCGTCCCGATCTGCTCGCCCGGCTCTATCGTCCGTTCGCCTGGGACCGGCAGGGCGAGCACGCCCCGGACGACGCGCGCGTGAGCAGCCAGCCGGTCTACGAGTACGAGGACGGCATCCTGGCCACGCGCTACTACGAGGACTACATCGTCAACGGTCACCGGCTGGCCGGCACGGACCTCGACGACGAGGGACGCGAGGCGCTCGAGGCTCTGCGCGCGCTCGTGGACGATCCCGGTAGCTGGGTCGAGTTCCGCATCGAGAAGGGACAGCTCCAGTACCTCAACAACCGTCAGTTCGCGCACAGCCGGACCGCCTTCACGGACGCGGGCACGCCGGGGCAAGGGCCGGGCCGCCACATGCTCCGGCTCTGGAACCGCGACGAGGGCACCTGGCACCTCGAGGGTCGCCCCGCCGCCTGATCTTCGTGCCGCCCGTTGACCCTCGAGACCGCGGTCTACTCCGGGCTGGTGCTGCTGCTCGCGTACTGGGTGCGGGGGATGGCGGGCTTCGGCTCGGGCCTCATCGCGGTGCCGCTCCTGACGCTGGCGTGGCCCGTCACCATCGTGGTGCCGCTGGTGGTGGCCCTCGACTACATGGGCTCGGCCAGCCAGGGCATCAAGAACGTGGATCAGGTCTCGTGGCGCGAGCAGCTCGTGCTGATCCCGTTCATGGTGATCGGCGTGGGGGCCGGGCTCTGGGTGCTGCGCGCCATGAGCACCGCGCTCCTGGCCAAGGTGCTGGGCGTCTTCGTCATCCTCTACGCGATCTACCAGATGCTGCCGCTCCCCGAGCTGCGCGGCTCGCGTGTAGCCGCGACCTATTGCGGATTCCTGGGCGGCCTGGTGGGCACCCTGTTCGGGACCGGCGGGCCCTTCTACGTGATCTATCTGAATCTGCGGGGACTCGAGCGGCCCGCCTTTAGGGCCACGTTCGCCATGAACTTCCTGATCGACGGCGGCGTGCGCCTGGCCGCCTTCGCCGCCGCCGGGCTCTACGGCCGCCAGACGCTCGGCTACCTGCTCGCCGCGGTGCCCATCGCGGGGGCCGGGCTCTACGCGGGCGGCCGCATCCAGACCGGGCTCTCGCCGCGCGCGTTCCAGGTCGTGATCCAGGTGCTGCTGCTGGTCAGCGGCCTGGCCCTGCTGCTCAAGCGATAAGGAGGCGAGATGAGACGCATCGCGCTCACGCTGGTCACCGCGTCGCTGGCCCTGGCCTCGGCGGCGCCGGCCGCCGCGCCGGAGAAGTTCCCGTCGCGGCCGATCGACTTCGTCGTCACCTGGGGCGCGGGTGGGGGCGCCGACGCGATGGCCCGGCGGAGCGCGGTGATCCTGGCCCTGGCGCTGCTGCTGGTGCTGGGCCCGACGGTCAGGCGCTGGGCGGGCGGGGCGGCCTGAGCAGGGGCAGCGCGAGGCCGGCCGCGAGCACGCCCTGCGCGAGCGCGGCGAGCGCCATGCCGCGATAGCCGCCGCCTCCGATGGCGGCGGCGCCCACCGCCGAGCCGATGACGAGCCCGCTCTGGTTGGTCAGCGCGATGAGGCCGAAGAGCGCGCCGCGCTGGCGGGGCGCCTGCTCCGAGCCGTAGGCGAGGAAGGCGGGGCGGCTCGCCGCGTTGCAGAGCGTCAGCGCGGTGGCGAGCGCGACCGCCGCGGTGAAGCCCAGCCCCGCGCCGAAGAGGGCCAGGCCGAGGCCGGCGCTGATGATCTGCGCGACCACGAAGATGCCGGGCTTGTGGAAGCGGTCGCCTAGCCAGCCCCCCAGCATGTTGCCGGTGATCGCCCCGATCGCGACCAGGGCCAGCACCGGCGCCACGCCGACCGCGCTCATCTCGAAGCTCAGCATCACGAAGGCGGGCAGGTAGATCACCACCATCCCGAAGAGCGAGCGCTCCAGCAGGTTGGCGCCCAGCAGGTTGAGCAACCGCGGCACCCCCCAGACCGCGCGGTAGGTGGCGAGCACGCTCGTGCCCGAGACCGTGGGCGGGATGCGGGGGAACCAGCGCCACACGCAGCCGGCGAGGAGTAGCATGACGAGGCCGATGGCCGCGAAGGCCCAGCGCCAGCCGAGGGCGCCGCCCACCGCGCCCATGATCGGCACGCCCCCGATGGCCGCGAAGCTGAAGCCCATGTTGAACCAGCCCATGGCCCGGGCGCGTCGCTCGGCCGGGAAGAGATCGGCCACCGAGGCCATCAGGCTGGTGGGCGCCAGCGAGCCGAGCAGGCCCGCCGCGAAGCGGACGACGGCCAGCGCGACGAACCCGGGCGCGAGCGCGGCCGCGAAGCTCAGCACGCCCACGCTGGTGAACGCCATGACGATCAGCGGCTTGCGCCCCAGCCGATCCGAGAGCAGGCCCGAGAACGGCGAGAACAGCGCCTGCGGCACCCCGGCCGCCGCCGCCAGCAGCCCTGCCTGGCCGAGCGAGATGTCGAGATCGCGCGAGATATCGAGCAGCAGCGGCCCGATCATGGTCACCGACGTCACGATCCCCGTGACTCCCGCCGTGATCAGCAGCATGGGGTCAGGTCTTACGTTCATACATTCTCGACGATCCAGCCTTCAGTTTCGCGGGCGATGCGCTCTTCCTCGTCGGTCAGGCCTGCTGGCCTGGCCAGGCCGCGAGCCAGCGCGGTCGGCTGGTCGAGGGCCCAGTCGCGGACCGCGGCGACCTGACAAGCGTCCTTGATCGGGTAGGGCTGGCGGCGGCAATCCACGAGGCTCGGCCACATCTCGGCGATGACGATCGCATCCTCGCCGATCGCGCGATCCCACGCGGTCTCGAACGGCCAGACCCGCGCCCGGGTCGCGAGCGCGGCATCCGTGAGCAGGCGATGTACCGCGGGCAGGCCCACGAGCGTCTGCGAGCCGACCGCCCCGCGCGTGAACAGCTTCCACGGGCTCTGGATGCGCCGTGAACCGAGCCGGCGCTCGACGAGCCGGCCATCAGGGATGCGCAGGGGGAAGGGGCGCGGGCGCTTCGGGCTCAGGTGGAGGTACGCGTGGCCGGCCGGATGGCCCCAGAACGGTCCGTCGAAGTCACCGGCGGGCGCGGCCTGGATCTCACGGTTCAGGAGCCCGGCCACCTCGAAGCGGTTGTTGGACCCGTCCGGCTCGTCGCGGATCATTGCGGCCAGCCGGGCGCAGAGCGCGCGTCCCACCGGCAGGCCCGCCGCGGCCGGGTAGCCGAACGCGAAGTCGAAGCCCACCAGGGTGCGGCCGGGCTCCGCCAGGAGCCGCTCGCGGATGAACGCTTCCGCCTCGGGCCGCGCGCGGAAGTAGCAAGGCTCCGGTCGCTCAGGCGTGAGAAGCTCGCCGACGCGCCCCCACGCGACCCAGCAACGGTCCCGCGCGGGCCGGACCGGGCCCCGGGCCGAGGCCGCCGACCAGTCCGCGATGACGACCAGCGAGAAGGTCAGGGGACGAGGACGATCTTGCCGAACTGCTTGCCCTCCGCGAGGCGCCGCTGCGCCTCGACGCCGTCCTTGAGCGGCATCACCGTGTCCACGATGGCCCGGAGGCGCCCCGCGAAGAGCTGGCCCATCACGGTGTTGAACTCGGCGTCGTTGGACATCGTGGAGCCGATGATCGAGAGCTGCTTCCAGAACACCTGGCGGATGTCGGTCTCGCCGATCGGGCCCGACGTGGCCCCGCAGGTGACGATGCGCCCCCCCTTGGCCACCGCGCGGATCGAGCCCTTCCAGGTGGCCGCGCCCACGTTCTCGAGCACCACGTCCACCCCGCGCCGCCCCGTCTTCTGGCCGATCACCTTCACCCAGTCTTCCTGCGCGTAGTTGATGCACTCGTCGGCGCCGAGCGCTCGCGCCCGCTCGAGCTTCTCGTCGCTCGAGGAGGTGACCCACACGCGCGCCCCGCACAGCTTGCCGATCTGCACCGCGGTGGAGGACACCCCGCCGCCCACGCCGATGATCAGCAGGTCCTCGCCCGCGCGCAGCCGCGCCTGGGTGACGAGCATGCGCCACGCGGTCATGTTCACGAGGGTGAAGGCGGCCGCGTCCTCGTAGCGGATGGCGTCGGGCAGCGGGAGCGTATGCCGCGCGTCCACCTTGACGTACTCCGCCAGCCCGCCCTGGATGTGCTCGCCCAGGATGCCGTAGCGCACGCACAGGCTGTGCTCGCCGCGCCCGCAGTACTCGCACCGGCCGCAGGAGAGATTGGGGTTGATCGCGACGCGGTCGCCGACCCTCACGTCCTGCACCGCCGCGCCCACCTGGGCCACGTCGCCCGCCATGTCGCAGCCCGTCCAGAACGGCATGGGCAGCGTGAGGCCGGGCAGCCCCTCGCGGACGAAGAGGTCGAGGTGGTTCAGCGCCGCCGCGCGGATCCGGACGAGCGCGTCGCCCTCGCCGATCTTCGGGTCCGCCACGTCCCGGTACTGGAGCTTGTCGAGCCCCCCGTGCTCGTGAAACGCGAGCGCCTTCATCCGCGCCCGGTCATCGGATCAGGACGCCCCGAGCCCGGTCCTGGGCGCGTTCACCAGCACCGCCATGTTCCCGTACGGGTGCTTGTTGTCGAGCATGAGCTGGTGGCACTCGGCCAGCTCGTCGAAGCCGTAGGTCTGCGAGAGGCACGGGTCCACCCGGCCCGCGTCCACGAGCCGCGTGACCGCCTGCGCCTGCACGTCGTTGGAGAGGTGGCTGCCCTGGAAGCGCTTCTGGCGCATCCAGTGATAGCGCAGGTCGAGGGTGACGTTGTAGCCGGTGGTACCCGCGCAGATGACGATCATGCCGCCGGTGGCGCACACGAATTCCGAGGTGGGCAGGGTGGCCTCGCCCGGGTGCTCGAAGACTATTC
>JBGOVO010000400.1:0-3468 GCA_041478145.1 Methylomirabilia bacterium
CCGCCGACAGGGCGCCGAGGCCGATCAGGAGTGCCCCCCACCAGGCGGGCCCCCCGCCCAGCAGATCCAGGCCGACACGGAGAAGCCCGTACACGCCCAGCTTGATCATCACCCCCGACATCAGCGCGGAGACGTGGCTCGGCGCGGCCGGATGCGCGCGCGGAAGCCACACGTGGAGCGGGATGATCCCGGCCTTGGAGCCGAAGCCGAGGAGCGCCAGGAGGAACACGGCGTGGCGGGCCGCGGGCGAGAGCGTGACCGCCGCCGCGCGCAGGTCGCCGAAGGCGGTCGTGGTCGCGCCGGCCGTGAGGAGCAGGAAGGCCGCGAGCACGAGCGCCAGCCCCGCGTGGGTCATGGCCAGATACCATCCGCCCGCGAGGATGGTGTCCGGCTCGTCCGTCTCGGTCAGGACGAGGAAGTACGAGGTGAGGGACATGCCCTCCCACATCAGGAGGAAGGTCAGCACGTTGCCGGCGCAGGGGACCAGGCTCATGGTGAGGAGGAACAGATTCAGCATGGCGCCGAGGAGCCGCAGCGAGTAGCGGCCTTCGTACGCCTCGGAGTACGCGACCCCGTAGATGCTGCACGGAATGGCGACGAGGCCGACGAGGCCCAGGAAGAAGGCGCCCAGGGCGTCGAGCCGGAACGCGAGGCCGTCCGCGACGGAGAGGAGCGTGGGCGCCTCCAGCACGAAGGGCGCGCGGGTGGCGAAGACCTCGAGGGCGAGGCCCAATCCGGCTCCCCCGCCCACCACGGCCCCCGTCGCGACCAGGCGGCGCGAGACCCCACCGCCCGGAGACAGCACCGCGACGACGGCCCCGAACGCGTACCCGGTCAGCATGAGGCCGAACAGGAAAGTCATCAGGTTGCCTGAACGCGACCGACTTCGGTCTGGCGTCCGGGCCTCTTCGCGCAAGCGCTCATCGGGGCCGGCCGATCGCGGCGAGAATGCCCTGGAGGATGGCGGTGGGGTCCGGCGGGCACCCGTCGACGAACGCGTCGACCGGGATGATCTGGTCGACGCTGCCCGCGACGGCGTAGCTGCCCTTGAAGACCCCGCAGGTCCGCGCGCAATCCCCCACCGCCACCACCAGCTTCGGCGCGGGCGTCGCTTCGTAGGTCTTCACCAGGGGCACGGCCATGTTGCGCGTCACCGGACCCGTCACCAGGAGGAGATCGGCGTGACGGGGCGACGCCACGAAGTGGATACCGAAGCGCTCGCTGTCGTACACCGGGCTCATGAGCCCGCTGATCTCGAGCTCACAGCCGTTGCACGAGCCCGCGTCCACCTCCCGGATCGCGAGGGCCCGGCCGAACAGGCGTCGGGCCCGCGCATCGACCTCGTGCAGGAGACGGACGACCTCATCCCCGCCCGGGGGCAGGGGCTCGGTGGCGAGCCCGACCTGGAGGATCTTGGAGAAGAGGCGCACGTCAGCGGCGACGGGATTCCCGGCGCAGCTCCCGGAGCATCGTCTGCGTGCCGATGAGGTGGTTGTCGAAGATCCGGCGGGTGACGTCGAGCAGCTCCCGGACGGCGGGGTCGCGGACGGTATAGCGCACCGCGGTGCCCTCCTTGCGGGCCTCGACGATGTTCTTGGCCCGCAGCACCGCGAGCTGCTGGGAGACGGTGGGCTGGTCGAGCCCGAGGGCCTCCTGGAGCTCGTGCACGCTCCGTCCGCCCCGGACGAGGATCTCGAGGACCCGGATCCGGATGGGGTGCGCGAGGGCCTTGAAGAACTCCGTCTTGAAGACCTGGAGCTGCCCGCTGCGGGCCGCCTGCTTCATACGTTCTTATATATAGGAATATATAGGAATCGTCAATCCGAGCCCGTCCTCAGGCGGGGAGCCGGTCGATGACCGCGTCGGCGAACTCGGCGGTGCCGAGCGTGCCGCCCAGGTCGCGCGTCTTGCTGCCCGCGGCGAGCGCGCGGTTGTAGCCGTCCTTGATCCGCTGCGCGGCCGCCGCGCACCGCTCGTCGTCCCGCGTCTCGGCCAGATAGTTGAGCAGCATCACCGCCGACATCAGGAGCGCGAGCGGATTGGCGAGGTTCCGGCCCGCGATGTCGGGCGCGGAGCCGTGCACGGCCTCGAAGACGGCGCCGTGGTCGCCGATATTGGCGCCCGGCACGACCCCGAGCCCGCCGACCAGGCCGGCGCTGAGATCGCTCAGCACGTCGCCGTAGAGATTCTCCAGCAGCAGGAGGTCGAAGCGGGTCGGATCCTGCACCAGCGCCATGCAGCCGGCGTCGATGATCATCTCCTGGTAGCCGACCTCCGGGAACTCGTGGTCATGCACCGCGCGGGCACAGCGGATGAACATCCCGTCCGTCAGCTTCATGATGTTGGCCTTGTGGAAGACGGTGACCTTCTTCCGGCCGCGCTGGCCCGCGTAGCGGAAGGCCCACCGGGCGATGCGGGTGCAGGCCTTCTCGGTCGCGACCTTGGTGGTGGTCACGACCCCGGGCGCCAGGGTGGCCTCGATGCCCGAGTAGAGCACTTCCGTGTTCTCGCGGATGATCACGAGATCCACACCCGCGTAGCGCGTGGGCACGCCGTCCAGGTTGCGCACGGGCCGCACCGCCGCGTAGAGGTCCAGCTCCTTGCGGAGGCGCACATTGATGGAGACGAAGCCCTCGCCGATCGGGGTGGTGCACGGCCCCTTGAGCGCGACCTGATGGCGGGTGATCGCATCGAGCGTCTCCCGCGGCAGCACGTCCTGGCCCTGCTCGAGCGCGGCCAGACCCGCGCGGCACTCCACCCAGTCCACCGGCGCGCCCGCCGCCGCGAGGATGCGGCGCACGGCGCCGGTCACCTCGGGGCCGATCCCGTCACCGGGGATGAGCACGACCTGATGCGCGGACGCATGCCGGGACATGCCGGCATTATCTCCCCGGCGCCGGACGGCCTGGCTAGATCTTGACGGGGATGAACTCGGTCGTGTAGTGCTGATCGAGCGGCAGCCGCTGCTTGAGCACGCCCAGGTCCAGCAGGGTGTCCTGCATGACCTTCAGCGCCTCGAGATCCATGCGCCCGTCCACCGACAGGAGCGGCTTGACCAGGTCGTAGGCGCGCCGGGTGGCCGCCTCGGGCCAGCCGATGCCCTTGGCCGCGATGCGGATGGTCTCCTCCGCGTTCTCGCGGAAGAACTTGTGGCCCCGGAAGAGCGACCGCAGCGTCCGCTGCAGCGTGTCCTTCTTGGTCTTGATGAGATCGTCCGTGGCGTAGGCCACCAAGCTGATCCACTTGGGCGTGACCTCGTCCAGGCGCATGAGGATGCGGCCCACGCCCTGGGCTTCGAGCACCGAGCCCGCGTCCCCGAAGATGCACGCCTGCGTCTCCCCGCGCCGGAGCGCCGCCGCCTGCGCGTCGAGACCGCCCACGCCCACGATCTTGATGTCCTTCTCCGGCTCCCAGCCCATCTTCTTGGCCAGCATGCGCGCGAACACCCAGGTGGTGGAGCCGACCACG
>JBGOVO010000150.1:0-8375 GCA_041478145.1 Methylomirabilia bacterium
GACTTGCCCTTGATGCCGACCATGAAGTTGACCGGCTTCGAGACCGCCGCGCACACCGCGCGCACCGCGGCCCGGTCGGGCAGGCCGGGCGCCATGAGCACATCGGCCCCCACCTTCTCGAAGGCCTGCAGCCGCTTGATGGTGTCGTCCAGGCTCGGGTTGCCGCGCAGGAAGTTCTCCGACCGCGCGGTCAGCGTGAAGGGAAACGGCAGTGCGCGCGCCGCCTCGACCGCCGCGGCCACGCGCTCCGCCGCCTGGCCGATGTCGTAGAGCGGCTTCTGCTTGTCCCCGGTCGCGTCCTCGATGGAGCCGCCGACCAGGCCGACGGAGGCGGCGAGGCGAATGGTCTCGGCCGCCACGGACGGCGCATCGCCGAAGCCCTTCTCGAGGTCCGCGGCGACCGGCAGGTCCGTCGCCGCCACGATGACGCGCGCGTGCGCGAGCGCCTCCTCGCGCGTCACCTTGCCGTCGCGGCGACCGAGGGTGCCGGCGCAGGCGCCGCTCGACGTCGCGAGGGCCTGGAAGCCGAGCGCGGCGAGGATGCGCGCCGACCCCCCGTCCCACGGGTTGGGAATCACGAAGGCGCCCGGCGCCTGGTGGAGCGCGCGGAAGCGGGTGGCCTTGTCGCTCTGACTGATGCTCATGGCTATTCTCCTGTCGAGGTGGAAGTTCTACCTGTCCCGGTGGAGGTGCTCGGCCAGGAAGCGCTCGACCCGCGCGATCGCGTCGGCGCGGGCGGCGGGGTCATGCCCGATGGTGGCCCCGCCGCCCGGCTTGTTGGCGTTCTCGACATTGGGGAGATACTGGCGGGCGGCGGTCGGATTGTCGAAGCTATGGTACGCGTCCGGGTAGACGTGGAGCAGCACCGGCGCCGGACGGGGCTCGCCGCTCGCGGCCAGCTCCTGGCAGGAGGCGGCCGGCGTCCAGTCGTCGCGCCCCCCGATCAGGATCAGGAGCGGGGCGTAGAAGCGCGTGGTCTTGTCGAAGCGGCAGTCCGGATAGACGGCGACCGCCGCCCGGAAGCCGTCCGCGGGCCGCTCGCGCGCCTGGTCCATGACCTGGAGCACGGTGAAGCCGCCGTTCGACCACCCGGCCACCCCGATGCGACGCGCGTCGATGAAGGGCTGGGCGCGGAGCCAGCGCAGCGCCCCGTAGGCGTCCAGCACGCGCTCGCGCCGACTGACGCGACGGAAGTCCGTGCAGATCTCCGCGTGGCCCCGCGGGCGAAAGCTGTCGACGATGAGGGCCGCGTAGCCCATCTTCTGAAACTCCGTCGCCCAGCCGTACTCGGTCCGGATGATCCCGCTGCAGCCGTGCAGCAGCACCATCGCGCCGAACGGCCCCGCCCCATCGGGCCGGTAGAGCAGCGCGGTCAGCTCGACGGGCGGGTTCGTCAGGCTCTCGAAGGTCACGGCCTCCGCCCGGCGCGCCGCGCCCGAGACCAGGACGATCAGCGGAACGAGCAGGAGCCCGCCCAGCGCGCCCCGTCGGCCCCGCATCACGAGCCGGCCGGCCCGGGAGGACGGCGCTCGGCCCACGGCTGCGCCGCCTCGAGCTGGGCGCCGAGACGGAACAGGGTCGCCTCGTCGCCGAAGCCCGCGGCGAACTGCACGCCGAGCGGCAAGCCGGCGCGCGACCAGGCGAGGGGGACCGACATCGCGGGACTGCCGCAGCTATTGAACAACGAGGTGAAGCCGATGGTGCCGAGCACGGCCTGCCCGTACCGCTCCGGGTCCGTCGTCATCATGTCGATGACCCCCAGGGGATGCGGCGGCCGGCACATGGTCGGAGTCAGCAGCACGTCGAATCGCTCGAAGAAGGGCGCGACCATCCGGCCGGTCCGGTGCACCACGCCGATGGCCCGCGCGTAGTCGGCGGCGCGGGCGGTGTGGCCGTCCATGGCGCGGAGCCACGTGATGCGCTCGACGTCGGACGGGTCGAGCTCGCGCCCCAGCGCCGCGGCGCGCGCCTCCATCGCGGCCCGGAGATTGCCGCCGATGACGATGAGGGTGGCGGCGCCGAGCGCCGCCGCGTCGATGACCGGGCTCGCCTCCTCGATCGTATGGCCGAGGCGCTCGCACAGCCGTCCGGCCGCCCGCGCCGCCTCCGCGCACTCCGGGTCCACCGGCTGGCGGTTCCAGGGGCTGGTGGCGATGGCGATGCGCAGGCGCCCGGGGTCGCGCCCGACCTCCTCGAGGAAGGGCCGCGCGGGGGGCGGCGCCCAGTAAGGATCCCCGAGGTCGGGTCCCGACGTCGCGTCGAGGAGGGCCGCGCTGTCCCGCACCGTTCGTGTCACCGCGTGACCGACGGAGGCGCCGCCCCAGCCTTCACCCGCGTCGGGTCCCATCGGATTGCGCGCGCGCGTCGGCTTCAGGCCGAAGAGCCCGCACGCGGAGGCGGGGATGCGGATGGATCCGCCGCCGTCGGTGGCGTGCGCCATCGGCACCATGCCCGCGGCCACCGCCGCCGCGGAGCCGCCGCTCGATCCGCCCGCGCTGTGGGCCAGGTTCCACGGATTGCGCGTGGGGCCGAACAGGCGCGGCTCGGTGGAGCTGGCGAGGCCCAGCTCGGGGGTATTGGTCTTGCCGAAGATCACCAGCCCGGCCCGCTTGAGCCTCCGGGTGATCTCGCTGTCGTGATCGACCACGAAGTCCTTGAACAGGGTGCCGCCGTAGCTGGTCACCGCGCCCTGGTAGTGCGCGCCCAGATCCTTCAAGAGATATGGCACTCCGGTGAACGGCCCGGCGGGCAGTCCGGCCGCCACCGCCGCGCGCGCCTGATCGTCGAGCCGGCACACCACCGCGTTGATCTCGTGGTTGCGGGCCTCGACGGCCGACACCGCAGCCTCGAGCACCTCGGCCGGAGCCACCTCGCGCCGGCGCACGAGCTCGGCCAGCCCGAGGCCGTCGTAGCGGGCGAACTCGTCAGGTTTCATCGGTCATTCTCCGAGCTGAGGATCGAGGGCGTCCCGCAGCCCATCGCCCAGCAGATTGAAGGCCAGGACCACCACGAAGATGGCGAGGCTCGGAAACGTCGAGACGTGCGGGTACTGGGCGATGAGCCCGCGGCCATCCGCCACCATCGCGCCCCACTCCGCCATCGGGGGCCGCGCCCCCAGGCCGAGAAAGCTCAGGATCGCGGCGGCGAGGATGGCGCCCGCCATGGACAGGGTCGAGACCACGATCAGGGGCGCCGCCGCGTTCGGAAGGATGTGCCGCCCGATGATCCGGGCGCTCGAGGCGCCGAGCGCGCGGGCGGCCTCCACGTAGTCGCGCTCGCGGATCGAGAGCGTCGAGCTCCGGGTGATCCGCGTGAAGCCGGGCACGGCCCCGATGCCCACCGCGATCATGGCGTTGAAGATCCCGGGGCCGAGCGCGGCCACGATGGCGATCGCGAGCAGGATCTGGGGAAACGAGAGGAGCACGTCCATGACCGCGGTGATCGGATAGTCCAGGCGCGGCGAGAAGCCGGCGATGAGTCCGAGGGTGGCGCCGAACCCGAGCCCGATCCCGACCGCGATGAGCCCCACCGAGAGCGACACCCGCGTACCGTACACGATGCGGCTCAGGATGTCCCGGCCGAACTGATCCGTCCCGAGCCAGTGGGCCGCGCTGGGGCGCTGCAGCCGCTCCCGCATCGCCACCTTGATGGGATCGTACGGCGCGACCGCGGGCGCGAACACCGCCACCAGGATGAGCGCGGCGAGACAGCCGGCGCCCGCTACCGAGGCGCGGTCGCGCCGCAGACGCCGCCAGGCGTCGGCCCGCGAGGGCGGCGGGAGCGCGGACGTCGGGCGATCGGCCATGGCGGGCTCAGCGGTACTTGATGCGCGGGTCGAGCACCGCGTAGAGGCAGTCCACCAGGAGATTGATCGTCACGAAGGTGACCGCGCTCACCAGGATGGTCCCCTGCACCACCGGGAAATCCCGCGTGAGAATGGCGGTCACCGCGAGCCGGCCGAGCCCGGGCCAGCTGAAGATCGTCTCGGTGACCACCGCGCCGCCCAGCAGTCCCGCGAATTGCAGCCCGATGACGGTGACCACCGGCAGGAGCGCGTTCCGGAGCGCGTGCTTGGCGATGACGAGCCGCTCGGCCAGCCCCTTCGCGCGGGCGGTCCGCACGTAGTCCTGGCCGAGCGCTTCCAGGATGCTCGACCGGGTGAGCCGCGCGAGGGCCGGCACCTGGACGCCCCCGAGGGTCAGCGCGGGCAGCACGAGGTGATGGAGGCCGGCGAGGGACCAGAGCGGTCCGCCGCGGCCCGAGATCGGGAACCAGCCGAGCTGCACCGCGAAGAGCCAGATGGCCATGAGCCCGATCCAGAAGATGGGCAGGGAGAGCCCGAGCAGCGCGGTGACCATCGAGAGCTTGTCGAAGAGCGACCGGCGCTTCACCGCGGCCACCACGCCGATGGGAATGCCGATCAGGAGCGACCAGACGCGCGCCGCGATGACGAGCTCGAAGGTGTTGAGGAACGCGCCCGCCACCTCGTCGCTGACCTGGCGCCGGGTCAGGAGCGAGCGGCCGAGGTCGCCCTGGAGCGCGTGCGCGAGGTACCGGCCGTACTGGATCAGCACCGGCCGGTCGAGCCCGAGCTGGGTGCGGATGTTCTCCACCACGTCGGCGGGCGCGGTCGGCCCCGCGATGATGGTAGCGGGATCGCCGGGGACCAGGTGGAGGATCAGGAAGACGAGCAGCGACGCGCCCAGGATGGTGGGCACGGTCAGGAGCAATCGGCGCGCGACGTAGACTACGGCGCGACCGAGACGTCGAGGAGCTTGTGATACCCGACGTCGTAGATCGGGTGCGGCCGCAGGTCCGTCACGCGGGCGCTCATGATCATCGCCCGGCCCGGATGCCAGAGCGGCACCCACACCGCGCTCTCGATGACCTTCTTCTGGACCTCGGCGTAGATCTCCAGCAGGCGCTTCTTGTCGGGGTTCGTGCGCCCTTCCTCGAGGAGCGCGTCCACCTTCGGATCCGCGAAGCCGAAGCGATTAGGGGTCGGGCGGTTCTTCGAGTGGAAGTAGAACATCAGGATCTCGTCCGGATTGGAGTGGGGATTCCCCATCGCCATGATCGTGTGCTCGCCCGCGGCGAGCCGACCCCAGATCGCCGCCTCCTCGAGCAGGACCTGCTCGACGTCGATGCCCACCTCGCGGCACTGCGCCTGGATCAGCGTCAGCGTGTCGGGGTAGCCGTAGCCCGCGATGGCGTGGATGGGGAGCACGAGGCGCTTGCCGTCCTTCACCCGGATGCCGTCGGGGCCCGGCTTCCAGCCCGCCTCGTCGAGCAGGGCGCGCGCCTTCGCGGGATTGTACTCGTAGGCGGCCTTGGCCACGTCCTTCCAGGCTCCGGCCACGATCGGCGAGACCGGCCCCTGCGCGGGCGCGCCCAGCCCGTAGAAGATCTCGTTGACGATGTCGTCCTTCTTGATCGCGTGGTTCAGCGCCTTCCGCACCCGGATATCCTGGACCATCTCCTTGTTCAGGTTGAAGCCCAGGTACACGATGTAGCCGACCTTGTAGTCGATCACGCGGAGCCGCGGGTCCTTCTTCAGCCGGGGCAGCTCGGAGAAGGCGATCCACCGGCTCACGTTGATCCCGCCGCCCTGCTCCAGCTCGAAGAGGCGGGTGGCGTCCTCGGGGATCACCCGCCACACCACCCGCTCGAGCTTGGCGGGCCCGCGGTTCTTGAACATCGGCGGCCCCCAGCGGTACTCGGGATTGCGCTCGACCACGAAACGGTCGCGCAGCACCCACTCCTTGAACCGGAACGGCCCGGTGCCGTCCACCGCCAGCGTCCCGTAGTTGGCCCCGTGCTTCTTGATCGCCTCCGGGTTCACGATCGAGGCGAAGCCCGACGTGAGATTGAACAGGAGGTAGTTCGACCGGTCCTTGACGCGGATCACCACCGTCTGGTCGTCGGGGGCGGTGACCTCCTCGATCTCGGCGACGCGGTTGCGCGTGGGGGAGGCGGTGGCCGGATCCCGCCAGCGGTCGAGCGAGTACTTGACGTCCTGGGCGGTGAGCGGCTTGCCGCTGTGGAACTTCACCCCGCGCTTGAGCACGAAGGTGTACGTCTTGCCGTCGGGGGAGACGCGCCAGGACTCGGCGAGGCCGGGCGTGATCGTCTCCATGTTGAAGTCGAGGTTGACGAGCGTGTCGTACAGGTTGTAGAGGCGCTCGACCGCGATCACCGCGGTGATCTTGTGCGGATCCACCGAGTCCGCGTCGGTGGGCTGGCCGATGATGAGCGTGTTCGGCTGGGCCTGGGCCGCCGGGGGCGCCCCGGTCAGCGAGAGCAGGGCCGCCAACGTGAGCGCGGTGCGCCATGCGGTGCGCGATGACATAGCCGTTTCCTCCGAAGAACCGGTCCCGAGCATGCGAGGCACCCGCCGGCGGCACCGGCGGCTGGCCGGTATTCTAGACCGAAACCCCCTGTCCGACATTCTGGACATTGTGGCCGTCGCGCCCGCCGCCGTAGCATGCGCGACAGTGGTGATCAAGACGGGACGGATCGAGTTCTATGATCGGCCGACCGCCTGGGGCCTGATCGTGGGCGACGACCAGGAGCTCTACGTCGTCCGCGGGCGTGACGGCCGCGGGCTCGCGCCCCGGGTCGGCGAGCGGGTCTCGTTCGAGTCGCAGGGGATGACCGACGGCAAGCGCGCGGCGGAGGTGCGGCTGGTGAGCCGGGGGCTCGCGCCCATCGGGCGGGAGGCGCCCGCGGGAGGGGTCAGGCCCCTCCGATGATCTCGGGGACGACCGCGAAGCCGCGCGTGCGGATGGCCTCGTCGACGCGGATCTGATGCCGGCGATCGGATTGTCGGCGCTCGGTCGCCGTCGCCTCCTCGCGCTCGCGCCGCTCTCCGTTGCGCCGGTCCAGGATCACGGTGACGGGCTCGCCCGCGTACTCGCGCTTCAGGTAGTCGTAGAGCTGGATGTTGTGGCGGGCCACCACGAAGAGATGGCCCAGGTGCAAGAGCTCCTCGGCCGCTCGCGAGAGCCAGAAGCGCATGTCCATCTCCCGCAGCAGGCCCATCGCCTTCGCGAGGTGCTCCTCCGCCCGGTCCCGGTCGCCCGCCAGCCGAAAGAGCCGGCCCAGGCCCAGGTGCACGCGCGCCTGCAGGGGGCGCATCTCGAGCTCCTCGGCCAGGGCCAGGGCCTGGCCGTAGTAGCCTTCCGCCTCACCGACCGCCGGCGGATCGCTGAGCCCGGCCAGCTCGCCCATCAGCCGGAGCGCCCAGGCCTGGTGCCCGCGCTCCTTGTGGAGCAGCGCCAGGTCGAGCGCGCGCTGGGCCACGCCGCGCGCGCGGTCGAGCTGCCGCGCGGCCGCCAAGGCCTCGCCCAGGTTCGTCGTCCACAGGGCGAGATAGGCGCGCACGCCCAGCTCTTCGGTGAGCGACACGCCGTCCTCCAGGAGCCGGAGTCCCTCGTCGACGCGACCCAGCAGGACCAGGGTGAGCCCGAGCAGCGAGGACGGGATCGGCCGCCACACATCCAGGCTCTTCTCGCGGCAGGCGTCGAGGCTCCGCTGCAGCGCGGGCAGCGCGCGCTCGAGCTGGCCGCGGCGGAGCCAGACCAGCCCCGCCATCGTCCGCGCGATGGTCTGGGTGTAGGCGTGCCCGCTCGCCTCGCCGGCGCGCTGCGCGCGGTCGAGGGACATCGCGGCGGCGTCGAACTCGCCCAGCTCGGCCAGGGTGAAGGCCAGCCACCCGCTCGACGTGACGTAGGAGACGCCGGCCTGGCCACCGGGGGCGTCGCCCTGGACCAGCTCGAGCGCCTCCACGTTGTCGCGCAGGATGGAGTGCGCGCGACGGTACTGGCCCTGCGCGTGGCAGGAGTAGCCCAGATAGCCGCGCGCGAGGGCCTGCAGCGCCGCGTCGCCCGCCGCGTCGCCGATGCGCAGGCAGCGCTCCCCGTACTCGATGGCGAGATCCGGCTCGCCCTTGAGATTGTGGTAGTTGATGAGGTACGTGTAGACGCGAGCCAGGCGCGCCTCGTCCCCGAGCTTCTCCGCCATCGCCTCGGCTTCCTGCGAGAGCGTGAGCACCCGCTCGAGCTGGCCCAGCTGCAGCAGCGGCGAGCGCAGGTCGAGCCGGAGGTCGATGGCCTGCTCGGTGGCGGCCCGGCCCTCGGGCAGCCGCGCGAGCGCGTTCATGGCCTGCTCGAAGAAGATCACCGCTTCGCGGTTGGCCGAGCGCGCCGCCGCCTTGCTCCCGGCCTGGCGCAGATAGGCGACCGCCTTCACCCACACCTCGCCGCGGACCGCGTGATGGGCCAGCCGCTCGAAGTGCTCGGGCAGCCGGTCCGCGTAGACCTGCTCCATCGCCTGCACCACGCGCCCGTGCAGTCCCCGCCGCCGGTCCTGGAGCA
>JBGOVO010000186.1:0-7486 GCA_041478145.1 Methylomirabilia bacterium
AGTACGGCTCCTCGACGACCGCGCCGTCACCCGGATCGAGCAGGACCCGCGCGGCGAGGTCGAAGGCCTGCTGCGAGCCGTTGACGATCAGGATCCGCCCCGCGTCGCACGACACGCCGCGGGCCCGCCGGAGGTACTCGGCCAGCGCCTCACGCAGCGGCCCGTACCCGGAGGGCGACGCGTAGCCGACCGCGTCGCGGGACGTCCGTCTCGCCCGTGCCGCGAGGAGGCGCCGCCAGATCTCACGCGGAAACTCGTCGACGGCGGGACGCCCGTAGCGGAAGTCGTACCGCGGGCCAGGCCGGGCCGCGGACGAGCCCGAGGACGGCACCGCCGGATCCTTGGTCAGGCGGCGTGCGTAGGAGGAGATCCGCGGCACGCGCTCCGCCCTGGGCCCCTCCGAGGCCGGCGGCATCGGCGGAGGCACCGCCCCTGCGACCGACGTCGTCGAACGGTCGCGGCTCACGACATAGCCCTCGGCGGCGAGCTGCTCGTAGGCCAGCATCACCGTGTTCCGCGACACGCCGAGATCCGCGGCCAGCTCGCGCGTCGACGGCAGCCGCTCGGCGGGCCCCAGCCGTCCCGAGCGGATCCCTGCCTTGAGCGCATCGTAGACCCGACGATAGAGGGGCCCACTGGTCCCGCGAAGATTCAGCAGCAGCATGCTCTCTCCCCGGCCTGGGTGATCTGGCACCTGAGACTAACGATAATCTGGCTCTTTTTACAAGCCAGAACTCCGGCTACGCTGCCGTCGTTGCTAGACCCAACCAAGGAGGCTACTGCCATGCCGGACACCGTTCTCACCAGTACCGACGCCGCGGCACGAGACCTGGAAGTCCTGGAGGAGCTGAACCGGAGCTATGTCCGATCGGCCGAGTTCTCGGACGTCCGATGGTACGAGGAGCACCTGGCCGAGGACTTCCTCGCTACCAATCCCGACGGTTCGCTCGTCGATCGCGCGGGCTTCCTGGCGCGGATGACCCGCCCCTACCCGGGCTCGAACCTCGAGGCCATCGACGTACGGATCCGGCTCCTGGGCGATATCGCCCTGATCCATGCCGGGTTCCGAGACACCCGGCCCGACGGCCGGGTGGGAGAGGGCCGCTATACCGACATCTGGGCCCGCCGAGGGGGACGCTGGCTCTGCATCTCCGCCCACTTCACGCGCTGGTGAACCTACACGACAACGGAGGCCACGCCATGCACGATGCCACGCTCACGCAGGCCGCCGCCCGGACGAGGGATCTGGAGGCGCTCGAGGAGCTCAACCGGAACTACATCCGGTCGGTGCGGGTGTCCGACGTCCGCTGGTTCGACGAGAACCTGGCGGAGGACTTCCTGAACAGCAATGCCGACGGCTCGCTCGTCGACCGCGCCGGCTTCCTGGCCCAGATGGCGCGGCCGTGTCCGGTCTCGGACTTCGACGCCGAGGACGTGCGGATCAGGCTGCTCGGGGACCACGCGATCGTCCACGGCCAGACCATCTACAAGAACGGGGACGGCCAGGCGGGTGCGGGCCGCTACACGGACGACTGGTCGCGTCGCCGGGGGCGCTGGCTCTGCGTGTCCGCCCACGTCACCCGCGGGTGAGGGCGGACACGTCGTCTCTCCGCGCCGGCGACTCGGGACGGGGTTTGATTTATGAGTATATAGTTATATGATCCTCCGAGGAGGATCTGGAACATGGCAACGCTCACGAGCTCTCAGGCGACTCTGACGGTCGAGACCTTCCGCGCCCCGGGCGAAGGCTGTCTGGGTTACCTGCTGGTGGACGAGGCCAGTCGAACCGCCCTCGCGATCGACCCTCGCCTCGACCAGATCGATCGGTTCCTCGAGGCGCTGGCGGCTCACGATGGCCGGCTAACGTATCTCCTGGACACCCACACCCACGCCGACCACCTCTCGGGGGTGCGGAGGCTCGCGCAGCGCACCGGCGCGACCGTGCTCGCCCATGCGGCCTCGAAGCTCAAGGGCGCGGTGCGGCGGGTCAAGGGCGGCGATGCCGTCGAGCTGGGCACGCATCCGGTGGCCATCCTCGACGCCCCCGGACATACGCCTGACTCGCTCGCGGTGCTCGTGGATGGTCACCTGTTCACGGGAGATGCCTTGTTCGCGGGCGGCGCGGGCCGGACCGACTTCATGGGCGGCAGCGCGACAGACCTCTTCGACACCCTGCGCGTATTCGAGGGCCTCCCCGACACCACGGTGGTCCATCCCGGCCATGACTACGTGGGGCGGGCCGTGACCACCATCGGGGAGGAGAAGGCCGGCAATCCCCTCCTCCGCGAGCACGATCGGACCGCCTTCGTGTCGCGGCTCTCGGGGAAATCGGCGCCGCCCGCCAACATGGCCGCCATGCTCCGGCACAATCTCGGCGAGGCCGAGGCCGCCACGATCACCGTCCGGGAGCTGCAGACCGTGCACGAGCAGGGCCCCGCGCCGCTCATCCTGGACGTGCGGAGTCCGATCGAGTTCGAGAGCGAGCGCATCGAGGGCGCCGTCAACGTGCCGCTCGATACGCTCGACGCCCGTCTCGAAGAGATTCCCGAGCACTCGGACCTGGTGGTCGTGTGCCGCACCGGCGTGCGGGCCACCATCGCGGCCGAGACGCTGGGCCGGGCCGGCCGTCGGGCGCGTGTGCTGGAGGGCGGCGTCCTGGCGTGGCGCCGGGCCCGCCTGCCCCTCCGCGAGGGCCGCAAGCGCCTGCCCGTCGATCGGCAGGTCCAGCTGATCGCCGGCCTCATGGTGCTCACCGGCGTGACCCTTGGAGCCCTGGTCAATCCCTGGTTCCTGGCCCTCGCCGCGTTCTTCGGCGCCGGGTTGACCTTCGCGGGAGCGACCGGGACCTGCGGCCTCGCGCTCGTGCTGATGAAGATGCCCTGGAACTCGGTACCGGCCGGACCCGCCGAGATCGGTGGCGCGGTGTGCGCGGCGGGCGGCGCCGCGGCCCCGACGTGTGCCGCGCCTCCCGAGCGGTGATATGAGCAGGAAGCCCGTGAAGAAGGCCAAGCTCACACGGGAGGCCCTCGAGCTGGTCGCGCAACGCTTCCGCGCCCTCGGGGACGCGACCCGCCTGGCCCTCCTGCAGGCCCTGTTCGAGAGGGAGCGCACCGTCCAGGACCTGTGCGCGGTCACCGGCGCCTCGCAGGCGAATACGAGCAAGCACCTGGCGCTCCTCCTCGAGCAGGGGCTGGTCGCGCGCCGCCGGGACGGTCTCTTCACCCGCTACCGGATCGCGGACCCCACGCTCGAGCGGCTCTGCCGCGTGGTATGCGGCTCACTGGCCGAGCGCCACGCGGCCGTCCGAACCCACCTCGCCTCCTGAGCCGGTCGTCCGTCGCCTACGGGCATTTCGGCGCTTCCCTGAGATTGGCCTCGATGCGATCGCCCACCTTGAGGCCCTGAAGCGTTTCCGGCAAGGCCTGGAACTCGTGCACCGTGCCGTCCGCCTGTCGGACGGTCAGCTTGTTTCTGCGCCGCATCCACCTTGACCACCTCGCGGCCCGTCCAGGGTCCGTCGGCGGTAGGATGGCCCCATGCTTCTGGACGGCCGCCGACGCGCTCCAGGCCTCGCGCTGGCGGCGGCCGGCCTGTTCGGTCTCAGCGCGCCGGCGGCCAAGCTGCTGGCGGGCACGGTCGATCCGTGGCTGCTCGCGGGCCTGCTCTATCTCGGCTCGGGCATTGGCCTCGCCCTCTACCGTTTGGCCCAGCGGCTCCTCGGACGCGTAGGATCAGAAACACCGCTCGGGCGGCAGGATTTCCCGTGGCTCGGCGGAGCCATCGCCCTCGGCGGCATCATCGGCCCCGTGCTGCTCATGTACGGCCTCGCCGCCGGAACCGCAGTTCAGTCGTCGCTCCTGCTGAACCTCGAAGGTGTCTTCACGGCGCTGCTCGCCTGGTCTTTCTTCCGCGAGAGCTTCGCGACGCGGATCGCCATCGGCATGGCGGCCATTGCCGCCGGAGCCGCCGTCCTGTCGTGGAAGCCCGCCGACGCGCTCGCGCTGAACACCTCGGCCCTGCTCGTCACCGGAGCCTGCCTGGCCTGGGCGATCGACAACAATCTCACCCGCAGGGTGTCCGGCGGCGACCCGCTACAGATCGCCGCCCTCAAGGGCCTCGCGGCCGGCTCGATCAACGTCCTGCTGGCCGTGGTCCAGCAGGCTCCCTGGCCGGCGTCCGCGGCCATCCTCGGCGCGGGCGCTGTCGGCTTCCTGGGATACGGCACGAGCCTCGTCTGCTTCGTGCTGGCCCTCCGTCTCCTGGGCACCGCTCGGACGGGAGCGTACTTCTCGACCGCGCCCTTCGTGGGAGCCATCGCAGGCGCCGTCGCGCTCCGTGAGCCTCTGACCTGGCAGGCCTTGCTCGCCGCGGCCCTCATGGGAACGGGCGTTTGGCTTCATCTCACCGAGCGGCACGAGCACGAGCACCAGCACGAGACGCTCGAGCACACGCACGCGCACACCCACGACGAGCACCACCAGCACCCCCACGCGCCGGGAACCCCACCCGACGAGCCGCATAGCCATGTGCACGTGCACACGCTGCTCCGCCATAGCCATCCGCACTTCCCGGACCTCCACCACCGCCACCATCACTGATGGACCCCGAGGTCTGATCTTGGCTGACGTCCAACCAAGGCGAGTCCGGCGAGCGAGATCAGGCTAAAGAGTGCACCCGCCGGACGATGTATCCATGAACAGGCTGACGAAGCCCAGTGCCCACACGCCGCGCGGAATTCTGCGCCGGCTGGATTCAGGGTCCGTCGTGCCCGCCCGCTGAGTCGTCACTCTACGTCCTCCTCAACCGAGGCCCGGGCCCTTTCCTCTCCGCTATAGCTCGACACGCCGCAGCCGCAGCGCGTTGCCGATGCCAGTTCTGCCACTCGACGGACGACATCGTCACCCCGGGGCGACGCCAAGCAGTGGGAGGGTGTCGTCACCAAGATGATCAAGGTTTTCGGCGCGCCGACGAGCGAAGCCGACGCGAAGGCGATCGCCGAGTACCTGGCGCGCGCGTACGGCCCGGCCCGGTAACACCGCGCGAGCCCTGAACCGGTCGGAACCTAGCGCGGCGCAGGCGGAGGCGCCGGAGCGGCCGGAGTCCAGACCCACTGCCATGGCTGGGTCACGCCGTCACCGTAGAGATGATAGCAACCGTTCGCGTGGCAGATATCTCGCTGGACCAGCGGCGCAGACTGGATCGGGGCCTGCTCGTACACCGGCGGCGCCGAGTAGGGATAGCCATACGGATACGGATAGGCGTACGGGGCGCCGTAGTAGGGATACGGGTAATACGGATACGCGAGGGCCGCGCCCAGAGCCAGGCCGCCGAAGAACACACCCGGGCCCCACCAACCAACGCCATGCGCCCAGGCGACGCTCGGCACAACACTGCCGCAGAGAAAGATCAGAATCGCAAACGACACAATCGCCAACCTTTTCACCGGCCCCCCCTAGCGCCTCTACCTCCCTGCCTCCTTACAGTGTCGGTGCATATCAGGTGCCGCGAGATCGAGTCCAAGAACGATACAAGATCGATGGGTTCGACGAGGCCATCGGGGACGCGGCACCATCGTGACCACGCCCCCGGGTCTCAGCTGGGGAGATTGTGCCTCATCCCCTTGACCCGCTCATCTCACGCGTCCATATTCTTGCCGACGCCATGTCTCCGCTGCCGAAGACCCAGTACACGAAGAGCGGTGATCTCCACATCGCCTACCAGGTGACCGGGAGCGGGCCGCTCGACCTTGTCTTCGTCCCCGGCTTCGTGTCCCACCTCGAGTACCAGTGGGAGCACCCGTGGTCGGCACGCTTCCTCGAGCGCCTGGGCTCGTTCTCCCGGCTGATCCGGTTCGACAAGCGTGGCACGGGGCTCTCCGACCGGGTCGGGGGGATTCCCACGCTCGAGCAGCGGATGGACGACGTGCGGGCAGTCATGGACGCGGTGGGCTCGGAGCGCGCGGCCCTCCTCGGGGTCTCGGAAGGTGGCCCGATGTCGATGCTCTTCGCCGCGACCTACCCCGAGCGGACTTCGGCGCTCGTGCTCTATGGCTCCTATGCTCGCCGGGCCTGGGCCCCGGAACACCCCTCCGGGCGCACCGAGGAGGAATGGCGGGAAATGGTCGCGACCATCGAAAAGGGATGGGGCGACCCTGGCGGCCTCGATATCGACATGTGGGCACCCAGCGCGGCCGGTGACGGGAGCTATCTACAGTGGTCGGCCACATACCGGCGGCTGGCGGCCAGCCCTGGCGCGGCGGTGGCGGTGATGGAGATGAACAAGGAGATCGACGTCCGGGCTATCCTGCCGGCCGTCCGGGTGCCGACCTTGGTCCTGCACCGGACGGGTGATCGGGTCACCCGGACGGAGCAGGCGCGCTACCTGGCCGAGCACATTCCGGGCGCCCGACTCGTCGAGCTGCCTGGCGTCGATCACATTCCATGGGTGGGCGATACCGATGCCATCCTGGACGCGGTCGAGGAGTTCCTCACCGGCACCCGTCACGAGGCGGAGGTGGACCGGGTCCTGGCGACCGTCCTCTTCACCGACATCGTGGGCTCCACGGAGCGGGCCGCCGCACTTGGTGACCGCAAGTGGCGTGATCTCCTCGGCACCTACTATGCGCTCACGCGCCGCGAGCTGGCGCGCTTCCGCGGCCGCGAAGTCGACACCGCGGGCGACGGTTTCTTCGCCTCGTTCGACGGGCCGGCGCGCGGCATCCGCTGCGCCCAGGCGATTGCCACCGGCGCTCGCCCGCTCGGCATCGAGGTGCGCGCCGGTCTGCACACCGGCGAGTGCGAAGTGCTCGGTGAGAAGGTTGGCGGGATCGCCGTCCACATCGGCGCCCGCGTAGCCGGGCTCGCCAAGCCGGGTGAAGTGCTCGTCTCCAACACCGTCAGAGATCTCGTCGCCGGCTCCGGATTGTCCTTCGAGGACCGCGGCCAGCACACCCTGAAGGGCGTCCCCGGCGAATGGCGCCTGTACGCGGTCGCCCCTACGGAGTCGCGCTGAGCTTCAGGAACATCCCGTCCAGCCGCTCGGATTCCGCCTAGATTCCGGGAACCATGCCGGGCGCTCAGCTCGTTCTGGCTCTGCTCATCGCGGTCGCGGCGCTCGTCACGGTCGCGCGCCGGCTCGGCATCGCCTATCCGATCTTCCTGGTCATCGGCGGGCTCCTGCTCGGGCTCGTGCCGGGCACGCCGCGCGTCGAGGTCGACCCGGACCTCATCTTCCTCTTCATCCTGCCCCCGCTGCTCTACATCGCGGCTTTCTTCACACCGCTGCGCAGCCTGCGTGCGAACCTGGGCGCGATCGGCTCGCTGGCCATCGGCCTCGTCGTCGCCAGCGCGTTCGCCGCCGCCGCGGTCGCTCACGCCCTGATCCCCGGGATCCCGTGGGCGGTCGCCATCGCGCTCGGCGCGATCGTCGCGCCGCCCGACGAGATCGCGGCCACCGCGATCGCGGCCCGCCTCGCGGTGCCGCGACG
>JBGOVO010000005.1:0-30470 GCA_041478145.1 Methylomirabilia bacterium
ATGTAGCCCACGGCGCCGCCGTAGGGGCCGCGCCGGGTCGGCTCCAGCTCCTCGATGATCTCCATGGCGCGGATCTTGGGCGCGCCGGTGAGCGTGCCGGCGGGGAAGCAGGCGGCCAGGACGTGGAAGGCGTCCTTGCCGGGCTCGAGCCGGCCCCGGACGTGGCTCACCAGGTGCATGACGTGCGAGTAGCGCTCCACCACCATGAACTCCGACACCTCGACGCTGCCGATCCGGCTCACCCGCCCCACGTCGTTCCGGCCGAGGTCGACCAGCATGACGTGCTCGGCGCATTCCTTGGGATCCGCTCGCATCTCGCGCGCGAGTCGGGCGTCCTCCTCCTCGGTCCGGCCGCGCGGGTGCGTCCCGGCGATGGGCCGCTCCTCCACGCGATCGTCCTCGAGCCGCACCAGGACTTCCGGCGAGGATCCCACGATGCTGGTCTTGCCCAGGCGCAGGAAGAAGAGATACGGGGACGGGTTGACGGTCCGCAGCGCCCGGTAGACCGTGAAGGGGTCGGCTCGCAGCTCGGTGTCGAGCCGGCGCGACACCACGATCTGGTAGGCATCACCGGCCGCGATGAACTCCTTCGCCCGGCGCACTCCATCCATGAAGGTGGTCTGGTCCATGGTCGAAGTAAAACCCTCGTCGCCCAGCGCGACGAGGGGCTCGACCGGCGGCAGGGTGAGCGGAGCGGGGGACCGGGCCGGTCGCCTCAGGTTGCCCAGCAGCATCCCGATCTTGACCGCCGCCGCGTCGTAGGCGCGGTCGAGGGAGACCGGATCGGTCTTGGTGATGTGGGCGTTGGCGATCACGAGGAGGCGGTGGCGGAGATTGTCGAAGACGAGCAGGCTGTCCGTGAACATGAACACGGCGTCGGGGAGCTTCTGGTCGTCCTTGGCCAGGGCGGGAAGCCGCTCGACGTGGCGGATCATGTCGTACGACAGGAACCCCACGGCTCCGCCCTGGAACCGAGGCAGCCCCGGCACCGGGACCGGCTTGAAGCGGGCGAGCAGACCCCGCAGCGACTCGAACGGATCCGCGCTCGGCAGCAGCTCGGTGTGGCCGTCGGCGTGGCGCACACTGACGCGGTTGCCTTTGGCGGTGAAGACCAGGTGCGGATCGGACCCCAGGAACGAGTACCGGGCCCACTTCTCGCCGCCTTCGACCGACTCCAGCAGGAAGGCGTAGGGGCCGGGGCGCAGTCGCAGGAAGGCCGACAGCGGGGTGTCGAGGTCCGCGGCCAACTCGGCGAAGACCGGGATCAGATTGCCCTGACCGGCCAGGGCGCGGAACTCCTCGCGCGTCGGTGAGAGCGGGGGCAAACCAGGCCCCACCGTCGACATGGATGAGCCGCTCAGGCGTTGGCGTCCAGCTTCTTCTTGAGCTGGGCTTTCGGGATCGCGCCGATCACCTGATCCAGCACCTTGCCACCCTTGACGAACAGGATCGTCGGGATGGAGCGAATGCCGTAACGGGCCGCCAGCGCCGGCTGCTCGTCCACGTTCACCTTGGCGAGGGTCACGGCTCCGTTGCCCTCACGCACCAGCTCCTCGAGGGTGGGCGCGATGGCCCGGCAGGGGGCGCACCACTCGGCCCAGAAATCCACCATCAGCAACTCGTTGTGCTTGCCCAGTTCCGCGTCGAAGCTGGCCTCGGTGAGATGGAGCGTGCTCTCGGCCATGGATCCAGGGTCTCCTTGTCGTCAGATGGTCTGCAGGACAGCGGGTGAGAGTTCCATAAAAAACGCAGGGCTACGCTAGCATACGCTCCCGACCATCGCAAGTTGGGGCCCCGGAGCAGAGCCGGCGCAGTGCCGCGACTGGGCAGCCGAGGGCCCGTGGCCTTGCCCATCCTGCAGGGCGGCCGACGGTTCCGGGCACTCGTTCTGACGGCCGGCGTCACCCACCGGACGTCCATGCGCTGTCACTTTGCCCCGAGGCAGAGGGAAAACGACCCTGGAGGGCCGGAAAGCCTTGAATCCATGAGGTCTACCCGTTGCCTCTGGATTTGGTCTCCAAGAGCGCAGAAAACCTCGGTTGGTAGGGGGTTTGCAGTAGATGAACCCCCCGCCGGGTCCTAGCATGTCGGCCCATTTGTCCGGGCATGCCAGGCGGTCGGGCAAGCACAGGGAACCCTCAGCCGAGGAGGCCGCTTCGTGGGCAAGGTGATGGTGGTCGATGACGCCGTGTCGGAGCTGAAGATGATCGAAGGCATCCTGAAGTCGGCCGGCCACCACGTGGTGTCCTACGAGCACGGCGAGCTCTTGGAAGACCGTGTCGTCGAGGAGCGGCCTGACGTGCTCCTGCTCGACATCGTGATGCCCAAGCGTAACGGCTACGAGGTGCTCCGGGGCCTTCGTCGTGACCCCCGCACCAAGGACACGCCGGTGGTGTTCGTGAGCTCGAAGAATCAGGAGAGCGATCGGCTGTGGGGTCAGCGGCAGGGCGCGGCCGACTACCTGGCCAAGCCGTTCACCGCGGAGCAGCTCCTCGGCGTGGTGCGCCAGTTCGTGAAATAGGCCCGATGGCCCAGGCGCCCGGCATCGTCTTCCCGGTCCTCCCCGCGCTCCCGGATACCCCTCCGGTGCTGCGGGCCTGCCTGTTCGCGTTGGAGGGCTCGCGGTTCGCGGTGGACGTGCGCAGCGCGCGCGAGGTGGCGGTCTTCGACGAGATCACGACGGTGCCCCGCGCGCCGCGCCATCTGGTCGGCGTGGCCAATCTCCGGGGCACGGTGCTGCCGATCGCGGACATTCGCGCCCTGCTGGGATTGCCGGAGCCGCGGCCGGTGCGCAGCGTGCGGACCCTCGTGCTGCGCGACGGCTCGCTCCTGGCGGCGGTGGCGGTGGACACGGTGCTCGGACTCGAGCCCTTCGAGGACATCGTCCCGCTCGACAGCCCGGCCGCCGCGCGTCTGCGGGCCCCGCGCCAGCTCATGGCCGGATGGCTCACCTGGGCCGGCGAGACGTTGCCCCTGCTCGACGTGCCGCGAATGCTGGCGGCGCTCCGGATCACGACACGCGCGGGCGAGCCCGCGCAAGGGGGACCGGTATGAGGCGGAGAGACTTCCTCGGTGTTCTCTCGGCGGGTCTCGCGGGGAGTTTCGTGACCGACTCCGCGGCGGGCGCCCAGGGTGCCGCCCCGAACGAGATCCGCATCGGCATGAGCGCGGCCTTCCGGGGCACCGCGGCCGGGCTCGGCACCGAGCTGTACCGGGGGGCGCACGCGTACTACAGCGAGATCAACGCGCGCGGCGGCGTCTTCGGGCGTCCCATCACGGTGGTGGCCCTCGACGACAGTTACAATCCCGAGCCCTGCATCCGGAATACGATCCAGCTGCTCGAGCGCGAGAAAGTCTTCTTCCTCTCCAACTACGTGGGTACGCCGACGCTCACGCGCGCGTTGCCCGTGATCAAGCAGTACGCGGACCAGCACGTGGTCCTCGTGGGCAATTTCACGGGCGCCCAGCCGCAGCGCGAGGCCCCCTACGTCGACCAGGTCTTCAACGTACGCGCCTCGTACCGGCAGGAGATGATGGCGCTGGTCGAGCGCTTCTGGCAGGCGGGGGCGCGGCGCTTCGGCGTCTACTACCAGATCGACGCATACGGACGCAGTGGAACCGACGGCGTCGCGCGCGGTCTCGCCCTGCGCGGCGCGCGCATCGCGGCCGAGGCCACCTACGTGCGCGGCGCGAAGTTCGATGACGACATGGCCACCGCCGTGAAGGCGCTTCGCGAGGTGGGCTGCGACGCCGTGCTCTGCACCGGGGCCTACCAGGGGTGCGCCGCCTTCGTGCGGTCGGCCCGCGACGCGGGCTGGACGGTGCCGATCTCCAACGTCTCGTTCGTGGGCTCGGACGCCATGCTGGCCCTGCTCGTCAAGCACGGCCGCGCGAAGAGCCGCGACTACACGCGCGGGCTGGTCAACTCCCAGGTCGTGCCGAGCTACGACGACGCGGGGCTGCCGGGCGTGGCCGAGTACCGGGCCCTCATGGACAAGCACAATCCCGCGATTCCGGAGGCGATCCACGACGCCGGCTACACGCCGCAGAAGTACAGCTTCATCAGCCTGGAGGGCTACGTCAACGCGCGGGTGATCGTCGAGGCGCTGAGGCGCGCCGGGGCCAACGGTGGCCGCCCGAGTTTTCGACAGGCGCTCGAGTCACTGCGCGGGCTCGACCTCGGGATCGGCGCGCCGCTCACGTTCGCGCCCGAGCGGCACCAGGGGCTCGACAGCGTCTACTTCACCCGGGTCGACGGCGACCGCTGGGTGCCGATCGCCGACTGGTCGGCCGCGGTGAAGGCCTGAGGGCGCGGCATGGACGGCGAGAAGCGGAGCTGGAGGAGACGCGCGATGGGAAAGGGCGCGGCCGGCGCCGGCCTGGGGAGCGACCACGCCGCCGAGTCCGCCACGAGCCCCCGGGTGCGGTTCGGCCTCCTGGGCAAGATCACCCTGTTCCTGGTCGTCGTCCTCGTCCCGCTCGCGGCGGTGAGCTGGACCATCGCCTACCGGTCGCTGCAGGAGAACCTCACCCGCGAGTTCACGGACAAGGGGAGCGCCATCGCCAACAGCCTGGCCAGCTCCGGAGCGGACCTCATCGTCAACCGCGACGCGTCCACCGTGCAGGCACAGGTCGATGAGTTCGCCAAGATCCAGGGCGTCGCCTATGTCATGGTCTATGACCCGCAGCGCGTCCTCATCGCCCACACCTTCGCCCCGATCGTGCCCAAGGGCATCATCGAGAGGAACGCGGTGCCGGGGCAGGCCACGAAGCCGCAGGTGCGGGAGATCACCTATCCCGATCCCCGCAGCGGTCACGAGCGCGAGATCATCGACATCGGCGTGCCCATGCTGGGTGGTCAGCTCGGGACGGTGCGGGTCGGCATGGACAAGTCGATCATCACGGTGGCGGCCGTGCAGGCCGGCAACTTCCTGCTCCTGGTCTTCGGCGGGGTCGCGCTGGCGGCGGTCCTGGCCGGCATCATCTTCGCGGCGCGGATCACCCGGCCCGTGCACGCCCTGATGACCGGGGCGGAGCGGGTCGGGCGGGGTGATCTCTCGCAGCTCGTGCCGGTCACCTCCCGCGACGAGATCGGCCAGATGGCCGTCACCTTCAACGACAGCATCGTGCGGCTGCGCGCATTGGTCCAGACGGAGGCCGACCGCGACGACGAGCGGCGCAAGCGTGAGGAGCTGCAGCAGAACATCATCAAGTTCCTCGACACGGTGGTGGAGATCGGCAAGGGCGATCTCACCCGACGTGGCGAGGTGACGTGGGACGTGCTCGGCAACGTGGTGGACGCGATCAACCTGATGATCGAGGAGATCGCCTCGGTCGTCGGCGACGTCCGCCAGGCCGCCGTCCGGGTGGCATCCGGCTCTCAGGACACCATCAAGATCACGGGCGAGCTCGCGCTGGCCGCCCAGGCCCAGTCCCGAGACGCGGCGAGCGTGACCCGCTCGGTGGGGGACGTGACGGTATCGGTCCGCCAGGTGGCCGACAGCGCCGACCAGAGCGCAAAGGCGGCGCGGCAAGTGCTGCAGGCGGCGAGCAAGGGCGAGGAGGCGGTGCGCAACAGCCTGGCGAGCATGCAGCAGATCCGTGGTGAGGTCCAGACGATCTCGAAGAAGATCAAGTCCCTCGGGGATCGCTCGCTCGAGATCTCCGACATCGTCAACACCATCCAGGACATCGCGGCCCAGACGCATCTCCTGGCCTTGAATGCGTCCATCGAGGCGGCGGGAGCGGGCGAAGCGGGGCTGCGGTTCTCGGTCGTGGCCGACGAGGTCCGGAAGCTGGCCGAGCGGGCGACCCAGGCCACCCGGGATATCGGGACGCTCATCAAGGGCGTCCAGGTCGAGACCCAGGAAGCGGTGGTCGCGATGGAGTCGGGCACCCGCGAAGTGGAATCGGGCTACGAGGTGAGCTTGAAGGCGGAGGAAGCGCTCCAGGAGATCGGCAAGATCTCCCAGACCTCCTCGGAGCTGGCCGGCGAGATCTCGCAGGCGTCTCAGCACCAGGTGCGCGGGGCGGAGGCGGTGGCGGGAGCGGTGCAGGCCATCGCGGGCGCGGCGGTGAAGACGGAGCAGGGTGTGCAGCAGAGCCGGCAGAACGTCGAGCAACTGGCGCGACTCGCCGAGGAGCTCACCGCCAAGCTTTCCCGCTTCAAGCTGGCGGGTGGATGAGATGGCGGATCGGCGCGAGCGCGAGCTGCTGCTCGGCATCTTCCTCATGGAGGCCTGGGATACCGCCGGGGCGCTCGAGGACGGACTCGGCTTGCTGTCGGGCGTGGACGCACCGCCCGCCAAGGCCCTGGCGCCGCTGGTCGTGTTCGCGCATCGTCTCAAGGGCTCGGCGGCGCTTCACGGCTTCCCCGGCGTGGCGGATCTGGCCGCGGCCGCCGAGCGACTGCTGGAGCGGGCCCCCGCCGCGCCCGCCGGGAATCGGACGGGGGCGGCCGCGTTCCTGGACGGCCTGGTGAGCCTCCTGAAGGAGATCTTCGACGGCATCAGCGCAGTGGGGGTCGAGGATGGGGCGCGGATCGGTGAATTCAAGTCCCGCTATCCCACGTTCTTCGCCGCGACCGCGAGCGCGTTCCGGCCCGCGAGGGCTGCCGTTCCCGCCGCCCCCGCCCCCCCGGGTCCGCGCCTGTCTCCGCTGGCGGCCGAGCTGAGCCGGTTCTTCTCCGAGAGCGGCGAGGTGCTCGAGTACTTCCTGCCCGAGGCGACCGAGCATCTCGAGGCGATGACGACGGCCCTGCTGGCGCTCGAAGGCGGCGCGCGTGACGAGGAGGCGCTGGCGACCGTCTTCCGGGCGGTGCATACCCTCAAGGGCGCGGCGTACACGGTCGGGTGTGTGCCCATCGGCGACGTGGCCCACCAGATCGAGGACCTCCTGGGTGTCGTTCGCGAGCATCGCCTCTCGGTCACCCCGGCTCTGACCGAGGCCGTCTTTGCCGGAACCGCCGCCATCAAACGAGCCCTCCAGAGCGGCGTCGCCGTCTCGGCCGATACTGCCGAGGCCCTCGAGCGGGCGACCCGGGATCTGCGTGGCCTGATCGCGTCGGAAGCACTCCGTGAACGGCCGCCAGCCTCGCCGTTCCCCGAAGGGTCCGCGGCACCCGCCGCCGCCGTCGAGGGGCCCGGGCCGCTCCAGACGGAGGCGGTCTCTCCGGAGCGGCCCGGCTTCGTGCGTCCTGAATTCCTCGCGCGCCTCGAGGCGCTGCCCCGGCCGGCGCCGCGCTCGACCAGCGCGCCGGCGGGCCCCACCATCCGGGTGGCCGTCGAGCGGCTCGACACCCTGCTGAATCTGGTGGGGGAGCTGATGATTGCGCGGAGCCGCCTCGATCGGCGGCTCGCTCAGCTCGATCAGGTGAGCGATCTGCTCCTCGCCAGTCGCACCCGCCTCGGGCAGGTCGGCCGCGACTTCGAGTTCCGGCGCCGCGGGCCCGCGCTCCCGCTGCGAAAGTCCGAGGGTCGGCATGAGCGCGACGACCTCGGGGATCTGCGCGATCTCTCCGATCTCTTTGCCGAGCTGGAGTTCGACCACTACGACGACGTCAACATCCTGGCCCGCAGCGTGACCGAGATGTCGGCCGACATCGCAGAAGTGCAGAGCCAGCACGTGGCCCTGTTGCGGAGCATTCGGGAAGACACCGCCCAGATCCAGCGCTTGACCGGTGCGCTCCGCAAGGAGATCACCCGGGCGCGCATGGTGCCCATCGGACGGCTCTTCACGCGGGTGGCGCAGCAGCTGCGCGAAGCGGCGCGCGCCGCCGGCAGGGCCGTCACCCTGGTCGTCCGCGGGGAATCGGCCGAGGTGGACAACGGGGTCATCGAGCAGATCGCCGACCCGCTCCTGCACCTGATCCAGAACGCGATCGGACACGGCATCGAGCCGGCGGCCGAGCGGGAGAGTTGCGGCAAGCCGGCCCAGGGGCAGGTCATCCTCTCCGCTTCCCAGGAAGGCGGCTTCATCCTCGTGGAAGTGGAGGACGACGGGCGCGGCATCGACACCGCTCTCCTGCGTCGGCACGCGGTGGAGCGTGGACTGCTGCCGGTCGCGGAGGCGGCCGCGCTGCCCGAGCGTGACGCGTTGAACCTCATCTTCGTTCCGGGCTTCAGCACGGCCGCGGCGGTGACGCGGACGTCCGGACGCGGCGTCGGACTGGACGTGGTCCGGACCAACGTCAGCCGGCTCAACGGCGAGATTCACGTGGAGACCGAGCCCGGCCGCATGACCCGATTCGTCCTCAAGCTGCCTCTCACGGTGGCCATCGCCGACGCCCTGATGGTCCGGTGTGGTGGTGAAATCCTCGCCTTCCCGCTCACCGCGGTGAGCGTGATGCGGCCCGTCGCCTCGTCCGAGATCGCGAGCGCGGGAGGGCGGGAGACGGTGCGGCTGGACGATCAGGTGATCGATCTGATCCGCCTCGACCGGGTGCTGGGTGTGACGGCGTCGCCGCCACCCACGCGGCTACCGGTGGTCGTCCTGCGGGGCGGCGGAAGGCCGTTCGGCGTGGTGGTGGACGAGCTGCTCGGCAAGGAGGAGATCGTCATCAAGAGCCTGGGGGCGTTCCTCGAGGGGGTGGGCCCGTTCTCCGGGGCCACCATCTCGGGTGAAGGACGCGTCATCCTCCTCCTCGATCCGACTCTCCTCCGCGAGGCGGCGTCGCCGATCGCGCCGGTGAGCCCGGGCGCCGCGCGCGCGGCCGCCGCTCCGCCGCGCGAGACCACGGAGGAGCGCCCGCGCATCATGCTCGTGGACGACTCGGTCAGCATCCGGAAGTTCGTGGGTCAGATGCTGGAGAAGGCCGGCTTTCACGTCGTCACGGCCGCCGACGGCCACGACGCACTCCAGCAGCTCAGGGATCTGACCGTGGACGCCATCGTCACCGATCTCGAGATGCCGCGCGTCAACGGCTATGCCCTGATCGAGGACCTGCGGCGGCGGCCCGCCACTCGCGAGGTGCCCGTGATCGTGCTGACCACCCGGGCCGGCGAGAAGCACGTGCGCCTGGCCCAACGTCTTGGCGTGCGCCACTACGTCGCCAAGCCCGTGGACGAGCAGAGCTTCGTCCGGCTCATCGGATCAGTCGTGACGGCCGAGGCGGCGCTCGTCGGCGCCGGCCGCGGCGGGATCCTGACGGAGTAGCCGGTGACCAACGCCAAGGTCCTCGTCGTGGACGCCAACCAGGATACCCGCGCCGCGCTCGCCCACGCGTTGACGGGAGCCGGTTACGAGGCGGCCGTGGCCACGAGTGGCTCGTTCGCGCTGACCATGCTCGAGTGGGAGCAGCCCGACCTGATCGTGAGCTACGCCAAGGTGCAGGACATGGACGGCTACGAGCTGTTCACCATGGTGCGGAGAGATCCGGCCACCAAGGACACCCCGTTCCTGCTCTTGGCCGGTCGCGATCGGCCCATCGCGCTGGCCGCCACCGAGGCCGGCGTGGACATGACGATCACCGGAGACTTCACCCTGGACATCGTGATGTCACGGATCAAGGAGCTGCTGGGTGACGCGCCCCCCGCGGCTCCCGCGCGGCCGCGCCCGGAGCCGCCGCCGGCCGCGGCGGCCAAGGGGCCAGCCAAGATGCCGGGACGGACGCCGGCCGATCCGGCGGCCGCTCCGGCCTCGGCCAAGACGGGGCCGGAGCCGGGGCGGAGCAGCTTCCAGGGTTCGCTGGGCGTGATGGACTTGACCGAGCTGACCCAGGTCGTCTCGCTCGGCGTCAAGACGGGCGAGCTCCTGCTCTCGCTCTCGGGAGGCGAGGGGATCATCGTGTTCGAGTCCGGCCGGGTGATCCACGCCGAGTTCTCGGGTCGAAGCGGTGAGCCGGCATTCGCGGCCATGGTCGCCGCCTCGCAGCGGGAAGGCGAGGCACGCTTCTGCTTCAACCGTCTGGAGCGCGAGGCGCTGGCCGGGCGGCCGCGAACCATCTCGCGCAGCGTGGAACAGCTCCTCTTGAGCGTGGCGCAGGAGATCGACGAGACGAATCAGGCCGCCGACGGGCGCCGGGAAGCCACCACCTCCCGGGGGACACGGAGGGACGGATAGGTCATGCCCAAAGTCCTGGTGGTGGACGACAGCCTGAGCGTTCGCAAAGTGGTGCAGCGGGCGCTGGAGTCCAAGCGCATCGAGGTGCTCTCGGCCGCCTCGGGCAACGAGGCGATGGAACAGATCGGCCGTGAGACGCCGGACCTGATCGTGTGTGACGTGATCATGCCCGACATGGACGGCTACCAGATCTGCGACTTCGTCAAGAGGCATCCGACGCTCCGGAATACACCCGTGCTCCTCATTTCGGGAATCGTGAACAGCACCGTGCTCGAGCGCGCGACCCAGGTTCGGGCGGATGACGTCATGCGGAAGCCGTTCGCGGCGGACGAGCTGTTGCACCGCATCGAGAGCTTCCTTCCTGCGCCGGGCCGCTCTGCGGCCGCCGCCTCGGGTCCGGCGCCGGTCGCCCCGCCGGCCCCTCCGGTGTCCACACAGCCCGAGCGCGGCATCCCGGTGCCCGAGCGTCCGGCGGCGGTACCGGAGAGCGCCACAGCGTCCGTGGCGCCGATCGTCGAGTCGGCACCCGATCTGAAGGCACTGCTCGCCGGGGTGGCGGATCTGCCGGGGGTCTCCCTGACCGCCCTCGTCGACCGCGAGGGCGCCCTCATGGAAGCCGCGGGCGGGCTCCTTCCCGAGGCCGCGCTCGCGGGCGCGCTGGCCTCCTGTCTCGTCCAGTCAACCGGCGGCGTGGGGCGCGCGCTGGCCCAGGGCCGCCTGCAGAGCGTGATCCTCGAATACGACGCGGGGGTCGTGCTCCTGAATGCCGTCGGCGACGGCGCGATGCTCGCCGTCGTGCTCGGGGATCCGGCGGTGCTCGGGAAGGTGCGCTACCACGTGAAGAAGTCGCTTCCGGACCTGGTCCGGGCGGTCTGAGACATTCGCCCATGAGAACGTCCTACCACTCGGTCTCCAGTGCCCGCCGGCTCTCGTCGTGGCTCGCGGTGGTGCTGGGGCTGGCCGCGTATGTTGGCTCGATCTACGGCCTCACCATGCTGCCGCTGCAATTCGAGGTGCCGCTGCCCCATTGGGGGACCTTCGCGGTTCCCCCGGTGGTGTACGGCCTGCTGGTGCTGCTCTTCGTGCGCCGCCCGTCCGTGCTGCGTTGGCTGGTGGGCACTGCGATCCTGAGCGGTCTGCACCTCCTGCTGGGCGTGGCGCGGGAGCCACTCACCGCGCTGCTCGATCCTGCCCTCGCCGGCCGCCCGCTGCCGTGGATGCTGCCCCCGCCGCTGCCCGAGCTGGTCGGAGTGATCCTGCTGCTGGTGCCGCTCCGCGACGTGCTGCGCGCGCGTCCGCGTCCCGCCCGCGAGCGAGGGTCCAGCGCGGGGCGGCCATCGCCGAGCCCCCGGGGTCGGGGCGTCGTTGCTCCACGCCCGCAGCCGGCCGCTCCCGCGGAGAGCGCGGGCTCCCTGAGCGAGGCACTGCTGTCGCTACGGATCGAGCCTTCGCCGGGGCCCGTGGTGGCCGCGGCTCCGATGGTGGCTCCGGCTCCCGTGCCGCCCGCCCCGCCCGCGCCGCCGCCGCAGGACCCGCGGAGACGGCGCGCGGCCGCCCGGGCCGAGCGCACACAGGAGGCCGAGATCGCGCGGCCCACCCGTCGCTCGGACGTGGTGCTGCGGATCGCTCTCGACCGGATCATGGGGCAGCTTCCGCCCGGCACCTTCCTCGCGCCGGAGGACGAGATGGCGGCGAGCCTTCGTGATCCCGGCTATCTGCTGATTCCGGGCGAGCTCGTGGTCACCCAGCTCTCCGAAGGCATCGCGCAGGTGGCGTGGAGCGACATCGTCGACCAGTTTCCGTCCCACCTCGTGGGGCTCGGCAGCGCTGAGATCAGCGAGCATCTCGGGGACGGCCTGAAGCTGCCGCTCGATGCAGTGGTGAGCCAGATGCCTCACGAGCTGTTCGTCTCCGACACTCCCGAGGTCCCGATGCCGGGCCTCGAGCGGATACCGGTGCCGTTCCATCCGCTCGAGGAATCGGGACCGGCCCCAAGCCGGCTGCGCGAGGCGGCACCCGAGATCAGACCCGCGCCGCCGGTGGAGCGCCCGCGCGTCATCTCGCCGGCCCCGGCCCCCGCGCCCCAAGTCGTCGAGGCGGCGGTCGAGACGCTGCCCGCGGTGTCTCCGGAGCCCGTGGCGGTCGTGCCACCGGCCGCGCCGCCGCGCGTCGCGGAGCCGGCGCGGTCCGCTCCCGAGCCGATCCGGATGCCCGAGCCTTCACCAGCCGGGGTCGCGGCTCTCTCTGGGGAGATCGGCGAGCCGACCGTGCGCATCTCGTTCGGCCGGGTGGCGTCGGAGATTCCGGCGGAAGTCTTCCGCGTCCCCCTGGAGCGCGTGGCCGAGCAGATGCGCCAGCCCGGTTCGCTGCTCATCCCCCAGTCCCTCGTGGTGCCCCAGCTCGCGGAAGGGCTCATCCAGGTGAGCTGGGAGGTGGTCGCCGCACAGTTTCCCCGAGACCAGATGACGGTGTCGGACGCCGAGATGGTGGAGCGGTTGCCGAACGGGATCCGACTCCCGCTCGATGAGGTCATCCGTCAAGTTCCGCCCGATCTGTTCATGACCGGCGGTCCCGCCGTCGATGTGCGGGGCCTCGAGAGTTTCCCCGCGCCGTTCCAGCCGCTCGTCTCCGACCCGGCGCCCGCGCCGCCGCCGGCTGAAGCTCCCGCGGCGGTTGTCGATCCGGAGCCTGCCCCGGTAGCTGGCGTCGTCGAGCTCGTGGAGCGGGAAGCGGTCGCGGTCACGGGCGTGGCCGCGGAGGACATCCCGGCCCCCTCCGCGATGGCGGAGCCTGCGCCATCGATCGAGGTGACGGCGCCCGCGATCGTCGAGACGGATCTCGACGGGCGTCTCGTCCGCCCGGCGCCCGGGCTGGACGCCGTCGCGGCGATGCCCGAGCCGATGTCCGAACCCGTGGTGGGAGCGGAGCCGACGGGGGTGGAGACCGAAAGGCTGCCCGCGCCCATTCTGGCCTCGCCGTCGCGCCGGGCCGTGGAGCCGGCGATCGCGAACGATCCCGGAGCTTGGCCGGACATGACAGCGCCGCGCGCGCCGATTCCCGTGCCGGCGGCGGCCGGGTCGGCGGAAACCGCCGAGGCGCGGCGGATCGCGGCGCTGCTGGCCCCGATCGCGTCTTTCGACGCGAGCGTCCAGGTGATGGAGGGCGTGACGGTGTTTGCGATGGCCGCGCCCACGGTGGCCCCGGAGACGGCGGTCGCGGTGGCCGGCCTCGCCTTGCCCTTGCTCACGGATCGTCGCGCGCCGTGGTCCGTCGACCAGATCACGCTGCGCGGGCCGGAGACGGCACTGGTCTTGACGCCGCTCGGCGGCCGGAGTGATCGCGGGCCCGTTCTCGCCGTGGCGGCGCCGCGGGGCGGAGCCCTGGCGCTGCTCGAGATCCTCTGCCGGCGCGCCCAAGGGGATCGTGGCCGGGGGACCGCGGCGCCGGCGCCCGACACGGTTTCCGTCGCGGGACGCCGCCTCGTCCCGGCGGCGCTTCCGGCCCGGGCCGCGGGGCTGACCTCTTCAATGACCGCGTTCGGCGCCGTCAGCGCGTCGGTGTTGCGGGACGCCGAGGGCGAAGGCGTGCTCTATTTCTTCCTACCGTCGGGCGGCGACGCGCCGGCGGTGGCCGCGTTCGCGCAGGACCTCCAGACCGTCATGAGAAAGGCCGCGGGGTCCGGCGCGCTATTCCGGACGGCCGTGCTACGCTGCGGGAACACGTTCCTGGTGATTCAGCCCGAGGAGATCGGGCACGGTCGGTCGATTGTTGTCGTCGCGGGCGGGGAAGTGACCCGGCCCGGCCTGGCCTACCGCCAGGTCGAGCGCGCGACGGCCATGCTGGTCCAGGCCTGAGGCGCCTCCATGTCCATCATCAACTACGCGCAGAAAGAGATCAGCTTCAAGGTCGTCTACTACGGCACCGGTGTCGCCGGCAAGACGGCCAACCTCCAGTATATCTACCGCGGCTTACCGGACGTGAACCGCGGCAACATGGTCTCGCTCGCGACGGGCGACGACCGGACATTGTTCTTCGACTTCCTGCCCGTCTCCGCGGTCACGGTGCGAAACTTCGTCGCGAAGTTTCAGCTCTACACCGTGCCCGGTCAGGTGTACTACAACATGACCCGCAAGCTCGTTCTGCGGGGCGTCGACGGCATCGTCTTTGTCGCCGATTCCCAGTGGGACCGTCTGCGCGAGAACGTCGAGAGTTTCCGAAACCTCGAAGAAAATCTGAAAGAGTACGGATACAATCTAGATGAGATTCCGTACGTGATCCAGTACAACAAGCGGGACTTGCCGAACGTGGCTCCGGTGGAGTACCTGGAATACCTGCTCAACCGGCGAGGCCGTCGGGTTCCGTACTTCGAGTCGGTCGCCGTCGAGGGCAAGGGCGTGTTCGACACGCTCAACACCGTGTCGCGCATGGTCCTCGTCGCTGGGTTCGGACAAGAACAGGGGGCGCTCAATGAGTCTACGTGACAACCTGGCCATCCACGAGGAGGACGCGCAGCGGATCAACGGCGTCCTCCTGCATTTCCTTGGCGAGTCGGGGGCGATGGAGGCACTCCTGATCGACCGGAGCGGGCAGCTCCTCGCCCGCGGCGGCGCCTCCCGGTCGCTGGATACGGTGTCGCTCTCCGCGCTCGCCGCGGGCGCGTTCAGCTCGACCGCCGCCATGGCCCGCCTCCTGGGCGAGACCGAGTTCACGATGCTGTTCCATCAGGGCGTGAAGGAAAGCATTCACGTGGCGGCGGTGGACGATCATGCGATCCTGCTCGCCATCTTCGACAGCCGGACCACGGTGGGCATGGTGCGTCTCTTCGCCAAGGAAGCCGGCACCGCCATCGGGGCCATCCTGGCCGAGACTCGCACGCGGCCGCAGCGCACGGGCGCGCTCGCGACGCCGCTTCACAAGGACGAAGTGCAATCCTCTCTCCGGGAGCGCCCGGTCTGAGCTGAGGGACAACGACCGCCATGGCTCAGATCGAGAACAAGACCTCGCTGTCCCCGGACGAGAAGCGCTCCCTGGCCGAGTCGGCCCGCCTCTGCGAGATGATCGTGGAGGCCAACCCCTCGGACACCGGCGCGCTCGAGACCCTCAAGGAGATCTACACGAAGTTGGGCGACCGGGAGAATCTGGCCCGCGTCGTCGCGCGTCTGGCCGGCACGGTGGGCGGACGGCCCTCGGCGAGCGTGACGCCGACCCCGGAGCCGACTCCGATCATGGCGGCCCCGGCGCCGCCGGCCGCCGAGCTCGAACCCCTCTCGTCGAGCGACAACGGAGGTGGCCGCAGCGTGGGCAAGCGCGGCGCGGCCGCCGCCACCGCGGGCGCCGCATCGACCGCGCCCGCTTCCGTCTCGGAGCGGCGGCAAGGCAGCCTCTCGCGGCTCGGCGATCGATTGGTGGCCGAGAAGCTCATCACCACCGAGCAGCTCCAGCGGGCCCTCGCCGAGCAGAAGGGCAGCGCTGACAAGCTCGGCACCATCCTGGTGCGCCTCCAGTTCATCACCGAGGACAGCCTCGTCTCGTTCTTGTCCAAGCAGTACGCGATTCCCGCCATCACGGTGGCCCAGGTGGACCCGGATCCGGAGGTGCTCAAGCTCGTGCCGGAGCAGATCGCCAAGAAGCACGGCGTGCTGCCCATCAAGCGGATGGGGAACACGCTCACCCTGGCGATGGCCGACCCCACCAACGTGTTCGCGCTCGACGACGTCGGGTTCATGACCGGCTTGCAGATCCAGCCGGTGGTCGCTTCGGAGGCGGCCATCCGCAAGGCCTTCGAGCGCCTCTACGAGACGGGCGGCAGCGTCACCGACATGATGAGCGAGCTGGAGGAGGCCGACACCGACGTCGAGGTCGTGGAGGGCGGCGAGGAAACCTTCAGCAAGGCCGACATCTTCGACCTCAAGGAGTCGGCCGACGAGGCGCCGGTCGTCCGGCTCATCAACATGATCCTGACGGACGCGATCCGCCGAGGGGCCTCCGACATCCACCTCGAGCCCTACGAGAAAGTGTTCCGGGTCCGGTTCCGCATCGACGGGGTGCTCCACGAGATCATGACGCCACCCAAGCGCCTCGAGGCCGCGCTGACCTCACGCGTCAAGATCATGGCCACCATGGACATCGCGGAACGCCGGCTTCCGCAGGACGGGCGCATCAAGCTGCGGTACCACCAGCGCGAGATCGATTTCCGCGTCTCGACGCTGCCGACGATCTTCGGCGAGAAGACCGTCATGCGGATCCTGGACAAGGAAGCTCTGCAGCTCGACCTCAGCGCGCTGGGCTTCGACCCCTGGAGCATGGAGCAGTTCACCAAGGCGATTCACAGCCCGTACGGGATGATCCTGATCACGGGCCCCACCGGCTCCGGCAAGACCACGACGCTCTACTCGGCGATTCACACGATCAACTCCCCGGACATCAACATCATGACCGCCGAGGATCCGGTCGAGTACAACCTGAAGGGCGTCAATCAGGTGCAGGTCAACGACGAGATCGGGCGCACCTTCGCGGCTTGCCTGCGGAGCTTCCTCCGGCAGGACCCCGACGTGATCCTGGTCGGTGAGACGCGCGACCTCGAGACCGCGCAGATCGGCATCCGCGCCGCGCTGACCGGCCACCTGGTGCTCACCACGCTCCACACCAACGACTGCCCGTCCACCCCCGCGCGGCTCCTCGACATGGGCATTCCGCCGTTCCTGGTCTCGTCCTCCCTCCAGCTGATCCTGGCCCAGCGGCTCGGCCGGCGCGTCTGCAAGGACTGCAAGGAGCCCTACGAGGCGAGTGAGGAGAGCCTGGTGCCCTACGGCCACGTGCCGCAGGGCCTCGGCACCGTCAACTTCTACAAGGGCAAGGGCTGCCAGACGTGCAACTTCACGGGCATGAAGGGCCGGGTGGCCATCTACGAGGTCATGCCGGTCACCACCGAGCTCCGCGACATGATCCTGCGCAACGGGACGACGAACGAGATCCGCGACGCCGCCTGCTCGCAGGGGATGAAGACGTTGCGGCAGAACGCGCTGCAGAAGGTGGTCGACGGGATAACGACGGTGGAGGAAGTGTTGCGGGTGACCCTGGGCTAACCCCGGGGGGCTAACCCCGGGGGGCTAACCCCGGGGGGCCAACCCCGGGTCAGGTGGCGCCGGCGGTTCGCCAGGTACCGCGCAGGCGATCCACCGCGCGGCCGAGCGCCGCGCGGACCCCTTCCACGTTGACGTTGCGGTCCGCCACTAGCGTCAGGTAGCCGACCGGGCTCCCCCCCACGAAGACGGTCCCGTCATCCGCCGAGAACAGGGCGGTCCGGAACGCGCCGCGCTCGAGTCGGGTCGCTCCCAGCTCGAGCTCTCGCCCCAGGGTGGCCGCGAGCGCGGCCAGGGCCTCGACCGGGAAGCGGGGCGGCAGCTCCGAGGTGAGCACGAGGCCGTCCGGCGTGACGATGAGCCCGCCGCGGACGCCATCGAGCCGAATCAACTCGAAGAGGGTTTCGCGGAACGCCTGCGCGCGCGAGGGCCGCGGCGTGGGACCGCCGGGATCCCGGGACGCCGTCGAGTCGGAGGCGGGCGGCGAATCGGCCACGACGTCAGGCCTTGATGTTGAGATCGGTCCAGACCCGGCTCATCTGGACCAACCCGGCTCCGACCTCGGTGTCGCGGGGCAGCGCGATGCCCAGGATGACGCCGCCGTCGCTGCGCACGAACGTCATCTCCGACGCGCCCTCGACGACACCCCGGCGCATCGCCCCGAGCCCGGCGCGGGCGAGCGTGGCCGAGGCGATCCGGTAGACCTGGGTCATGTGCAGCGCGAGCTGCCGCTGGCGCTCCTCGCCGCCCTGGGCGAACACGAGGGTGCCGTCGGCGTGAGTCAGGATCAGATCGCGCGCGTTCTGCGGCAAGCGGAGCCGCTCCGTGTTGACGGTTCCGACGGCGCCCGGCGCGACGATCGCGGGCGCCGACCAGGTGGCCACCATCTCCTGCAGCGCCTTCGCTTCCGGGAAGTCGGGGAAATACTGGATCGCGCGATCCAGGAAGGGCCGGCACCCTTCGATGTCGCCTTCCTCCAGCGCGATCCGCGCCAGCCCGAAGAGAGCCCGCGGATGATACGGGTCGAGGGAGAGTACGCGCCGGAAGGAGGTCTTGGCTGCCGACATCTCGCGGAAGACGACGTGCAGGTACGCGTCCAGCAGGTGCCCGACCGCGATATTGGGCGCGACCCGGAGGCCCTCCGCGATCAGGTCCGCCGCGTCTTCGTAGCGACCCTCGTGGCGGTACTGATCGGCCAATCGGAAGAGGGATGCCGCGGACCGAGGCCGGACGAGCCCGGTGAGGCCGCTCCAGGTGCGCTCGAGGAACGTGGCTAGGCCCACGCGCCGACCTCCCTCGTCCAGGGGTTGCCCTGCCTGGAGATCATCGTTGTCGTTCATCATAGCATGCAGCCCCCGAGGCGGCCCCAAACTCGCGGCCACCAAGACGGCGAAGCGCCCGAGGGAGATCCGCCCGCCACCCCGCCGGCCGAGTCCGAAGCCCACCTCGGCGAGACCGATCCGCCCCCGCTCATTGGCGGGATGTCGATCACTGGTGCTATAACTGCTCGCGCGGCCTGAGAGGAGGACGGTGGGCGGGAGATCAGCAGCGCTCGCGGTGATGGTGCCGGCGGGCCTTCTTCTTGCGGTACTGCTGGGAGCCGCCTGCATCTTCGCCGTGGATGGGACCCGTGTCATCGCCTTCCCGTATCCGGTCGACTACGGCGAGGGACCCCTGCTGGCCCAGACCCTCCAGCTGGGGCATCTCGAGAACATCTACCGGCCCGACCTCGCGGCGCCACCGTACAGCGTGAGCAACTACCCGCCGCTGTATCCCCTCGTGCTCAGCCCGCTCGCCCGGGTCGTGGGCCCGGCGTTCTGGTACGGTCGGCTCCTGTCGTGGCTCAGCATCGTGGCGGCGGCCACGCTGATCGGCCTCATCCTGCACGCGCTCACGCGCGACCGGGTGGCGGGGCTGATCGGGGGCCTCTCGCTGCTCGCCTTTCCTCCCGTCTACTTTTGGTCGTCGCTCTATCGCGTCGACGCGCTGGCGCTCGCGCTGAGCCTGGGGGGCCTCTACGTCTGCGTGCGCGGGCCGGATTCGCGGTGGACCGGGCCGATGGCCGCGGTCCTCCTGACCGCCGCCATCTACACGCGCCAATCCTATGGCCTGGCCGCGCCGCTCACGGCATGTCTCTGGCTGCTCGGGACGGGCCGATGGCGCCGGGCCCTGGTTCTGGCCGGGCTCGTGACCGCGCTGGGAGGAGTACTCTTCGCGGGGCTCGAGCTGGCGACCGCGGGCGGGTTCTCGCTCAATATCGTCACCGCCAATCTCAACGACTACCGGCTCGGATCGCTGGCCACGTACCTCGCGGATGTGTGGACCCTGATGCCCATTGCCCTCAGCGCCGCCGGCCTGTTCCTGCTGGCGGGGGGCTGGCTCGGCGTGCCGTCCTGGCGACTGATCGCGCCTTACCTCACCGGCGCCATGCTCTCGGGCCTCACGGTCGGCAAGGTCGGGTCGAACGTGAACTACCTGATCGAGCTGGGCGCCGCGGTCAGCCTCGCGCTCGGCGCGGTGCTCGCATGGCAGCGCCCACGCCGGCCCGCGTACGCTGCGATCGCGCTCCTGCTGGCGCTGGACATCGCGCTGATGGTCCTCGCCGCTCCGTACCGGGTCGTCGTCCAGGGCCGGCTCGGCCAGTCGGCGGAGGCGCAGAGGCTGCTCGGTCTGGTCCACGCCGCTCCCGGCATCGTCCTGGCCGACGAGGACATGGGCTTGCTGGTCCTGGATGGGCGGCCCCTCTACCTCCAGCCGTTCGAGATGACCCAGCTCGCGCGGGCCGGGCGATGGGATCAGCGGCCGTTGCTCGATGCGCTCGAGCGACAGGCGTTCGCGGCGATTCTCATCTACACGATCCCGGAGATCCCGCTCCATCGGCAGCGATGGACGGACGAGATGCTGGCGACGATCGCCCGCCGCTACGTGGTCGAGGAGCGTGTTGGGCTGACAGACGTGTATCGCCCGCGCCGGGGCGGCTGAGGTGCGCCCCCCGGTCAGCCCGAGCGCGGAGGCAATTCGATCAGCCAGAACTTCTGGTCGCCCTTGACGAGCCGGGTGCCCCGGGTGAAGAACGCGGCCATCAGCTCGAGCCGCGCCACGTTCTCCTCGCGCGTGCGACGCTCGTCCACGATCGGTGACCGGCGATAGTCGAACAGGATGTCGTGGCGGACCAGGAGGTGGGTGATGCCGTCGGCCTGAACCCGGGCCCGCATCTCCTCCGCGCTGGCCGCGGAGCGCACGTAACGGGTGAGCGTGTAGTCCTCGAAGATGAAGTCGGAGAAATACGGCCGGTCCAGGTGATACGTATCCCGGCGCATGTCGATGAGCCACACGGTGGCGGTCGGGGGCAGCTCGCGGTTGACGACTTCGTAGTAGGGATAGTAGTCGAGTCGCCGGGCGAGATAGTCGGTGCGCGACTCGCCCCCGAGTACGACGCGCACTGGATCGAGGGCGAGGAACCACGCCAGGAGCACGGGCACGCCGAGGGCGGCGGCGGCCAGCAGCAGCCAGCGCATCGCTCGCCCTCCCCCGGGCCGAGCGCCCGCCGCCGCGGTGACGACGGCCAGGCCCGGTGTCGCGGGCAGGAGGTATCGCAGCTGCTGGCTCGAGAACAGCCAGAAGACGAAGAGGCAGGCCGAGACCAGGAGGGCGAGCCGGAGCTCGACGTCGAGACGCCGTCTCGCCAGGGCCCACGCGATCACGGGCACCGCGAACATGAAGGCGATGCCCAGCACCCCGTCGTAGTACGGCGGCTGGTCCGGCTGGGCGCTCACCGCGAGGCGGAGCGGGGACAGGACGTAGTCGAGAGCGGTCTGGGTGTCTCCGTACAGCGAGAACAGGGTCTCGTAGAGCCGTGAGCGCTCGAGGTCCCAGCCGGGGGCGTGGGCCGGCCAGATTCCGAGGTAGAACGGGAAGAGCGGGCTGCCGGTACGGACCCAGTTCCTCACGTACCACGGTGAGGCGAGCGCCCCGCCGAGGGCCAGCGCGCCCACGATCGAGATGGCGAGCACGGCGGGAGACGGGCGTGTCCCGGGGAGGGCCGTCCTCGCGCCGAGCACCCGCAGCAGCCCGAGCAGCGCGAGGGGGAGGATGACGAAGGCGGCGCTGAGCTTGATCGACAGGGCGCCGCCGATCCCGGCCGTGATCCAGACGAGGTGACGCGAATCGAGGGTCGTCCACCACCGGCCGAACGCGCGGACGGCCAGCGCGGTGTAGGCGGCGAGGGCGAGATCGACGTACGCGCTGGCGGCCACGTCGTACACGGTGGGGATCCACGCGACCATCAGGGTGGCCACGACGGCCCACTCGCGGGCTACGCCCCGCTCGCGGGCCCAGCCGTAGACCACCATCGCGAGTAGCGGCGCGAAGAGGAACAGCGCGGCGCCGGCCGCCGCCTCACCCGCCCGGGAGTCGAATGGCGCGCCGAGCAGCATCGCCCAGACGACGTGCATCTCGACGCCGAGCGGGTAGTAGCCGGCGATGTGGTAGGGGACCTCGAGCGCCCGGCCGGCCGCGATGTACGCCTTGGGGAGCGCGAAGTGGTAGAGCAGCGTGTCCTTCGCGGTGGGCGGCGCCAGCGTGGCCATCAGCGCGAAGGCCTGACCGGTGAGGATCAGCACGAGCCCGGCCCACCCGCCGACTCGGGCCATCCCGGACAGGCTCGGCCGCTCGCGCGCCAGCGCCGCCCCCGCGAGGCCCAGGCCCGCGAGCAGGGCGACGGCGGCCACCGGGACGCGGTAGAGCGGCACGACGCCGAGGAAGAACCAGATGATCGACCAGGCACCCGCCCCGAGGAGGGCGCGCTCGGCCACCGCCAGGAGCCTCGCGTCGCCGGACTCGGGGGCCGCGCGCGGCGGGATTCTCCGCAGGATCGCGTCGCCGAGCCCGAGCCACGCCAGGCCCATCAGGCCGGCGATCAGCACGCCCCCCGTCGACGCGAGGAAGCCGGCGAGGCCCCAGACGGGACCCCGCGCCAGCGCGGTGAAGAACGTGGCGGCCAGGGCCGGCAGCCGCCCGACGTCGTCCCCGCGATTCAGCAGGAAGGCCGTCGCGAGGGAGAGCCACCACGCGCCCGCGACGGCGCCGACGCCGATCCGCCGGGCCCGGGCGCTCATGCCGCCTCAGACGGCCGGGGCACCTCGGCTCGGCGCGGTGACGTAGCCCTGCTGCAGATCGCGTGCGCGGAGCGCCGGGTCTCGCTCCGCGGGCGGGCCGTAGCCGCCCCCGCCGGGCAGGAACACCTCGACCAGATCGCCCGGCCGGAGCGTCTGCTCGGCCTTGGGATTGTGGGGGGCGCGGCCGTTGATCAGCACCTGCCCGGGAAGCCCCGGCCGGCCCCCGAAGAAGCCCTGGGCAGGAATGCGGGTGCGGTCGCAGAGCACCGAGCACGTGGCCGGCTCGTCGGAGCGCACGCGGAACGCGATGACCTGGCCGAGTCCGCCGCGATACCGGCCGTCACCCCCCGAGCCGTCTCGCAGCGCCTTGCGCTCGATCAGCAGTGGGGCGAGCGACTCGATGACCTCCACCGGCGTCCCGAGCACGCCCGAGGGGAACGCGGTGGCCGAGAGCCCGTCTTGGGCGGGCCGGGCCCCGGTGCCGCCCGAGCTGAAGAACGTATAGACCCAGGGCGTCTGGTCACGGTGCTTGCCGGTGAGCTGGAGACCCCAGATATTGGCCGAGCCTTCGGCCATCACCCGATCCGGCAACGCTTCCTTCAGCGCCCCCGCCACCACGTGGGGCAGGAAGTGACCGACGATGTGCCGAGCGGCCACCGGAGCCGGATGCCGGACGTTCAGGATGGAGCCTTCGGGCGCGGTGATGCGGAGGACGCGGAACGCGCCCTCGTTGTTCGGTACGTCGGGGCTCACGATGACCTTCACCCCGTAGGTGGTGTAGGCCTCCGTGTAGTTCATCACCACGTTGATGCCGCGGCGGCTGGCCGGGGAGGAGCCCGTGAAGTCGACCCAGAGATCGTCCCCGCTCACCTCGCAGCGCACCGCGATCGTGATCGGCTCGTCGAAGCCGTCCGAGGTCAGGGAGTAGCGGTACTGGCCGGGGCGCAGCGCCGCGATCGCCTGCCGCATGGCCCGCTCGGTGCGGGTGATGATCTCGTCGGCGAGCGGCTCGAGGCGCTCGAGGCCGAACTCCTCCATGAACTCGAGCAGCCGATCGCCGCCCACGGTGCCCCCCGCCACCTGGGCGTGGAAGTCGCCCATCACCAGGTCGGGGACCCGGGTATTGGCGCGGATGAGCGCGGCCAGCGACTCGTTGAGGCGGCCGGCTTCGTAGAGCTTCATGATCGGGATGAAGAGCCCTTCCTCGTACACCTCGCGCGCCTCCGCCGAGAGCACGTGGCCGCCGATGTCGGCGCTGTGGCAGGTCGAGGCGAAGAAGGCGACGCAGTCCCGGCCGCGGAACACCGGATTGCAGATCGTGACGTCGTTGAGGTGCCCGGAGGTCTTCCACGGGTCGTTGGTGATGAGCACGTCGCCGGGCTCGAGGGTCTCGAGCGGACACGCGGCCAGGATGTGCTTCATGGCGAGCGCCATGGAGTTGATGTGGCCGGGCGTGCCGGTGACCGCCTGGGCGATCATGTAGCCGCGGCGGTCGAAGACCCCCGCGGAGAGATCGCCCGCCTCGCGCACGATGGACGTGAAGGACGTGCGCATGAGGGCGGCCGCCTGCTCGTTGACGACGCCGATGAGCCGGTTCCAGCAGATGTCGAGCGTGATCGGGTCCATCAGCGCGCCTCCGTCGCCGCGGGCGCGGCGATGAGCGTCCGGTGCGCGTCCACCGATACCATCGCGCCGGGCCCGACGACGGTGGTGGACTCGCGCTCCTCGACGATGGCGGGCCCCGCGAGCCGCGCCCCGGGCCCGAGCGCATAGCGGTCGTACACCGGGGTGTCGACGTAGCCGCCGGCCTCGGCAAAATAGGCGGCGCGGTGCTTCTTGGGCGCGGGCGCCGCGGTGGCGCCGCGCTCCAGGCCGCCCGCGATCGTGAGGTCGGGAGCCGGGCCCGAGACCACCGCCCGCCAGTTCAGCGCCTCGAGCGGCACGCCCTGCGGCGTGCGGCTGTAGAGGAGGCGGTACGCGGCCTCGAACGAGACGGTGATGGCGGCCAGGCTGCCGGGACCGAGCGGGCCCGATGGAATCGGCACGTCCACCTCGTGCCCCTGCCCGAGGTACCGCATCTCGGCGCCGCGGCGGACGGTGACGTCTCCGTCGGCCACCCCGGCCCCCCGCAGGATCCGGCGCCCTTCCGATTCCATCTCCTCGAAGAGGCGGTTGATCTGGGCCCAGTCCGCGTCGGCCAATCGCTGGGGCGCCGTGCGCACGAAGTCGAAGGCGAGCGGCGCGGCGAGCAGCCCATACGCGGAGAGCGCGCCCGCGCCGTAGGGCACGAGCACGCGCGGCACCCGGAGAATCCGTCCCACCTGCCAGGCGTGGACCGGTCCCGCGCCGCCGAAGGCGAAGAGCGGATAGCCCCGCAGGTCCTTGCCGCGCTCGATGCCGTGCACGCGCGCGGCGGAGGCCATGTTCTCGTTGACGACCCGGTGGATGCCCCAGGCCGCGTCGGTGAGCTCGAGCCCCATCGGCCGGGCCACCCGCTCCTCGACGGCCCGGCGGGCCGCCTCGACGTCGAGCCGCATGCGCCCGCCGAGGAAGAAGTCCGCGTCGAGATAGCCCAGCAGCAGGTCGGCATCGGTGACGGTCGGCTCACGGCCGCCCGCCCCGTAGCACGCCGGGCCGGGATCGGCGCCCGCGCTGTCGGGTCCGACCTTGAGCAGCCCCATCCGGTCCACCCGGGCGATGGAGCCGCCGCCCGCACCGATCTCGATCAGCTCCACCACCGGCACCCGGATGGGCAGCCCGGAGCCCTTCTTGAACCGGTCGGCCCGCGCGACCTCGAACTCGCGGGCGAGCAGGGGCTCGCCGCGGTCGATGACGCAGGCCTTGGCGGTGGTGCCGCCCATGTCGAAGGACAGGAGCCGGCTCTCGCCGACCTGGCGGGCCATGCGCGCCGCCGCCAGCGCCCCGGCGGCCGGCCCGGACTCCACGAGACGGATCGGCACCCGCTTGGCCGTCTCGGGCGTGGCGATACCCCCCGCCGACATCATCACGTAGAGGCGCCCGGGGATGCCGAGCTCCTGGAGCTTCCGCTCGAGATCGTCCAGGTAGCGCGCTATCAGGGGCATCACGTAGACGTTGGCGCAGGTGGTCGACGTGCGCTCGTACTCGCGGATCTCCGGCACCACGTCGGAGGAGCAGGAGACCGGCACGCCCGGCAGGAGCTCGGCGCACAGCCGGACCAGCGCGCGCTCGTGGACCGGGTTCCGGTAGGCGTGCAGCAGGCAGATCGCGATCGCCTCGATCCCGAGGGCGCCGAGCTGGGCGATCGCGGAGCGGGCTTGCGCTTCGTCGAGCGGGCGCAGGACGGTGCCGTCGGCCTGCACGCGCTCGGACACCTCGACCCGGAGCTGGCGCGGCACGAGCGGCACCGGCAGGTCGATGAACAGGTCGTACATGTCGTAGCGGCCTTCGCGCCCGATCTCGACCGCGTCCCGGAATCCCTCGGTGGCGAGGAGTCCCACCCGGGCGCCCTTGCGCTCGATCAGCGCGTTGGTCGCGAGCGTCGTGCCGTGGATGAGGGCGCGCACCGCGGCCGCCGCGGCGCCCGCCTCGTGGAGCACGGTCACCACGCCCTCCTCGACCGCCTGCGAGGGGTCCTTCGGCGTCGTCAGCAGCTTGCCGACGCGGGCCGTGCCGGTGGCCTCGTCCATCCAGACCAGGTCGGTGAAGGTGCCGCCGATGTCCACCCCGATGCGCGCCGGATTCCCGCCGGAAGCCATGGGCTTATGCACTGACCCTTTCTTGGTCGATCCGCTCCTTCTCGGAGGGATCCCAGAAGAGGACCCGCTTGCGGATGATCATGACCCCGCGGTTCAGGAGCAATCCCACCACCGACAGGATCAGCAGGATGGAGAACTGTCCCGACACGTCCATGTTGAAGTTCATCGACTGGATGAGCATGCCGAGTCCCTTCTGAGCGCCGACGAACTCGGCGACGATGGCCCCGATGAGGGCGAAGATCATGGCGACGTCGAGCCCGGCCATGACGAAGGGCAGGGCGTTGGGCAGGCGCAGCATCCAGAAGATCTGCCGCTCGCTCGCCGCGAGCGAGCGCATCAGGCTCACGCGCTCCTCGTCGGCGGAGCGGAGGCCGACCATGGTGTTGACCAGCAGCGGGAAGAAGGCGATGAGGGCGGCGTTGATCACCTTGGAGGTGAGGCCGAGCCCGAACCACACCACGATGAGCGGGGCCAGGGCGACCTTGGGCAGCGACTGGAACATCACGATGTACGGGTAGAGGAAGAACTCCACCGGCCGGCTCAGGGCGACCGCGGTGCCGAGCACCAGGCCCAGCGCGGACCCCACGATGAAGCCGAGCATCGTCTCGAGCAGGGTGTGGGAGAGATGCTCGAGGTACAGGCCGCTGCTGAAGCCGCGCCAGAGAGCCAGCGCGACCTGCGAGGGCGGCGGCAGGATGAAGGGAGGGATCTGGAACCCGCGCACCACCGCCTCCCAGCCGACGACCGACGCGCAGAACAGCACGACGCTCAGGGTGATGTTCTTCGCGCTCCTCACGCGTCGAGTCCCCCCTTGACGTTGAAGAGCCCACGGATGTGGCGCGTGTACCGGCCGAAGTCCGAGCTGGTCATGACATCGAGCGAGCGAGGCCGGGGCAGCTCGATCCGGAGGTCGTCCACGATCCGCCCCGGCCGCGGCGTCATGACGAGCACGCGGTCGGCGAGGAAGACCGCTTCCGGGATGGAGTGGGTGATGAAGAACACCGTCTTCTTCCTCTCCATCCAGATGCGCTGGAGCTCGAGGTTCATGTGCTCGCGGGTCATGGCGTCGAGCGCCCCGAAGGGCTCGTCCATCAGCAGCATGGCCGGGTCGTGGATGAGGGCGCGGGTGATCGCGACCCGCTGCTGCATGCCCCCCGAGAGCTCCCACGGGTAGCGGCGCTCGAACTCCCGGAGGCCGACCAGGGCGAGCAGATCCATGGCCGAGCCGAGGTAGCGGTCCCGTCCGAGCCCCTGCACGTCGACCGGCAGCAGCACGTTGTCGAGGACGGTCCGCCACGGGAAGAGGACGGGGGCCTGAAACACGACGCCGATGTCCCGCCGTGGCCCCGCGATGGGCGTGCCCCGGAGAGAGGCGCTCCCGCCGGTGGGCGCGAGCAGCCCGGCCAGGATCTTGAGCAGGGTGGACTTGCCGCAGCCCGAGGGCCCCACCACCGCCACGAACTCGCCCTCGTCGAGGCCGAAGCTGATCCGTTCGAGGGCGGCCACCCCGCCGTCCCGCGTGGCATAGAGTTTCGACAGGCTGCGGACCGAGATCGCTTCCGTGACCACCCCGCTCGCAGTCTACACCGAAACGACCGACCTCTACCGAAACTCCTGCTCGACCTGGCGGGCCAGCCGCGGATCGAGCCGGCGCAGGATCCCGAGCTGCTCTCGGGCGGCGGCGTCGTCGCCCCGCGCCAGGTACCCGCGGGCCAGCCCCAGCCGGGCCACCGGCTCCGTCGGGTTCACGGTGATCGCCCGCTCGAAGGCGGCGATGGCCGGCTCGATGCGGCCCTCGGCGAGCCGCGCCCGCCCCAGCGCGGTCAGGGCTGGAACCGAGTCCGGCTTGGTGCGCAGCGCCTGCTCGAGCTCGACGATCGCCTCCGCGGTCCGCCCGTCCTCGATGAGGGCGATCGCCAGGTTGGTGCGCGTGCTGTAGTCGCGCGGGTCGTGGCCGAGACGATACCGCAGCTTGGCGAGGCCCTCCTCGCGGCGGCCCATCTGCAGGAGCAGCAGCCCGTAGTTGCCGTGGAACTCGGAGCGGTCGGGCCGCAGCGCGAGCGCGCGCGAGAAGAGCGCCAGGCTTTCCGCCCGATCGCCGCGCCGGCCGAGAATGACGGCCAGATTGTGGTTGCAGATCGCGCACCCCGGATCGACCTCGAGGGCGTAGCGCCAGAGCGTCTCCGAGTCGCGCCACACCGCGGTCTGGATCCTCGCCGCGACCGCGAGGCCGGCGATCCAGACCGCCACGAGCAGCAGGGCGAGCGCCGCGATGGCGGGGCGAAGCACGCCGCGACGCCGCGCCTCGGCCACCGCGATCACGAGCGCGCCCACCAGCAGCGCGAAGCCGGCGCACGGCAGATAGGTGTTGCGATCCGCCCCGAGGTGATTGCCGGTGTGGACGACCCCGCTCACGGGGGCCAGCATCACCAGATAGAACGCCCAGATCGCGAGTCCGGCCGGCCACCGCCTCCGCAGGAGCCAGACCCCGGCGGTGAGGGCCAGGGTCCCCACCGCGCTCAGGAGGTACGGCAGCCCGGCGAACGTCACCTGCCGGGGCAGCTCGTAGAGCGGCATCAGGTTCAGCGGCACGAAGGTCTTCCAGACGTGGAACCAGACGTTGTAGAAGACCATCACCGCCCGGGCCGCGGGCTCGGCGTCGGTCAGATAGCCGGTGGTCCGCTGGACGTAGAAGGCGATCGCGGCCGCGCCCACCGCGAGGAGCGCGAACGGGATCTTCTCCCGCCAGACCGGCCAGGTCCGGGCGGTGAACCACTCGCGCGGCCCCGGGCCGAGCCGACGAAGCGGATAGGCGTCGAGGATCACCAGGGCGAGGGGCAGGCCCATCACGATGGACTTGGAGGCGAGCGCGAGCGCGGCGAAGACGACGGCGACCCATCGCCAGGCGATCCGCACCTCGGGTCGCCGCTCGTGAGCCTTGAGGTAGGCCAGCACCGCGAGCAGGAAGAAGAGGCCGGACGTGAGGTCGCGCCGCTCGGTGATCCAGGCCACCGACTCCACCCGCAGGGGGTGCACCGCGAAGAAGAGCGCGGCGGCCGCCGCGCCGAGGCCGCCGACCAGCGGCGTCACCGAGGGCATCGCGAGTCCGAGCAGACGGCGGGAGACGAGGTAGAACACGGCGGCGCTGGCCGCGTGGAGGAGCAGGTTGGTGAGGTGATAGCCGAACGGATTGAGGCTCCACACCGCGTAGTCCGCGCCGAGGGTCAGCCAGGTCACCGGGATCCAGTGCCCCATCACGCTCGCGGTGAGCATCCAGCGCAGCTGCGCCCACCCGAGGCCCCGGTAGTACGGATTGTTGAGGAAGTTGATGGGATCGTCCCAGTCGAGCCAGTCGGCGCGGAGGACCGGGAAGAAGACGGCCGCGGTCAGGACCGCGATCTCGACCGGAACGGCCCAGGCCGCGACGCGGGCGAGCAGGGAAGAGTTACGCACCCGTGGCGGTCAGATAGCGCTGGAAGGCCTCGAGGGCGGCGGTCCCCACCGCGGTGTCCTGCTCGCCATTGCCGCCGCTGATCCCGATGCCGCCGACCACGTCGCCGTCGACCTCGATGGGGAATCCGCCCACGAAGACCGCGAAGCGGCCCGGATGCATCGCGTGGATGCCGAAGGCCTCGTTGCCGGGCAAGGCGGGACCGCCCGGCGGCTGGTTGAACTTGTGGGTGGCCCGGCGATGCCCGGCGGCGGTGAAGGCCTTGGCGATGGCGATCTCGACCCCGGTGATGCGCGCGCCGGTCATTCGGTGAAGCGCGATGGGATGCCCGCCGTCGTCGCAGACGCAGATCGTCTCGGTGACGCCGATCTCGCGCGCCTTCGCCTCGGCGGCGGCCAGCAGCACGAGCGCATCTTCCAGGGTGAGGCGCTTGACCGTGATCACGGCAGCTCCACGAAGATCGCGCCCGCGTCGACCCGCGCCGGATAGACGGGCACGCTCGCGCCTCGGCCCGGGAACAGGCACTGCCCGGTGCGCACGTCGTACATCCAGCCGTGCCACGGACAGGCGAGCCGGCTCCCGTTGAGCTTGCCGCCGCTCAGCGGGCCGCCCCGGTGGGCGCAGAGTTCGCCGCAGGCGTACACCGCATCACCCACCCGGGCCAGCACGATCCGGGTGCCGTCGAGCTCCACCAGCTTCGGCTGCCCGGCCGGCACCTCGTCGAGCGAGGCGACCCGCCGGGGCTCGCTCACGCGTCTTCCTTGAGCACGAAGGCGCGATGGAGGCCGGTCATGTACTGCCAGCGCATCTCGGTCGCCTCGCGGACCACGTCGGCGGCCTCGGCCTGCTTCTCCGGCGTCGTGCTGTGCCGCTCCACGATCTGATAACCGCGCTCGCCGTGCACCTCATCGGCCTCGATGTGGATCGCGAAGAACTCCACCTCGTGGTCGGTGAAGCCGTAGCGGGTCTTGAGCGGCGGGAGGTTGCGTTTGTAGATGCCGGGCACCTGCGACTCGAGGCCGAC
>JBGOVO010000162.1:0-8007 GCA_041478145.1 Methylomirabilia bacterium
AGCGCGAGCAGACGCTCAACCAGATCTTGAGCGAAATGGACGGCTTCAGCCAGACCGAGTCGGTGATCGTGCTGGCCGCCACGAATCGTCCCGACGTGCTCGACCCGGCCCTGCTGCGCCCCGGGCGCTTCGACCGCCAGGTGGTGGTGGCGCGGCCCGACGTGAAAGGGCGCGAGGAGATCCTGAAGGTGCACACGCGCCGGATCCCGCTCGCGCCCAAGGTGGATCTCAAGGTGCTCGCGCGAGGCACGCCCGGTTTCTCGGGGGCCGATCTGGCCAACCTGGTGAACGAGGCCGCGCTGCTGGCGGCGCGCCAGGACAAGAAGGTCGTCGAGATGATCGACTTCGAGAACGCCAAGGACAAGGTCCTGATGGGCGTGGAGCGGCGCTCGATGATCATCTCGGATACCGAGAAGAAGACGATCGCCTACCACGAGGCGGGCCACGCCCTGGTGGCGGACCTGCTCCCGGGCGCCGATCCGCTCCACAAGGTCACGATCATCCCGCGCGGGCGCGCGCTCGGCCTCACCCAGCAGCTCCCGGCCGACGACAAGTACAACTACTCGCGCGACTACCTGGTCAGCCGTATCACGATCCTGCTGGGCGGCCGGGCCGCCGAGGAGATCGTCTTCCAGCAGCAGACCACCGGGGCCGGCGACGACCTCGAGAAGGCGACGGAGATGGCCCGCAAGATGGTCTGCGAGTGGGGCATGTCCGACAAGATGGGCCCGCTCACCTTCGGCAAGGCCGAGGAGCACATCTTCCTCGGTCGCGAGGTGGCGCGTCCCAAGGACTTCAGCGAAGAGACCGCCGTCCTCATCGACTCCGAGATCAAGCGCATCGTGGTGGAGTGCGCCACGCGCGCGCGCCACATGATCGAGTCGAATCTGGAGAAGCTGCACGCCCTGGCCCGGGCGCTCCTGGAGCGGGAGTCGCTCGACGGTGAGGAGATCGCGCGGATCCTGCGGGTACCGCTGCAGCAAGAGGCGCCGAGCCCCGCCTGACCCGGCCCTGTCCGCCCGGCCTCACAGACTGTCCGCGCTAAATTCCGGCTCCCGTGGTGGCCCATGGCGGTGATAAGTTGGTGCTGGAGCAATCCCCCTATGAATCGCGCGATCGTGGCAGGAGTGTCGGTGGGCGATGGCCTGGACGTGGCCGTCGTGGGGGCGCTCAACGTGAGCCCGGAGTCGTTCTACTCGGGCTCGGTGGTCCTGGACGCCGATCGACTGCTCCAGGCCGCGGAGGCCATGGGGCGTGCGGGGGCGGCCTGGCTGGACGTGGGGGCCATGTCGACCGCCCCCTATCTCGACGCCCGCATCCCGGAGACCCAGGAGGCCGACCGGCTGCACTGGGCGGTGGGGCTGCTCTCGACCAAGCTCGACCTCCCCGTCTCGGCCGACACGAGCCGGGGCCTGCCGGCCCGCGCGGCCCTGGAGGCCGGGGCCGGCGTGATCAACGACGTGGCCGGGCTCCACACCGACCCGGCGCTCGCCCGGCTGATCGCCGAGGCGGGCGCGGGCCTCGTGCTCATGGCCTCGCCGGCGTCCGCCCCACCGCTCGGGGAGCCGATCGCGACCATTCGCGCCTCGCTCGAGCAGGGTCTGGCCCTGGCGCGGGCCGCCGGGATCCCCGACGACCGCATCCTGGTCGACCCCGGCATCGGCTTCTTCCGCGGGGCGACCGTGGCCTGGCCCGAATGGGACTGCCGCGTGCTGGCCGGCCTGCCGGCCCTTCGCGCGCTGGGCCGCCCGCTCCACGTGGGCGTCTCGCGTAAGTCCTTCATCGGAGCCGTCGCCGGCGTCGAGGATCCCGCGGAGCGGCTGCCCGGCACGCTGGCCGCCACCGCGGCCGCGGTGCTGGGTGGCGCCCACGTGATCCGGACCCACGACGTGGCCGAGACCGTCCAGGCCGTCCGCATCGCTCAGGCCATCCAGCGCGCCCGTCCGGCCGCTCCCGCGGGACTCGTCTAGCCATGTGGCCGGTGCTGCAGACCTTCCGCCTCCGCGACGCGATCGACATCGTGCTGGTGGCGGTCGTCCTCTACCGGATCTTCGTGATGTTCAAGGAGACCCGCGCCGTCCAGATGCTGCTGGGACTGGCCGGCCTCATGGTGGCGTCGTTCCTGGCCCGCCATCTCGAGCTGTTCAGCACGAGCTGGCTGCTCGACAACTTCTGGTCGTTCTGGGTGCTCGCCCTGATCGTGCTGTTCCAGCCGGAGCTGCGCCGGGCGCTCACCCGGCTCGGGGAGAGCCGCCTCCTCCAGGGCATGGCCATCGGCGCGCGCGAGGAGCGCACGCACCTCATCGACGACGTCATCAAGGCGGCCGACGCGCTCGCGAGCAAGCGCATCGGCGCGCTCATCGTGCTCGAGCGGAGCACCGGCCTGCGCAACTATGCCGAGCTCGGCGTGCCGCTCGACGCGGTCGTCTCGGCGGACCTGCTCGTGAGCCTGTTCCTCCCGTACTCGCCGCTGCACGACGGGGCCGCCTTCATCCGGGGCGACCGGGTGGCCGCGGCCGGCTGCTTCCTGCCGCTGTCGCGCAACACGCAGCTCGGACGGAACATGGGCACGCGACACCGGGCCGGCCTCGGTCTGGCCGAGGAGACCGACGCGGTGGTGCTGATCGTCTCGGAGGAGACCGGGCGCATCTCCCTCGCGGTCGACGGGCAGATGGAATCACCGCTCGACCAGGAGTCGCTCCGGCGCCGGCTGGGCGAGCTCTTCTCCCTGGAGGAAGCGGCGCTGCCGCGGCGCTCGGCGTGGTGGGAGCCGGCGCGGGAGTGGCTCCGCAAGTGAGCGCGCTCACGCACCACTGGGAGCTGAAGCTGCTCGCCCTCCTCGTCTCCATGGTGCTCTGGGCCTTCGTCATGACCTCCGAGAAGTCCGACCTGATCATCGCGGCACCGCTCGAGCTGGACGGCATCCCGGCCGGCCTCGAGGTGCTGGGGGAGCGTCCGGACAGCGTGGACGTACAGCTCCACGGGCTGCGCGGCGCGCTGTCGCGCCTCGGAACGGACCGGGTCAAGGCGCGGCTCAGCCTGGCCGGCTCGCGCGCCGGGGAGGTCACTCTGCGCGTCCTCCCCGAGCAGATCACGGTGCCGGCCGGCATCACGGTCGTCCGGGTGAATCCCTCGCGCGTCCGCCTCGTCCTCGGATCCGTCCGCTCGTGAGCCGTCTCTTCGGCACCGACGGGATCCGGGGCCGCGCCAACACCCCCCCGCTCACCACCGAGCTGGCCTTCCGCCTCGGCCGCCAGCTCGTGGCCACGCTCCTCGAGCACGACGGCACCAAGAAGACGCGCCTGGTCGTCGGGCGGGACACGCGGCTCTCCGGCCCCATGCTCGAAGGCGCGCTCGTCTCGGGCGCGCTCTCGGCGGGCGGCGACGTCTACGCGGTCGGGGTGCTGCCCACCCCGGCGATCGCGTATCTCACGCGGCGGCTCGATGCCCACGGCGGCGTGGTGCTCTCGGCCTCCCACAATCCCTTCGAGGACAACGGCATCAAGATCTTCTCCTCGGAAGGCGCCAAGTTCCCGGACGCGTGGGAGGAGGAGATCGAGGCGCGCCTGGGCGGGCCCGACACCGCGCCGTGGCCCACCGGCGTGGACATCGGCCGGCTCGTCCAGCACGAGGCGGCGGAGGCCGACTACATCGCGCACGCGCGCGCCACCTGCCCACACAACCTCAGTGGTCTTCGAATAGTCCTCGACTGCGCCCACGGGGCGACGTATCGGGTGGCGCCCGAGATCTTCCGCCGCCTCGGCGCCGACGTGCGGGTGATGAACGCGAGCCCGGACGGCCAGAACATCAACCTCGGCGCGGGCGCCATGCACCCGGAGGCGCTGCAGAAGGAAGTGCTCCGCGCGCGGGCGCACCTCGGGCTCGCCTTCGACGGGGACGGCGACCGGCTCATCTCGGTGGACGAGCAGGGGCAGATCCGGGACGGCGACTACGCCCTCGCCATCTGCGGGCGGCATCTCGCCTCCCGCGGCTCGCTCAAGAGCGGCACCGTGGTCACCACCGTGATGGCCAACCTGGCGCTCGATCGGGTCCTGACCAAGGCGGGCATCGGCGTCGTCAAGGTGCAGGTGGGGGACCGCTACGTGCTCGAGGAGATGCTGCGCATCGGTGCCAACCTGGGCGGCGAGCAGTCCGGCCACCTGCTCTTCCTCGATCACACCCCCACCGGCGACGGCATCGTCTCCGCGCTCCAGCTCATCGGGGTGATGCAGGAGACCCGGGCCTCCCTGGGCGAGCTGGCGCAGTGCCTGACCAAGTTCCCGCAGGTGCTGCTCAACGTGCCCGTGAAGAGCAAGCCGCCGGTGGACAGCATTCCCGGGTTGGCCGAGCGCGCCAAGGGGCTCGAGGCGGAGATGAACGGGGCCGGGCGCATCCTGCTGCGCTACTCCGGCACCGAGTCGCTCCTGCGCGTGATGATCGAGGGCGAGGAGCAGGCCCGCATCGAGGGCATGGCCCAGGAGTTGGCGGGCATCGTGCGCCGGACGATCGGGGCATGAGCCGCGTGCTGGGCATCGGTGTCGACCTCACCCAGATGCCGCGGCTCCGGCGGGTGGTGGCGCGCTGGGACGAGCGCTTCCTCCAGCGGGTGTTCACCGAGCAGGAGATCGCCTACTGCCGGCGGCGCCGCGATCCCATCCCGCACTTCGCGGCGCGCTTCGCGGCCAAGGAAGCCACCCTCAAGGCCCTCGGCACCGGGCTCAGCATGGGGGTGAGCTGGCACGAGCTCGAAGTGCGCCGCGAGCGCGGGCAGGCCCCCACCATGGTGCTGAGCGGTCGCTGCCGCGCCATCGCCGAGGCCAAGGGCGGCCGCCGGGTGCTCCTCTCGCTCACCCACGACGGGGACTACGCCATGGCGCAGGCCATGCTGATCGGAGACGGCGCCGATGACGAGGCGAGGCCTCGCTAGCCTCGTGCTCGGTCTCGCCTTCCTCGTCCAGGGCTGCGCGGGGTTGATCGCGGGGAAGGAGTCGGCCGAGGCGCCGCCCGCGCCGGGCCCGCGCGCGCCCGGCGCCCCCGCGCCTCCGATCTCGGCGCCCCGGGCCGCCGCGCCCGGCGGCAGCGCCCGGGTGGAGAAGGGCCGGCCCGGCTTCGTCATCGCGGCGCCGCACGGTACCACCGACGCCGCCACCGACATGATGGGCCGCGACCTGGCCAAGCTCACCGGCTTCGGCCTCGTGGTCGTCACCGGTTACTCGAACCTGGATGGCGAGGGCCGCCGCTACAACGTCAGCCGGCCCACCGAGGGTGTGCCCGGCGGCGCCGCGCGGCTCGAGGTGGAGACCGAGGCGGCGCGCCAGCTCTACCAGGCCTACCGGGCCCAGGTCGCCGAGGCCGCGCAGGGGCCCCTCCGCTTCTACGTCGAGGTCCACGGCAACGGCCGCAAGGAGAGCGAGGGCCGCATGGAGATCGCCACCGTCGGGGTCAGCCGCGACGACGCCTGGCGGCTCAAGACCCTGCTGGAGCTGATCCGCGACAGCCGCCTGCCCCCGGAGGGCGACGTGCCGCGGCTCGACGTGTGGGTCGAGTCGCAGGACGCCCTGCTCTACACCGCGTCGGCCTCCAAGCAGTCGGGCATGCTCGGGCAGGCGCCGCTCGCCCTGCACATCGAGCTGCCCCGCGTGGCCCGGACCACCCACCGGGAGGCCTACACGACGGTGCTCGCCGACTTCCTGATCCAGTCGGCCGCCCTGCTGCTGCCGCCTCCGCGCTGACGCCGTGCTGCCCGTCTTCACCGCCGCCGAGATGCGGGCGCTCGACGCGCGCGCCATCCGCGATCTCGGCATTCCCGGGCCGCGCCTCATGGACCGCGCCGGCACCGGCGCGGCCGCGCTCATCGCCCGATGGCTCGCGCCGATCCGCGGCAAGGCGGTGGTCGTCGTGTGCGGCAAGGGGAACAACGGTGGCGACGGCTTCGTGGTCGCGCGGCGGCTCAAGGCCCGGGGGGCGGCGGTGCGCGTGCTCCTGGTGGGCCGGCGCGACGAGGTGCGGGGCGACGCGGCGGACGCGCTCGGCCACTGGCGCGGGCGCGTCGAGGAGATCGCGGACCCGAGCGGGCTCGCGCGCGGGCTGGGCGGCGCCGACCTCATCGTGGACGCGCTGCTCGGCACCGGCGTGAGCGGCGCTGCGCGCGGACCGGTGGCCGCGGCCATCGAGGCCGTCAACCGAGCCGGTGCGGGCGGCGTGCCGGTCGTCGCGCTCGACCTGCCCTCCGGCCTCGACTCCGATCGCGGCGTGCTGCTGGGGCCGACGGTCAAGGCCTGGCGCACCGTCACCTTCGGCGGGCTCAAGCGGAGCCTGCTGCTCGCGCCGGCGGCCGCGCAGGCCGGCATCGTCGAGATCGGCGATATCGGTGTGCCCGCCGAGGAGGCGCGCCGGGGTATCACCACCTGGCGGCTCGAGGCCGCCGACGTGCGCCCGTACTTCCCCCCGCGCGACCTGGACGCCCACAAGGGCCGCTTCGGCCACCTGCTGGTGGTCGCGGGCTCGCTCGGCAAGACCGGTGCCGCCGTCCTCGCGGGCCGCGCCGCGCTGCGGAGCGGCGTCGGCCTCTGCACGATCGCCGCGCCCGCCTCCCAGCAGCCTATCGTCGCCGCGCAGGCGCCGGAGTACATGACCGAGGCGCTGCCCGAGACGGCCGCCCAGAGTCTTTCCCTGGAGGCCAAGGACCGCATCCTGGCGCTGGCGCGGCGCATGGACGCGGTCGCCCTCGGCCCCGGGCTCTCGCTCGATCCCGCGACGCAGGAGCTGGTGCGCGTCCTGGTCCGGGAGCTGGAGCGGCCCATGGTGGTGGACGCCGATGCGCTGAGCGCCCTGGCCGGGCACCTCGATCTGCTGCGCCACGCGGCGGGGTCACGCGCGCTCACCCCGCATCCCGGCGAGATGGCACGCATGCTGGGCACCTCGATCGAGACCGTGCAGGCCGATCGTATCGAGGTGGCCCGCACGTTCGCGCGCGAGCACGGCGTGGCGATCGCGCTGAAGGGCGCGAACACCGTGATCGCCGGCCCGGACGGCCACGTGGCGATCAACCCGACCGGCAATCCCGGCATGGCCAAGGGCGGCTCGGGCGACGTGCTCACCGGGATCGTCGGCGCGCTGCTCGCCCGCCGGATCGAGCCGGCGGCCGCGCTGCGGGCGGGCTGCTACGTGCACGGCCTGGCCGGCGACGTGGCCGCGCGGGAGCGGGGCGAGTACGCGATGCTCGCGACCGACATCATCGAGAGCCTGGCCGCGGCGCTCCGCGCGCTCGCGGAGAGCACGGCGTGAGCGCGGCGCGGACGCTCGTCTCGCGGAGCGCCGAGGAGACGCAGGCCATCGGCGCGCGCCTCGGCGCGCGGCTCACCCCGGGCGCGGTGGTGGCGTGCACCGGCGAGCTGGGGGCGGGGAAGACCTGCTTTCTTCAAGGGCTCGCGCGCGGCCTCGGCGTCACCACCGACGTCACGAGCCCGACCTTCGTGCTGATCAACCAGTACCGCGGCCGGCTGCCCGTGTACCACCTCGACGCCTACCGCACCGGCAGCCTCACCGAGCTGGTGGACCTGGGCCTCGATGAGATGCTGCACGGTGACGGGGTGACGGTCATCGAGTGGGCCGACAAGCTGCTGCCGCTCCTGCCCGCCCGGACGATCCGCGTGCACCTGGGCGGGCTCGGCGACGAGGCGCGCGAGATCACCATCGAGGAGCCCGTCTGATCACTCGACCACCTGATCCGCCCGCAGCCGCAGCGACTGCGGGATCGTCAGGCCGGCCGCCGGCCGCCACGAAGTCCTTCTGGTGGTACATCGTCGGCAGCCGGTGCTTCGCCGCGGGCGTCACGAGCTGGCCGCCGTGCGCGGCGAACACCGCGGAGCTCAGGACGACGAGGGCGTCAGCGTGGGTCTTCTGCGCCTCGACGAACGCCGCGTCGAATTCTTCGGGCCGGCCCACCCTCAACACCCGCGGCTCGGCGCCCAGCCCTTTCGCGCCGACCTCGGAGGCTCTCAGCTG
>JBGOVO010000027.1:0-20331 GCA_041478145.1 Methylomirabilia bacterium
CCTTCGGCATCGCGCTCGAGCAGAACGCGAGCGACTTCGTGCGGGCGGCGGGCGGCCGCGTGCTGGGCTCGGCGCGCCATCCGCTCAACACCGCGGACTTCTCGTCCTACCTCCTGCAGGCGCAGTCCTCGAAGGCGAAGGTTGTCGTGATGGCCAACGGCGGCACCGACATCACCAACGCGATCAAGCAGGCCAACGAGTTCGGGCTCGACAAGGCCGGGCAGCGGCTGGCCGCCCTGCTCATCCAGTACCCGGAGGTGCGGGCGCTCGGTCTCAAGACCGCGCAGGGGCTGCTGATGGCGAGCTCGTTCTACTGGGACATGACCCCGGAGGCGCGCGTCTTCAGCGACCGCTTCGCCGCGGCGAAGGGCATGCCGCCGACCATGATCCAGGCCGGCACCTACGGCGCCACCCTGCACTACCTGAGGGCGGTCAAGGCGGCCGGCACCGACGAGGCCAAGGCGGTGATGGCCAAGATGAAGGAGCTGCCGATCAACGACTTCATGACCAGGAACGGCCGCATCCGCGAGGACGGGCGGGTGATCCGCGACATGTATCTGATGCAGGTCAAGACGCCCGACGAGTCGAAGGGCGACTGGGACCTGGCCAAGATCGTCGCGACGATCCCCGGCGATCAGGCGTTCCGCCCGCTCAGCGAGGGCGGCTGCCCGCTCGTGAAGAAGTAGGGTCAGCCGCCTAGGATCTACACGCGCTTGATGTCCGGACTACCGAGCAACCCGTACGGGCGCACCATCGGCATGGCGAGCAGCACGACATAGGACGCGACACTGCTGAATCCCGCGCCGAGCAGGGGATCGAGATAGCCGGCGGTCTCGCTCTCCAGTACGCCCACGAAGAGCGCCCCGAGAATGGTGCCGGGGACGCTGTCCAGCCCTCCGATGATGACGATCGGGAACACCTTGAGCCCGACGAGCACGAGACTGAATCCGCCCCCGCCGGAGATGGACATCCAGAGCGTCCCCGCCACGGTGGCGATCGTGCCCGCCATGGCCCAGGTGATGGCGAAGTGCCGGTCGATGTCGACCCCGGCGGCCATCGCGGCCTGCGGATCGTCGGCAATGGCCCGCAACGCCACCCCGGTCCGCGTCCGGTAGACCCAGGTCACGAGCGCCACGCAGACACTGGCGGCCGCGGCCGCGATGAGCTTCCCCGGCGAGAGCAAGACCCCGGCGATGAACCACGGCTCCGGCGGGATCGGAAGGGCGATGGAGCCGGGAACGCCGGGGAAGAGGAACACCGCCGAGGCCCTCAGGAATGCCCCGAACCCGATGGTGACCATGATCAGCGAGATCGCGGGCTGGCCGACCAGCGGACGCAGGATCACCCGGTTGAACACCACCGCCAGCACCATCATGCCGGCGCACCCGAGACCGACGGCGCCGACCAGCCCCAGCCCCATCGCGTGCGACCCGGACGCCACCATCCTCGACGCGAACATCACCCACTCGCCCAGGGCGAAGTTGATTACGCGCGACGCCTTGTACACCACGACGAAGGCGAGCGCGACGAGGGCGTAGACCGCACCCGCCAGTGCCCCGTCAACGAGCAGCGCGACGAAGAACGACATGCCCGGTGCCCCGGTGGGCCAGGCGACTCAGACCCAGCCGCCGTCGACGACGTAGCTCTGGTTGGTGCACGCGTCGCTGTCGTCGGCGGCCAGGAAGAGGACCACGCGCGCGATGTCCTCCGGCAGCAGCTTCCGCTTGAGGCATTGACGCCGGAGCAGCTCCTGCTCGCCCGCGGGCGTGAGCCACAGCCTGATCTGCCGCTCGGTCATGATCCACCCCGGCACGATGGAGTTGACACGGATGTTCCTGGGCCCGAGATCCCGGGCCAGGGCCCGGGTCAGCCCGGCGACGGCCGCCTTGGCGCTGAGGTAGGCCGGCATGCCGCCCTGCCCGACCAGCCACGACGTCGAGCCGAAGTTGATGATCGAGCCTCCGCCGGCGGCCGCCATCTCGGGGACGACCGCCTGGGCCGCGAAGAACTGGTGGCGCAGGTTCACCGCGAATCGATCGTCCCAGTACTCGGGCGTCACGCTCTCGATCGAGTGCCGCTCGTCGTGGGCCGCGTTGTTGACGAGCACGCGGATGGCTCCGAGCCGCGCCTGAGCTTCCGAGACCGCCGATCGCAGCGCCGCGATGTCGCGCAGGTCGCATGGGATGAACGACGGCGCCACGAGGCCGCGCGCCGCGATGGCGGCGACGAGCCCTGCCGAGGCCTCCCGCTGGATGTCCACGAACGCGACCCGGGCCCGCTGGGCACACAGGTGCTCGACGACGGAGGCCCCGATCCCGCTGCCGCCGCCGGTCACGAACACGACGCGATCCTCGAGGCTGGGGTACGAAGCAAACCGGGTCATGCGCGCCCTCCCGCTGGTTTCACGTTCACCGCCCGCACACGCTAGCACAGGTGCGCGCCCGTGCTAGGCTCCCGAACGGGAGAGATGGAGCTCGTCACGCTGCGCTCGGGCGACGCCGCCGTCCAGCTGGCGCCGGCGGCCGGCGGCGCGGTCACCCGCTACTGGTCTGAGCGCGGCGGGATGACCCGGGAGTGGCTCCGCCCGACGCCGGCCGAGGCCCTCGCCGCGGGAAATCCCTACCCGGCCGCCGCCTTTCCGCTGATCCCCTACTCCAATCGTATCCGCGAGGGTCGCTTCTCGTTTCGCGGGCGCTCCGTCGTCCAGCCCCTCAATCGCCCGCCCGAGCGTCACTGCATCCACGGCCACGGATGGCAGGCTGGCTGGCGGCCGGTCGACGTGAGGCCGGCGGAGGCGCGGCTCGAGTACCCGCATGCCGCCGGCGCCTGGCCGTGGGCGTACCGCGCCACCCAGCGCCGCGATGCCGGCCGGGCTCGGCTGGCATCCCTACTTCCCGCGCACGGCTCGCACGACGATCACCGCGGACGTCGAGGCCATCTGGCTGACGGACGACGAGATGATGCCCACCGCGCTGGTCTCGCCGCCGGCCACCGCCGACCTCGGGCGCGGGGTGGCGGTGGACGCGGTCACGCTCGACAACTGCTTCGCGGGGTGGCGCCGCCGGGCGACGATCGACTGGCCCGAGCGGGGCGCGCGCGTGGTCATGACCGCCGAGCCGCCGCTCGACTATCTCGTCGTCTTCACACCGCCCGGCCGGCCCTTCTTCTGCGTCGAGCCGGTCAGCCATGTGACCGATGCCTTCAACCTCGCGGCGGCCGGCCGGCCCGACACGGGGGCCCGGACCCTGGAGCCGGGGGAGACGCTGCGCGCCGCGATCACCCTGACTCCGGAATGCCGACCGCGCTCAGCCACCGCCAGACCTGCTCCGAGGTGATGGGCAGCGAGCGGACCACGACGCCGAGATGGGCGAGCGCGTCCTCGACCGCGTTGGCCACCGCCGCGGGCCCCGGGATCGCGCCGCCCTCGCCGACGCCCTTCGCGCCGAGCGGAGTGACCGGCGAGGGATGCTCGAGCCGGTCCACCTCGATGGCCGGCACGTCGGCGGCGGTGGGCTTGAGGTAGTCCATGAAGGTCGACGTCAGGAGCTGGCCCGCGTCGTCGTAGCGGAACTCCTCGAGCAGCGCGGCGCCGATGCCGTGCACCGTCGAGCCGTGCACCATGCCCTCCACGATCAGCGGGTTCAGCTCGCGCCCGCAGTCGTGGACCACCACGTACTTGCGCAGCGTGATCTGGCCGGTGCGCCGGTCGACCTCGACCAGGCAACAGTGCGCGGCGTTCGCGAAGACGAGCTGCGAGCGCACCCGTCGCTGGGCGTCGACGGGCCGCGCCAGCGGGTTCTGGTGGATGTGATGCGCCTCGAGGCCCGGCTCCTCCCCGGGCGGCAGGCCCAGCACGTCGGCGTAGGCGGTGCGGGCCAGCTCGGCCAGGCTGAGCCGCCGGTCGGGCGCGCCCCGCACCACCGCCGCGCCATCGCGCAGCTCGAGGTCGGCCACGTCGATCTCCAGGCGATGCGCCGCGATGCGCAGGAGCTTCGCGCGGACGCGCGCGGCGGCGCCCACCACCGCGCCCACGTCCGTCACCGAGAACTTGTTGGAGTAGTTCCCGGAGAGATAGAGCCAGGGCGTGGTCGACGAATCGAAGCCCCGGGCGACGCTGACGCCGTCGGGGGTCAGGCCCAGCTCGTCGGCCACGATCTGGGCCACCACGGTCTCGTAGCCCTGCCCGCTCGAGGGGTCGCCCAGGCTCACGCGCACGTGGCCGTCCGGCTCGACCCGCACCATCGCCGCCTCCGCCGAGCCCGACGCGCTGCGCCGCCCGGTGACGAGCTCGTACGAGGCGAGGTTGGTGCCCGCCGGCTCGACGGACGTGGCGATGCCGATGCCGAGCAGGCGTCCCGCGGCGCGGGCCCGCGCCTGCTCGGCGCGCCAGCCCGCGTAGTCGAAGCGCGCCAGCGCCCGACGGAGCGTGGCCGGATAGTCGCCGCTGTCGTACTCCGCCCCGGGCGGCGTGGTGTAGGGCATCTGATCGGCGGTCACGTAGTTGCGCAGCCGGAGCTCCGCGGGGTCCTGGCCCACGCGACGGGCCAGCAGCGCCATGGCGCGCTCGATCGCGAAGCACATGAAGGGCTTGCCGATCCCGCGGTTGGCGCCGCTCGGACACTTGTTGGTCAGCACCGACCAGGCCTCGTAGCGGATGGCCGGGATGCGGTAGCCGTTGGCGATATTGCCCAGCTTGATGAGATTGTGCTGGGTCGGGGTGAGGAGGTTCTTGCCCTCGTCCGCGACGTCGTGGACGCTCAGCGCCAGCAGGGTTCCATCCGCCCGGTAGGCGAGCGCCACGTCCATGACGCCGTTGCAGGCGTGCATCAGCGCGGTGAGGTTCTCGATGCGGTCCTCGATCCACTTCACGGGCCGGCCGCTCGCGCGGGCCAGAAGCGCGCAGACCAGGAGATAAGCCGGGCGCCGCTTGTTGCCGAAGCCGCCGCCGATGTCCGGACACTGCAGCCGGATGCGCGACTGCGGCACGCCGAGGGACGCGGCGAGGATCGAGATCGTCAGGCCGGGCCGCTGGTCGTTGGTCCAGAACTCGAAGCTGTCGGTGCCCGCGTCGTACTCCGCGATCCCCCCGAAGGTCTCGAGCGGCGTCGAGGCGTAGCGCTGGATGGCAAAGCGCTCGCGCAGCACGCCGTCGGCCCGCGCCATCGCGCCGTCGACGTCACCGTAGGTGAGCGCGTCGTGCCAGACCACGTTGCTGCCGAGCTCGGGGTAGAGGAGGGGCGCGCCGGGCCGCATCGCCGCCTCCGGGTCGACGACCGCGGGCAGCGGCTCGTACTCCACGCGGATCCGCTCGAGCGCGTCCTCGGCGGTGGCGCGGTCCACCGCGGCCACCGCCGCGACGGGCTCGCCCACGTACCGCACGCGATCCACCGCCAGGCAGTGGTCGGGCACCGCGGCGGTCGTCGGGATGAGCGGGCGGATCGGGCCGGAGCGGGCGGCGGCGGCCGCGCCGGTGAGGATGGCGAACACCCCGGGCAGCGCCGCGGCCCCCGTCGCGTCGACGGAGACGATGCGGGCATGGGCGTGCGGGCTGCGGAGCATCGCCGCGTGGAGCATGCGCGGGCGGGCGACGTCGTCCAGGAACCGGCCCCGCCCGGCCACGAGCCGCCCGTCCTCCTTGAGCGGCAGAGCCGCGCCCACCCAGCGGCCCGGCTCGCGCGGCGCGCTCACGAGGTCTCTCCCGTGGGCGGCTCGCTCACGCGGCGGGTCTCGCCCGCGAGGCGCGCCGCCGCCGCGGCCACGGCCCGGACGATGTTGACGTAGCCGGTGCACATGCACAGGTTCCCGGAGAGCGCCTCGCGGATCTCGGCGTCGGTGGGCGCCGCCGTCGTCGCGAGCAGCTCCGTGCTCGCCACGATCATGCCGGGCGTGCAGAAGCCACACTGGAGCGCATGGCCCACCCGGAACGCCTCCTGGAGCGGGCTCAGCCCCTGAGGCGGCGTGAGCCCCTCGATGGTGGTGACGCGCGCGCCCTCGAGCTGCACCGCCAGAAGCAGGCAGCTCCGGGCGCTCCGCCCGTCGACGAATACGGTGCAGGCGCCGCAGACGCCGTGCTCGCAGCCCACGTGGGTGCCGGTCAGCCCGAGCTCTTCGCGGAGGAAGTCGGCCAGGGAGCGGCGGGCTTCGACCTCGCGCTCGATCGCCTCGCCGTTGACGGTGAGGCGGAGACGCAGGCGCTCGGCGGGCGGGCTGGCCGGCGTCATGGGGCCAGGCGCGCCATGGCCTGACGGAGGGCGTCCTCGGCGAGCACCGTGGCCAGGTGGCGCCGGTACTCGGCGGAGGCGTGGACGTCGGCGGCCGGATCGCAGTCCGCGCCCGCGGCCGCGCCGGCGCGCGCCGCGGCCGCCGGATCCCGCGGCGCCGCCGCGACGAGTGCCTCGGCGGCGCGCAGGCGGATGGGCCGATCACCGACCCCGAACCCCACCACCCGCGCGCGCCCGGCTCCATCCAGCGCGGCGGCGACGCCGGCGAGCGCGAAGTCGCCGGGGCGACGAGCGATCTCCGCGAAGCCCCAGCCCGGCGCCGCCGCGGGGACCCGCACCTCGGCGAGGAGCTCGTCGGCCGCGAGCGCGGTGGAGAGCAGGCCGCGGAAGAACTCCGCGACCGCGACGCGGCGCAGGCCGCGCGGCCCGAGCAGCGCCAGCTCGGCGTCGAGCGCGACGAGTGCCGCGGGCAGCTCCGCCGCCGGGTCGGCGTGCGCGAGGCTCCCGCCGAGCGTGCCGCGGTTCCGGATGGCGGTGTGGCCGACGTGGCGGGCGGCCTCGGCGAGGAGCGGCGCCCGCTCGCGCACCAGGGCCGATGCCGCGAGGTCGGTGTGGCGAACCAGCGCACCCAGCACGAGCCCGCCGGCCGGCGCGGGCTCGATCCGCTCCAGCTCGCGCGCGCCGTTCAGGTCGACCAGCACCGCCGGCCGGACGAGGCGCATGTTGAGGAGCGGGACGAGGCTCTGGCCGCCCGCGAGCAGCTTGGCGTCGCCGGGGCTGGCCGCGAGGATGGCCACCGCTTCCGCCGCGGTGGCGGGGCGCGCGTAGCGGAAGGGCGCCGGCTTCATCGCGGCGCCGCGCGGGCGCCGGCCTCGAGCGTCGCGGCCGCGGGATCGGACACGAGCGGGATTATGCCATGGCGCCGCCTGCGCCCAGTAAGGGCACGTCCCCCTTGACAGGGCCCGCCCGGTCGACCCACGATTCCCGGAGAGTCAGAAAAGGAGACCGACATGAGCAGCACTGGACCGATCTTCGGCGCGTTCAACCAGGGCGAGGTGCCCACGATCGCCTGCTTCAACAAGGCGAAGACACCCCTCGGGGTCGACTTCGACGGGTTGATCGCGGCGATGCAGGTGTTCGTGGATCAATTCGTGGCGCCGGTGTGGGCCACGCCGGCCAAGCTAGTCAAGTCCAAGGGATTCGTGAAGGGCGCCTGGGCGATGGTCTTCCTCGACAACGCCGATCAGCCGGGGGCCCTCGCCTATCACGACCTCACGCCGGATGGGCTTCCCGAGTCCAAGGTCTTCGTCAAGACCACGCTCGACAACAAGGACCTGGTGAGCGTGTCGGCCTCCCACGAGCTGGTGGAGATGCTGGTGGACCCGGCCATCAACCTGATGACCACCGGGCCCGATCCGAAGATCATCTACGCCTACGAGAGCGCGGATCCGGTCGAGGCGCTCAGCTTCCCGGTCAACGGTATCCCGATGACCGACTTCGTCTATCCGTCCTACTTCGAGGCCTTCCACAAGGCGGGCGCGGTGCAGTTCGACCAGCTCAAGAAGGTCAAGAAGCCCTTCCAGATCCTCGCCGGCGGCTACCAGATCATCTTCAAGAACAACAAATGGAGCGAGGTCTACGGCTCCGCCGCGAAGGAGAAGCGCTTCGACCAGGAGGACCGTCGTGGCCACCGGAGCGAGGAGCGCAAGAGGCGGAAGCGGAAGCGGGCGGAACCGAAGGTCATCGCGCGGGCGGAACGGCAGGGCTGACGACCACGCGGACCATGTCGCTCAAGTGGCTTTCCGTCGCCGCCGGCGCGGCCCTCGCCCTCGTCGGCACGGCCGTCCATGTCCGGGCCGCCGAGTGCACCGCCCCCCGGGTCGTGGTGGTCACCGCGGTCGCCATCAAGTACTGCGTCGATCCCGCCTTCGACAGCCTGATCCAGGAGCAGGTGCGGAAGATCCGTCAGGACGTCAAGGCTCAGCGCGATGCGCGAAAGCTGATCGTCTACGCCAGCACGCCGATCAGCGCCCGCGGCGGTGGCCATGTGGGCACGAACATCGACATCTCGGCGGCGGTCAAGGCCAAGCTCGAGAAGGACTATGGAGGCGGCATCTGGGTCCTCGATCCCGGCCGGTACCAGCTCCCCGGCGTCGCGGGCAAGTTCCCGGGGGGCAGCGAGTACATGGTCATGTGGACGGCCGTTCTCGCCGGGGACGACGGCAGCGGCCAGGACTTCGACATGGTGCACTTCACCGGCCCCAACGACATGCGCGCGTTCCTCGGCTGCGGCGCCTCCGATCTGGCCGGCTGTGTCGATCGCTACGTCGAGACGCGGGCCGCCCGCGATCAGAAATTCCGCCAGGAGGTGGCGGATCAGGCGGAGAGTCGCCGCCGGTTCATCCGCTACTACGCGCTGCGCGCGTCGAGCGCCTATTCGACCGGGGCGCATGACGAGTGGAATACCTTCGTGGCGATCAACCGCCGGCGCCCGGTCGGCGACCAGGTCGCCATGTATTTCGACGGCCGGCCCCTGTCCCCCGGTGAGATGGAGACGGTGGTCTCGCCGGGCTACGAGCTCCGCTAGTCCCGCCCGACCGGGCTCACCAGGGCAGCTTGGCCGGCTCGTACTGCTCGACCCGCTCCGTGACCACCATCACCGGCTCGATGCCGTAGAGTCGTCTGGCGTTGCCCCCGAGCAGCTTGTGCTGGACGGCCACCGGTACCTTGTGCCGCGCCATCAGCTCGAGCGCCTCCCAGGCGTCCTCGGCGTCGTGGTGGGGGTAGTCCGAGGACCACAGCCCCACGTGCTCGTACTGATCCCACATGCGGTAGACCGGCTCCTCGTCGCCCTCGAAGGCGATGAAGCAGCGCTCGCTGAACACTTCGTATGGATCTCGCACCTTGGGCCCGCGCTGGAACGCGTAGAGGTCGAGAAAGTTCCGGCTCCGCGCCAGCACCAGCGGGAGCCAGGTGGCGTTCGACTCGAGCACGGCCGCCCGGAGACGCGGAAACTTGTCGAGCCATCCCGTCATCAGCACGGTGGTGAGCCAGGTCATGGCCTCGAAGATGAAGCCGAGCGCTTCCGAGGCATCGATGCTCGGCTCCATGCTGAACACGATGTTGCTCACGAACTGGCCGGGCGAATACACGACCGCCTCGTCGGTGAAGAGCAACCCCTGGCCGCTGCCGCGGGTCTTCGCGATGCGCTCGCCCCATTCCGGGGTCAGGGCTTCGCGAGAGGGGAAGGTGTGCATGGCGAGGACCACGTCCAGGTCCTCGAACTCGCGCCAGAGGGCATCGAACTCCGGCAGCGTCGGGTAGCGCCCGTTCCAGAAGCAGGGCCGGACCGCGGCCGCCTTGAACCCGAGCTTGGCCACCCGCCGCAGCTCCTCGATCGAGCGCTCGACGCTCTGCATGGGCAGGACGGCGCACGGGAAGAGTCGCCGGCGATCGGCCGCGCAGTAGTCGTAGACCCAGTCATTGTAGGCGCGGGTCAGGATGGCGGCGGCCTCCGGGTCCCGGAGGAGGGCCAGGCGGACGAACCAGGTCGGGAAGAGCATGACCTGATCCGTGCCGAGCGCGTCCATGTCGCGCAGCCGCGCCCGGGGCTCGCGGCACCCGGCCAGGCGCCCGAACTTCCGCTGCCACTCCTCCGTGCCGGGGACGAGCGCCCCCACTTCTTTCTTGCTCCAGCGCGGCCAGCCCACTTCCGCCGCGTTCGACCGCTCACGCGTGGCCGGGACAACGCGGCCGTTGATGTGGAGCAGGTCCGTCTCCGTGTGAAAGTGAAACTGGGTCTTCACCCACGGGCGGACGTGGCTCGGGACGTACTCGTCCCAGATCTCGGGTGGCTCGACCACGTGGCTGTCACAGTCGAAGATCGGAAAGTCCTTCTTCATCATCGCCGTCCTCCACGCCGCCGAGCCGGTCGGGCCGAACAGGTGGCGAGAGCTTAGTCGCGGCGACGGCACGGGTCAAGCCCGTCATGCGCCCCGTCCGCGCCATGCGCTATGATGCGGGCGATGCGCTTGCAAGGTCGGGTGGCCGCGATCACGGGAGGCGCGCTCGGGATCGGCCGCGCGACGGCGCTGGCGTTTGCCGCCGAGGGCGCCGCCGTCGCGCTCGGTGACGTCCAGGTCGACGCCGCCGAGGCGGTGGCCGGGGAGATCAGACGGCGCGGCGGCCAGGCCATCGCGGTCGGCGTGGACGTGGGCGACGCGGCCCAGGTGCAGGCGTTCGTCGACGGGGTGGTCGCCGCGTTCGGCCGGCTCGACGTGATGTTCGCCAACGCGGGGATCGCCCACTCGGCGCCGTTCCTGGAGCACCCCGAAGCCCAGTGGCACCGCGTCCTGCGCGTCAACCTGACCGGCGTCTTCCTGTGCGGCCAGGCCGCCGCCCGCCAGATGGTCAAGCAGGGCGGAGGCCGGATCATCACCACCGCGTCGATCAACGCATTCCGCGGGGTCGAGAACCTCGTCGGCTACAACGCGGCCAAGGCCGGAGTCATCGAGCTGACCCGGACCATGGCGGTGGAGCTGGCCCAGCATCACATCACGGTGAACGCGATCGCCCCGGCCCAGATCGACACCCGGCTCACCCGGGGCCTGCCCGAGGACGCGCGCCGCCGACGCGTGGAGCGAATTCCGATGGGACGCTTCGGCGAGCCCGAGGAGGTGGCCCGGGCGGCGCTCTTCCTCGCCTCCGACGACGCCAGCTACATCACCGGCCACACGCTCGCGGTGGACGGCGGCTACCTGGCCGGGGGCCTCTGGTCACGCGCGCCGACCGGGCGGACATGAGCCACGCCCTGGGCGATGTCACCGTGCTCGACCTGGGGCAGGTCATCGCGATGCCGTTCTGCACGATGCTCCTCGCCGACCTCGGCGCCCGCGTGATCAAGGTCGAGTCGCGCGAGCGCGGGCGCGAGCGCGTCTCGCTCGGCGTGAAGCGGCGGCGCAATGGGGTCGAGGAGCGGGTGCCCGCCGCGCAGTACCGGGATCGCAACAAGCTTGGCATCACCCTCGATCTGAAGACGCCGACCGGGGTCGAGCTGTTCCGAGAGCTCGTGACACACGCCGACGTGGTGACCGAGAACTTCAGCGTCGGCACGATGGAGCGCCTCGGTCTCGGCTACGAGGAGCTGCGCGGGGTGAACCCCGGCATCGTCTACGCCTCGATCACCGCGTTCGGCCAGACCGGGCCGTACGCGCCCCAGCGCGGCTACGACATGCTCGCGCAGGCGATCAGCGGGTACATGAGCATCACCGGTTATCCCGATGGGCCGCCGACGCGCTCGGGGCAGTCCATCTCGGACTACTACGCCGGCATGCTCTGCGCTTTCAGCATCGTCTCCGCGCTGCACTACCGGCAGCGCACCGGGAAGGGACAGCGCATCGATCTGGCGCTGCTCGACAGCCTCGTGGTGGCGCTCGACAACCTCGGGGAGCGCTACACCGTCGGCGGAGAGGTCCTCACCCGGGCCGGCAACGTCTCGTTCAGCGGCTCGGCCACCGGCATCTATCCGACCACCGACGGCCACGTGGCCATCGCCGCCGCCGCCAGCAACGCGGTGTGGGCGCGCTTCTGCGCGGTCATCGGCCGGGATGATCTGGCGCGCGCTCCCGAATTCGCGTCCACGGCCGCCCGGCGCGATCGGCGAGACGAGATCGCCGCCATCATCCAGCGATGGACCGGCCCGCGGGCCAAGGCGGAGGTGGTGCGCACGCTCGTGCCGGCGGGCGTCCCCGCGGCGCCGGTCAACAACGTGGCGGAGATGGTCGCCGATCCCCAGGTGCAGGCCCGGGAGATGGTCGTCGAGCTCGACCACCCCATCTACGGCCCTCTGAAGACGACCGGGACCCCGCTGAAGCTCTCGGAGACGCCGGGCCGGATCCGCTGGCTGGCGCCCATGCCGGGCGAGCACAACGAAGAGGTCTTCGTCGGTCTGCTCGGCCACTCGCGCGCCGAGCTCGACCACTGGCGTGCCGAGGGTGTGATCTGAGCCAAAAGGCAGTGCCCGGTGTCACGGGGACCGCTTACCCCGTGCACCGGGCGGCGCTCATGCGGCGCCCATTGGCGGCCGCGTCCCGGCATGCGCCGGGATCTATGGACTACTGAGACCTCGCTGCTACCCCGGCACCGCCGGCGTCCTCAAGCCCAACGGTGCCCTGTCGGGTCGGGGGGGATCCCCTCCATCGAGCCTCCCTGGTTGAGGTTCACAGCGCGGAAGGAGATGCCTAGGCCCACCTCCCTCACCCCCCTAGGCTAGACCGCCCGCCCGACGAGCCACAATGAAGCAGCCACCTCATTTCCATGAGTCAATCAACCCGCAACACCCCGCTGGACAAGAAATTCCCCGTGGATATGTACTGGAGACAGAGGACATGGCCAAGGAGGTGCCCATGACAACCTTCAGGCGAATCAAGATTCAGGCAACCGTAGAAACCGCCCCCACGCTATTGACCGAAGACCAGATCGGCGGCGCGCTGCGCGAGCTTCGCGACGGGCTGACCCAGCTCGAGGTCGCCATCGTCAGCATCGAGGCCAAGGAGGAGCCGGCGATCGAACTCCCGCCCTCGATCGAGTACCGGGACTAGATTCGGCCGCCGTTCCCCGCGTCTCAGCCGCCGGGCGGGCGGTATCCCGCCCCCTGCGCCAGGAGCATGGCGTCGAAGCCGTCGTCGGGCGACATGAGGATGGTGGTCTTGAAGTCTTTCACGGCTCCGCTCCCGGCGATGGCCATGGAGAACGCCGCGGCGTTGGTGTTGCTGGGTACGTCGAAGACCACGACCACGTCGTAGTCGCCGAAAGTGTAGTACCAGGCGAGAACCCGCCCGCCGAGTTTCTCGACCACCGGCTTGAGCGCCTCCATTCGGTTCTCGGGACGCTGGACGAGCTTGTTCCACGCTGCACTCGTGTAGGACGCCTGCACCATGTATGTCGGCATCGGGGTCCTCCTTGCCCACCGTGCGCTGCGTCGAAAACTCTGCGCCTCCCCGTCCCGGCAGTCAAGACGCGCCGGCATGCGGGCTCGAGGTGTGGCAAGGTACACTGGCGTGGCCATGATCCGGACCGACGCGCTGACCCTCGCCCGCCAGATCCGCACGAAGGCGATCTCCCCCGTCGCGGTGGTCGACGCCGTGCTCCGGCGGATCGAGGCGCTCCAGCCGACCGTGAACGCCTTCATCACGGTGACCGCGGACGAGGCCCGGGAAGCCGCCCGCCGAGCCGAGGCGGCGCTGATGGCGGGCGGGCCTCTCGGCCCCTTCCACGGCGTGCCGTTCTCGGTCAAGGATCTGCTGTTCACCAAGGGCATCCGGTCGACGATGGGCTCGTTGATCTTCGCCGACCAGGTGCCGGCCGAGGACGCGGTGCCCGTCCGCCGGCTGCGCGAAGCCGGCGCCATCCTGATCGGCAAGACGACGACACCGGAGTTCGGCCACAAGCCGCTGACCGACAGCCCGCTCTTCGGAGCCACGCGGAATCCGTGGGATCTGTCGCGCACCGCGGGCGGCTCGTCGGGCGGCGCCGCGGCGGCGGTCGCCACCGGGCAGGGACCGCTGGCGCTCGGCACCGACGGAGGGGGCTCCATCCGCATCCCCGCCGCGTGCTGCGGCGTCGTCGGGCTCAAGCCCACCCTGGGACGCGTCCCGCACGTCCACCAGGCGGATCTGTTCGCGAGCACGTCCTACATCGGGCCCATGGCGCGGAGCGTGGGCGAGGTCGCCGCCTGCTTCGACGTGATCGTCGGGTTCGATCCCGCTGATCCCCACTCGCGCCCGGAGCCCCTCGACGATCCGCGCGGCGTCGAGGTGCGCGGCCTGCGGCTCGGGTGGCTGCCCCGGGTCGGCAACCGGCTCGTCGACCCCGAGGTGCTCGCCTCCTGCGAGGCCGCGGTGCGCCATCTGGAGGGCCGGGGCGCTCGCGTCGAGACCGTGGAGGAGGACTTCGCCGCCCTCGAGCAGGCCTTCCTGGTGGTCCTCCAGGGCGGCCTGGCCGCGCGCGTCGGCCCGCACATGGCGAAGTTCGGCGACAAGGTGGCGTCGAGCCTGCGGGCGACGATCGAGGGGGGCGCGCGGTGGTCGGCGGTGGACTGGGCGAACGCGCTCGGCCAGCGGACGGCGGTCTATCGTCGCGTTCACGCCCTCTTCCAGCGCTTCGACTTCCTCGTGTCCCCGACCGTGGCCCGTCCGGCGCTCGCGGTCGACCACGACCCCTTCGAGCCGATCTCCATCGGGGGCGAGATCGCCGGCTCGATCCGCGGCGCCTGGTATCCCTACATGTGGCCCTTCAACCTCTCCGGCCACCCGGCCGTCTCGCTGCCGTGCGGGTGGTCGTCGGACGGCCTGCCCATCGGGCTCCAGATCGTCGGGCCCTGGTACGCCGACCGCCGGGTGCTCGCCCTGGCCGAGCACCTCGAGCGCGAGCGCCCGTGCGCGCGCCCGATGCCCCTCTGACCCTTCGTCCCCAGCTTCGGAGGCCCCGCATGCCGCTCTCGCCCAACGGATTCCCGGTCCTGCTCAGCTTCGACATCGACGCCGAGACCATGTGGACGGCGCGCGACCCCAAGAACGCGGAGCGCCCCATCGTGATGAGCCAGGGGGCCTACGGCTGGAAGGTGGGCATGCCGCGCATCCTCGACCTCCTCGGCCGCTACGGCCTGAAGGTGACGTTCTTCGTCCCGGGGCTCGTCATGGAGCAGCGCCCCGCGATGGTGGAGGAGATCATGAAGCGCGGCCACGAGATCGCGCACCACTCCTGGTCGCACGCCTGGATCGTCAACCTGACGCTCGAGCAGGAGCGTGAGGAGATGGACAAGGGGATCGACATCATCCGGCGCATGACGGGCCGGAAGCCGGTCGGCTACCGCTCGCCCGCCGCGGAGTTCAGCCCCCACACCCTCCGGATGCTCGCGGAGTACGGGTTCGGCTACTCGTCGAACTACTTCGACGACGACTCGCCGTATCTCCACACGATCGACGGCCGGCTCACCGACGTCGTCGAGTTCCCGTTCGCGTGGGTGCTGGACGACGCCCCGTTCTTCCAGTACTCGATCACGCTGCCCGGGCGAACCATGCAGGCGCCGTCGGCGGTGTTCGAGGCCTGGCGGCGGGAGTTCGACGTGCTCTATCGCGAGGACCGGTACTTCTGCCTCGCCATGCATCCCCAGATCATCGGCCGCCCGTCGCGCATCACCCTGCTCGAGGAGCTGATCCAGTACATCCTCGGCCATCCGCGGGTCTGGCTGGCCCGCTGCGACGAGGTGGCCGACGCGGTGCGGCCGGCGCTGCGCGCGGAGGCCCGCGTGCCCGGCCGATGAGACTCGCCGGGCGCCGGGTGCTCGTGACCGGCGCGGCTTCGGGGATCGGGCTTGCCATCGCGCGCCTGTTCCGGCGCGAAGGGGCCCGCGTGGCCACGCTCGATCGCGACGGGGCGCGCTTGAACGAGACGCCGGTCGATGGCGCGGTCCCGCTCGTGTGCGACGTCGCCGAGGAGCGCCAGGTGCGGGACGCGGTCGCCCGGGCCGCGGCCGCCCTGGGTGGACTCGACGGCGTCGTCAACAGCGCGGGCATCGATCTCATGCGGCCCTTCGAGGAGATGACGGCGGCGGAGTGGGCGCAGGTGATGGCCGTCGACCTCACCGGCCCCATGCTGGTCTGCCATGCCGCGCTGCCGGCCATGAAACAGGCCGGGCGCGGAACCATCGTCAACATCGCCTCCGGCGCGGCCCTCCGGCCGCTCGAGCAGCGGACCGCTTACTGCGCCGCGAAGGCCGGACTCGTCATGTTCGGCAAGACTCTCGCGGTGGACCTCGCCTCCTACAACATCCGCGTCAACGCGATCTGCCCGGGCATCATCGACACGCCCCTGTTTCGCTCCTCCTGGGCGGGCGCCGCCGACCCCGAGGCCGAGCTGGCCCGCATCCTCGACCGCTACGTGATCAAGCGCCCCGGCCACCCGGACGAGATCGCCCAGGCCGCCCTCTACCTGACCAGCGACGAGTCGTCCTTCGTCACCGGCGCCGCTCTCGCCGTCGACGGCGGGCGGACGTTTCACTGAGGGTGCCCGCAGCGCGGGGTCAGATCATCCACCGCCCGCCGTCGATCAGGATCGACTGCCCGGTGATGTAGCGGGCGTCGTCGCTGGCCAGGAACGCGACGACGCCGGCCACGTCCTCGGGCTCGGCCACGTAGCCCATGGGCACGCTGGTCCGCACCTTGTCGATCACCTCCCGCGGCAGCCGATCGTGAGCGCGGGTGCGGATGGCGCCGGGACAGACCACGTTGACGTTGACCTGAAACGGCGCCAGCTCGCGCGCGAGGGAGCGGGTGAAGCCGACCACGCCCATCTTCGCCGCCGCGTAGTCGACGAACCCCACGTCGCCGTAGAAGGCGGACTCCGTCGACATGTTGACGATGCGGCCGCTGCGGCGGGCGCGCATCTCCTCGACCACCAGCCGGGTGGCCCGCATGGTGGTGAGAAGCGAGACCTCGATGACGAAGCGCCACGTCTCCTCCGCCGAGACGTGGAATAGGCTGGCCCGCTCGCGGGCGCTCTGGCCGACGTTGTTGAAGAGGATGTCGATGCGCCCGAAGCGCCGCCGGGCGGCCGCCACCGCCGCCTGGACGGCGTCGGGGTCGGTCCAGTCCGCCGTGATCGGCAGCGCCGGCCGGCCGCCTCCACGGCGCGCGCCGCCTCTTGCAAGCTGTCGCCCTCGCGGTCGACCAGGACGAGATCGGCGCCCTCGCGGGCCAAACGCAGCGCGCTGGCGCGGCCGATGCCGTTGGCGGCGCCGGTGACCACCGCGATCCGGCCGGAGAGCCGGCCCTCGACGACAGATGCCATGACACGCCCTCCGGTCAGACGAAGCGGTGGAAGCCGATCCAGCGCTCCGCCGCGGCGAGGCCAAGCCCGGTGAGCGCGATCAGCATGGTGGAGACGGCGGCGATGGACGGGTCCACGCCGTACTCGATGGCGGTGAAGATCTTCACCGGGAGCGTCATCTGGCCCGCCCCCAGCAGGAAGATCGACACCGGGACGTTGTCGAACGACACGATGAACGAGAAGAGCGCCCCCGCGGCGATGCCGGGGCGGATGAGAGGCAGCGTGACCGTGAAGAACGCGACCGGCCCGCTCGCGCCCAGGACGCGCGCGGCGCTCTCGAGCTCGGGATCGATGCCCTGAAGGCTCGCCATCACGGCCCGCACGACGTAGGGCACGGTGATCACCATGTGGGCGAGGGCCAGGCCGGCGAGCGTCCCGTTCACGTGGACCAGCGCGTAGAACTGGAGCAGCGCGACGCCCACCACCACGCCGGGGAAGATGAGGGGCGCGTTCAGCAGGGCGGAGACGAGGGCGCCCCCGGGCACACGCCGCCGGATCAGCGCGTAGGACGCGGCCACGCCGGCGGCGAGCGAGCCCACCGTCGCGACCAGGGCGAGGCTCAGGCTGAAACCGATGGCGTGGACGTACTCGGGATCGCCGAGCACCGCGCCGAACCAGCGCAGCGTCACCCCCTTCGGCGGAACGGTGAGGTACGACGTGCGGCTGAACGACGCCAGCGCGATCACCACGACGGGCAGCATCAGGAAGGCGAAGACCAGGGCCACCCACACCCGCAAGAGCCACCCGCGGAGCCGCGCCGCGGTCACGCGCGCGCTCCCGTCCGGCGCGCGAGGACTCCGGAGAAGAACACCAGCGCCAGCACCATCCCCGTGAGCAGAACCGCCTCCGCGGAGCCGGCCGGCCAGTTGAGCCGCTGGAGGAACTCGTCGTAGATGAGGGTGGACATCACCTGGTACGTCGGACCGCCGAGGAGGCGCGGCGTCACCAGCGCGCTGATGGTGAGGACGAACACGAGGATCGAGCCCGAGAGGATGCCCGGCGCCGAGAGGGGCAGCGTGACGCGCAGGAACGCGCTGCCCCAGGAGGCGCCCAGCACGCGGGCCGCGTCCTCGACGTCGCGCGGGATGTTCTGGATGGGGCCGATGAGGACGAGCACCATGAACGGCAGGAAGATGTGGGTCAACCCGATGAGGAGACCGGCGAAGTTGAACAGGAGCTTCACCGGCTCGTGGACCACGCCCAGCGCCTGGAGCGCCTGGTTCACGAGCCCGTTCTGGGCGAGCAGGGCGATCCAGCCAAAGGTGCGCACGACCAGGTTCAGGAGCAGGGGAAAGACGACGAGGATGGTCAACCAGTTCCGCCAGCGCGAGCGGGTGCGCGCGAGGAAGAACGCCATCGGATAGCCGAGCACCAGCGTGGAGAGCGTCACCGTCAAGCCGAGCGCGAGGGTGCGGCCGATGATCTCGAGGTAGTACGAGTCGGTCACGAGCCGGGTGTAGTAGCCGATGGTGAAGCCGTTCGTGATGCCGACCAGCGGGACGTACGGGCGGAAGCTGGTCGGGACCATCAAGCCCACCGGGAGCAGGAAGGCAACGAGGAGGAGCAGGATCGCGGGCAGCAGCAGCCCCCCGCCGCGCCCACCCGTCACGCTGGGCCTCCGGCCCCGGACTCGCTGCCGGCCAGGAGCACGACGTCTTCCGGACCCCACTCGATGACCGCCGGCGCCCCGCGCGCGAGCGGCAGCGCCGCGCCGGGCGCCGCCACTTCCAGCTCGCGCCCGTCCGCGAGCTGCACGACGTAGTGATGCGCCTGTCCCGCGAAGGCGTGAAAGACCACGGTCGCCGCGAAGCGATTGGCGCGGTCGGAGGCGGCGCCGGCGGGCCCGAGCCGAATATTCTCCTGGCGGATCGCCACCTGCACCCGCTGCCCTGGGGTCAAGCCCGGGCGCGGGCCGGCCACGACCGAGAGCCCGCCATCGAGCGCGACGACGGTGCCGCCCGCTTCGGCCCCCGCCACGGTGCCGGTGAAAAAGTTCGCCCGCCCGAGGAACCGCGCGACGAAGGGCGTGGCCGGGCGGCGATAGACCTCCTCCGGCGGCCCGACCTGCTCCACGCGCCCCCCCTGCATGACCACCACCCGGTCGGACAGGATCAGGGCCTCCGCCTGGTCGTGGGTGACGAAGATCATCGTCGTCCCGAGGCGCTCCTGCAGGCGCTTCAGCTCGACCCGCATCTCGTCGCGCAGGAGGGCATCGAGGTTCGACAGCGGCTCGTCGAGCAGGAGCACGCGCGGCTCGGTGACGAGCGCGCGGGCGAGGGCCACACGCTGCTGCTGGCCACCCGAGAGCTCGCGCGGGTGCCGCGCCCCGAGCGGGCCGAGCCGGACCAGCTCCAGCATGCGCTCGACGCGCGGGCGCAGCTCGGCCTCCCCCACCCCGCGACGCCTCAGGCCGAAGGCGACGTTCTCGAGCACCGTCATGTGCGGGAAGAGCGCGTAGGACTGGAAGACCAGGCCGAGGTTGCGCCGGTGGACGGCCACCCGGGTGATGTCCTCCCCGGCCAGCACGACCTGGCCCGCGTCGGGCGGGAGGAGCCCGGCCACCATGCGGAGCACCGTGCTCTTGCCGCAGCCCGAGGGCCCCAGGAGGGAGAGGAACTCGCCGGGCGCGGCGTCGAGCGACACCTCGTCGACGGCGACGACGGCGCCGAACGACTTGCGAAGCCGGCGCACGCTGAGCGCCGGCGTGGCGCCGCTCACCGCCGGCGACGCGGTCGCCGCGAGGCGGGGGTCAACGCGCGATCTCGCGCCCCCAGCGCTCCGACCACTCCGGGAACTTCCTCGCCACGAAGTCGGTGTCGGGGAAGTACATGCGCTGGACGATGTCGCCAAAGGGCACGAGCTTCCCCAGGTCGGCCGGGAGCTGGACCTTCTTGTTGGTGGGGCCGGCGAACTGCGTCTGCGCGAAACAGAGCTGGCCCTCCGGCGAGAGGAGGGCCGCGATGTACTTCTGGGCCAGCTCGCGCTTCTGGCTGGCCTTGGGAACGGAGACGGTGGGCACGATGCCGATCGCGCCCTCCTTCGGATAGGCCGCGGCCACCGGCACGCCCTTCGCCGCGGCCGCGCCGGTGCGGTCCGTGTACCACACCGCCACCGCGATGTCGCCCCGCACGAAGAGGGGGATGATCTGGTCGGGCTGCGTGTACATCATCTGGAAGTTCGGCTTGAGCTTCTTGATCGCCTCGAAGCCCGGGTCGATGTTCTC
>JBGOVO010000119.1:0-9979 GCA_041478145.1 Methylomirabilia bacterium
CGAACACCATCGCGGCCTCGCGCTCGGTGACGCCCGCCTTGAGCATGCCGAGCACCGCGGCTACCCCGTCCTCGGCGATCAGCGCGGCCCGCTCGAGCCGCCTGACCTCTTCCGCACTCTTGATCATTCTGGCCGTCCGGAAGTGCGGGTAGCCCGGCACGATCGTCGTGCCGCCGAGCTGTTCGGTGAGCCGCTGCCACGTGGCCGGGAATACTCCCGCCTCGTCCAGCGCGATCCGCTTGCCGAGCGCGCCGAAGCCGCCCAGCACGTCCCGCAGCGCCTCGCCCGGACCCGCCGCGGGCGCGCGGGTGATCTCGCGCACGCGGCTGCCCACCGGCCCGGGCGGGTCCGCGTAGTTGAAGAAGAACTTGCCGTAGCAGGCGAGCCGGTCGACGGTGATGCCGTCGGCGGAGACGCCGGTCGCGTCGATGAACGGGATGACGAGGCCCACCCCCTGGCGCGTGAACACGCCGTACAGCTCGAGCCCGCGGAAGAGGGCATGGGCGATGGAGCGGAACCCGGTCACGTACTGGAGATTCTCGGGCGTGCTCGCGACGAGGGCATCGAGACCCTCGGCGTCCAGCACCTTCGTGAGCCTCGACGTCACATGCGGATCCATGGCTGCCTCCTCGCGGGAGCTGGGCTAGCGGAAATTGGGCAGGACGTCCTGGCCGAACAGCTCGATGGCTTCCTGCATCTCGGCCACCGAGCTTGCCACGAAGAGCATGCCGGACAGCGTGGTCACCCCGGCTCGCTCGTACACCCGGATGCGCTCCGAGATCTCGGCCGGGCTGCCGATGAGATTACGCTGGTCGAACCCGCCCGTTTGCTCCCGGAGCGTCGACCGCTTCAGCGACTCCAGATGCTTGAAGAGCTGCGAGCCCCGGAAGCGCCGGACGGCCTCGTCGTGCGTGCGGCCGATCGAGACCGCGAACTGCGGCGCGATGTCGATCTTCGAGCCGTCCCGCCCCGCCGCCGCCGCCGCGCGATGGATGTCGGCCACGCCCCGCTCGATCTCCTCCGGCGAGAGCACCGCGGGCATCCACCCTTGGGCGTACTGCCCGGCGCGGCGCCGGACCTCGGAATGGTTACCCCCGGCATAGATGGGCATCGGGTCTTGCACCGGCTTGGGGAAGCACTCCACCTCCTCGAAATGGACCGCGCTCCCCCGGAACGTGGCCCGGCGCTCGGTGAAGAGCAGCCGCAGCGCCTGCATGCCTTCATCCACGATGGTCCCGCGGCGCACGTCCTTGGCATCGGGGAAGAGGGCCTCGTATTCTTCCCGATACGCGCCGGTGCCTACTCCCAGGATGACCCGCCCCCCCGAGAGCTGGTCGAGCGTGGCCACCTGCTTGGCGAGCACCGGCATGTTGCGCATGGGCAGCACGATGATGCCGGTGGCGAACCGGAGCCGGGTCGTGCGCGACGCGCAATAGGCGAAGGTCATCAGCGGCTCGAAGAAGTTCGGCGGATCCGGGAACTCCTTCTGCACGTAGCGCTGGGTCGTCATGTGGTCGTTGCCCCACACCGAGTCGAACCCGAGCCGCTCGCACAGGAGCGCGGTGGGCAGGATGTCGGACGGCTTCGCGAAGGGGACCGGATACATCATCCCCTCGATGCACGTCGGGATGTGGACGCCGAATCGCATGCCGCGCGCCTCAGTCGAGCTTCGGGGGCGCCCAGGCGCGGATGAGCTGAACCTTGCCGTCCGGCCCCCACGTGCCGATGAAGACGGTGGTCTCGATCTCCCCGTTGGGGGTGATCGTGTAGGTGCCCGCCGCGCCGCTCATCGGCCCGGACTTGAACATCTCGGGGATCACCTTGCTCCCCTCGGTGGTCTTGGCCCGCTCCATCGCGCCCGCCACGATCATGACCGCGTCGTAGGCGAACATCGACCACTCGTCGCCCTCGAGCGCGGTGTACCTGGCGTGGAAGCCTTTCTCGAACTCGACCGCTTCCTTGTTCTTGAAGTGCCCCGGCCAGAACGCGGGGACGACGACCATGCCGTCGGAGGCGCTGCCCGCGATGTTACGGAAAGCCTTGCTCGAATGTCCGCCGCCTCCGACCAGGGGCACCTTGAGGCCGAGCTCGCCGTACTGCTTCACGAGCAGCGCGGTGTCGGCGAGCGAGCCGGTCACCACGATCGCGTCGGGCTTGAGCCCGGCCAGCTTGGTGAGCAGCGGCCGGAACTCCTTGGCGTCCAGCCGGTACCACTCCTTGCCGAGCACCTCGGCCCCGCCGAACTTCTTGAGGTAGCGCTCGATGGCGTCGACGTTGCCCTTGCCGTACTCGTCGTCGAGGGCCATGACCGCCAGCTTCTGGTACTTCTTCTCCTTGATCGCGTAGTCCAGCGCGGCCGACGTGAGGTGGTCGGAGTTCGGCTTGAGGTTGATCACGTGCTTGTAGCCCGAGCGCGTGATCTTGATCGCGTTGGTGTAGGTGATCTGCGGGACGTTCGCGCGGGCCAGGATGTCGATGATGGCCAGCGTGCCGCTGCTCGTGAAGTCGCCGAAGTAGGCGTGCACCTTCTCCTGCAGGGTGTAGCGTCTCGCGATGTTGATGGCCTCGTTCGGGTCCAGGCGAGTGTCCCCGTACGACACCTCGACCTTGCGCCCCAGGATCCCGCCCCGGGCGTTCAGCTCGGCGACCGCGTACTCGGTGCCGAGCTTCGCTCGCTCGGCGATGAAGGCGATGGGCGACGTGAGCGGAGCGGAGAACCCGAACTTGATCGGGTCGGCCGCGTCGGCCGGGGTCGGCGCGAGGCCGGGGGCCGCGAGGGTGAGCAGGGCGAGCAGCGTGATGGCTCTCATGCGCGAATGCCTCCCATTCCTACCACAACGGGGTCAACCGAGATACGCGGCCATGACACGGGCGTCCTGGCGGAGGGCCGCCGCCGGGCCCTCTGCGACGATCGAGCCTTGCTCCAGCACGTACGCCCGGGACGCCAGCTCGAGCGCGATGTGGGCGTTCTGCTCCACCAGGAGGATCATCGTGCCCCGGAGGTGCAGGTCGCTCAAGGTCCGGAAGATCGATTCCACGATGGTCGGGGCCAGCCCCGTCGACGGCTCGTCCAGGATGAGCAGCGCGGGGTTCGACATCAACGCGCGGGCGATCGCGAGCATCTGCTGCTGGCCGCCGGACAGGGTTCCGCCGAGATGCCCCAGGCGCCCCGCGAGCACGGGGAACGCGGTCAGCACCGCGTCTATCCGACGGCTTATCTCACCCGTCGCGGCACGGTAGGCGCCCAGGCGCAGGTTCTCGCGCACGGTGAGCGTCTGGAAGATCATGCGCCCCTGCGGCACGAGGGCGATCCCGCGGGCCACGATGGCGGCCGGATCGCGTCCCACCAGCGAGGCCCCGTCGAAGGTGACGCTGCCCCGCGTCGGCCGCAGCAGGCCGACGATGGTCTTGAGCATGGTCGTCTTGCCGGCGCCGTTGGGTCCGATGAGGGCGACCAGCTCGTCCGGCTGGACGGCGAGCGACACGCCGTGCAGGACGTCCACCCGGCCGTACCCGACATGGAGCCCCTCACACGCCAGCACCCGCGCTCCTCCCCAGGTAGGCGGTGACGACGAGCGGGTCGCGGCGCACCTCGTCGGCGGTCCCCTCGGCGATCTTCCGCCCGAAGTCGAGCACGGTGATCCGGCCGCACAGGCCCATGACCAGCTTCATGTTGTGCTCGATGAGCACGACGGTGACGCCGCGGGCGTGGATCTCGCCGACGAGCCCGACCAGACCCTCGATCTCGCCGCGGTTCAGGCCGGCCGCCGGCTCGTCGAGGAGCAAGACCGCAGGGCCACCCATGAGGGCGCGGGCCAGCTCCAGGCGTTTCTGCTCCGCGAACGACAGCGTGCCGGCCAGCGCGCCGAGGTCGACGGACAGGCGGACGAAGTGGAGCGTTTCCTCCACCGAGGTCCGCGCGTCCCGGCGGAGGCGCCGACGGCCGACGAGCGCGTCGCGGAGGGACGGCGGCCGCGCCCCGGCCAGGCCGACGGCCACGTTGTCGAAGATGCTCAGCTCCGGGAAGATCTGCGGGGTCTGGTAGGTGCGGCCGAGGCCGGAGGCGGCCCGGGCGTGCGGCGACACCTCGGTGATGTCCCGCCCCTCCAGCCGGATGCGGCCGCCGGTGACGCGGTAGAGCCCGCTGACGAGGTTGAAGAGCGTGGTCTTCCCGGCTCCGTTCGGTCCCACGATCCCCCGGATCTCGCCCCGCTCGACGGAGAGGTCCACCGCGTCGACGGCGACGAGGCCGGCGAAGCGCTTGCCGACGCGCTCGGTCTCGAGCATCGGGCTCGTCACGGCGCCGCCGATCGCGTCCCGAGCCGCGCCGCCCACGGCACCCGCGCGGCCAGCCCTCCCGCCAGCCCGGCCAGCCCGGTCGGCAGGAACGCCATGAAGAGGACGAGGGCGATGCCGAACACGATATTGCTGTGCTGCCCGAGGACGCTCGTCTGCTCGACCACGAGCCGGATGACCGCGGCCCCCACGATGGCACCCGGCAGCGACCGCACCCCGCCCAGCACGACCATCATCAGCAGCGCCACCGACGTGGCCCAGCCGAAGGTCGGCGGGCTGACGAAGCCGTTCATGTGCGCGAGCAGGCTGCCGGCGGCGCCCGCGATGGCGGAGCTGACCAGGAGCAGGGTCACCTTCATCCGCGTCACGTCGACCCCGGACGTCCGGCAGGCGGTCTCGTTCTCGCGCATGGCCCGGAGCGCGGTGCCGAACGGCGAGTGCAGGAGGCGGAAGATGAGAAGGTACTCGGCGAGCAGCGCCGCGAAGAGCAGGTAGTAGTAGTGCTGCGGCTCGACGACGGTCACCCCGAACAGGGTCGGAGCCGGAATCCCCCGGAAGCCGATGGGCCCGTTCGTCATGTCGGACCACTGGTTGTAGACCAGCTCGAGGATGAGCCCGAAGACGAAGGTGGCCATCGCGAAGTTGACGTCGTGCAGGCGCACGATCGGGCTCATGAGCACCGCGCCGCCCACCGCCACCGCCATCGCGGCCACGAAGGCGGCGGGAAACGGCCAGCCGTGGTGGACGGTCAGGATCGCCGAGGTATAGGCGCCGAGGCCGAAAAAGCCCGCGTAGCCGAGCTGCAGGATGCCGCCGTAGCCGAGGACGAGCTGCAGGCCGAGGGCCAGCATCGCGAACACCGCGATCGTGTTCACGAGGAACAGGTGATACGGGCTCGACCCGAGCAGGAGCGGCCCCGCGGCGAGGATCGCGATCGTCACCGCGCTCGGGGGCGTCCAGAAGCGGCGGAGCCACGAGACCGTCATCAGTCGGGCCGGATCCGCCCCGCGCCGAGGAGCCCCTGGGGACGGACGAGGAGGATCAGGATCAGGAGCGTGTACGCGATGATGTCCTTGTAGGCCGACGACACGTAGAAGGCGCCGATCGTCTCCACCAGGCCGAGCACGAGCCCGCCGACCATCGCCCCGCCCACCTGCCCGAAGCCGCCGAGCACCGCGGCCGCGAAGCTCTTGATCCCGATCAGGCCCAGGTCGAAGTTCGCGTACACGATGGAAGCCACGAGCACGCCGGCCCCGCCCGCGAGGAAGCCGCTCAGGAGGAACGTCAGCGTCATCATCCGCTCGATCCGGATGCCCATGAGCTGGGCGGCCACCGGATTCTCCGCGGTCGCCCGCAGCGCCTGGCCCACCACGGTCCGGGTGAAGAACAGGTGGAGGAGGATCATGGCCACCAGGCCCACCCCCAGCATGGCGAGGTTCTGCGGCACGATCACGATGCCCGCGATCACCCGGCCCTTCGGCAGGTAGGCCTCCGGGTAGGACAGCGGCGCGGTGCCCCACACGAAGAGGGCCACGTTGACCAGGATGATGCTCCAGCCGATCGTGGCGATGATCAGGTTGAGGAGGGCTCCCTGCCGGCGCATCGGCCGGAAGCCGAAGCGGTCGATCAGCCACGAGAGCCCGGCCACCGCCAGCCCCGACAGGACAAACAGTAAGGGCATCGGCAGGCGTGTGCGGGTGGCCAGGGTGTAGCCGATCATGCCGCCCATCATCATGAGATCCGGGTGGGCGAAGTGCAGGAGGCCGGTGGCCCGGTAGATCATGCTGAAGCCGATGGCGACGAGGCTGTAGATCGACCCGATGGCCAGGCCGAAGACGAGCAGCCCCACGAATTCGGACATCGAGCGGTCAGCGGCCGGCGGACCGCGCCCTCATCGGCCGGCCGCCACCGCGCGCGGGCGCCCGCGCACCGCGTCCCACGCCGCGACGATCTCGTCCGCGGTCGCCACCTGGCCGAAGAACTGGTCGATGTTCGCCAGCGTCGCCTCGTGGGCGGCGGGCGACATGGTCGCGGTGCCGTCGCTCACGAAGACCAGGTAGTAGTCGTGCATGTACACGTCGCGGCCGGTCGACTCCACGCAGACGTTGGTGGCCACCCCGGTGAGGATGACGGTCTGGATGCCCGCGCTGCGCAGCAGCAGGTCCAGGTTCGTGCCCTTGAAGCCGCTGTAGCGATGCTTGACGACGATCTCCTCGCCGGGGCGCGCCTCGATCCCGTACAGCTCGGCGCCCCACGTGCCCTTGAGGCAATAGGGCGCATCGCGCCGCGGCCGGCCGTCGAGCTCCATCGGCAGCCCGTGGCGCAGCTTCTGCTCGGTCACCACCGGAGAGGCGTACTCCTCGTCGTGGTGGCTGATGACGTGCATGATCGGGACCCGGCGCTCCCGGGCGGCGTCGAGCAGGCGCGCCAGACGCGGCACCATCCCCTGGATCAGGCCCATCGGGGCGCCGAGGCGGCCGAGGAAGCCCGCCTCGTGGCAGAAGTCGTTCTGCACGTCCACCGTGACGACGACGGCGCGGCCGGGCGAGACCTTCTCGTCGAGGGTACGCAGCAAGTCCATGTCAGGTCCTCCCGGGGCTAATGTCGGGCCTCGATCAGATCTCGCCACGCCGGCACCAGCGTCTCTCCGCAGAGCGCGAGCTGCTCCGCGGCGTCGAGGCCGCGGGGCAGCACCGCGATGGGCGCGTCGAGTCCGGCCTCGGCCCAGCGCGCGAGCTGGCGCCGGCAGTGCTCCGGCGTGCCCGCCACCGTCAGCGCGTCGATCATGTCGTCGTCCACCAGGTGCTCGGCCGCGGTCCCCTGGCCGAGCGCCTCGCGGAACGGCCGGGTGCGGTCGGGTCCGAAGCCGGCATCCGCCAGGATCGACTGGCCGTGGAGCACGCCGAGATACCGCGCGATGAGCGGCCTCACCGCGGCGCGCGCGACGCGGCCGTCGCGGCTCATCGCGGTGACCACGTACGACACGACGGTGAAGTGCGGGCGCCCGGCCCCGGCGGTCTGGCGCACGCGGCGCACGTGGTCGGGCGACGCGAGCACCGAGCAGTGCACGCCGTCGGCGATCTCGCCCGCCATCCGGAGCGCCTTCGGCCCCTTCACGCCGAGCAGCACGGGCACGACCTCGGGCGGCCTCCACTCGAGCTTCACGTCGTCGAGCGTGAAGACCTCGCCCCGAAACGTGACCCGCTCCCCCGCGAGCAGCCGCCGCACGATCTCGACACCCTCCCGCACCCCCCCGAGGGGCGTCTTGAACGGGATGCCCATCTGCGCCTCGATCCAGCGTCGGTTGCTCGAGCCGAGGCCGAGGACGACGCGGCCGGGCGCGATGCCCGCGAGCGCGGCGGTCTCCATGGCCACCAGCGCGGGATGCCGCGTGTAGGGATTGACGACGCCGAGGCCGATGACGAGGCGCTCGGTCACCGCGGCGGCCGCGGCGGCCAGCGCGTAGGCGCCCGGGTGGAAATAGTCCTCGATGATCCACGCGCTCCCGAGCCCGGCCCGCTCGGCCGCCCGCGCCCACGTGGTGACGCGGGCGGGAAGATCGGTCCCCATGAGGGCGATCCCCGGGGTGGTCGCCCAGCGACGATCCATCACAGGTCGCGCAGGCCGTACTGCTCGCGCAGGACGCGCAGGACGCCGTCGAAGTCGGCGGGCGCGGTGGGCACGGGCGGCAGCCACGCGCGGCTGGCCCCGTAGTCCTTGAGCCCGCCCGAGGTGAGGACCACCACGACGACCTGGTCGGGGTCGAGCTTGCGCCCGCGGGCGAGCTGCATCACCGCGGTCAGGCCCACCACCCCCGACGGCTCGGCGTAGAGGCCTTCCTCGCTCGCGAGGGCGCGCTGCGCCTCGAAGATGCCCTCGTCGGTGATCGGCACCCCGAGGCCGTCGGAATCCCGCAGCGCGGTGAGCCCCTGGTAGGTGCCGTAGGGCGAGGCGATCGAGAACGCGACGGACGACCCGCCCGCGACCTTCTCGGGCGCGTCGAGATTGCGGGCGAGCGCGTGGGCGAGAGGGCCGAAGGGCTCGGCGGCGAGCATGCGCGGCCGCGTCTTGACCAGCCCCAGCGCCTTCAGCTCGGCCCAGCCCTTCCCGATGCCGAAGAGGCCGTCGCTGTAGCAGCTCGGCACCGCGACCACGTCGGGGGCGGTCCAGCCGAGATCCTCGGCGATCTCGTAGGCGATCGTCTTGTAGCCCTCGACCCCGAAGGGATTGGACCCGATGGGCGGCACGACCCAGCCGCTCGTCGGATACCAGCCGCGGCGCTCGATGCCCTCGCGCATCAGCGTCCAGCGCTCCTCCGACGTGGCGCAGGCGACGACGGCGGCGCCGTAGGCCTGCATGAGCGTCTTCATGGTGTCGGGCACGGAGGCGAGCGTGAAGATGACGCACGGCAGGCCCGCCCGCGCGGCGTACGCGGCGGTCGAGGCGCCGTGGTTGCCGGTCGACGCGATGGTGATCACGCGGGCGCCGGTGGCGACGGCGTGGGTGACCGCGAGCGAGCAGAGCCGGTCCTTGTACGACCACGTCGGGTTCTGGCTCTCGTCCTTCGCGTAGAGACGCGGCAGGCCGAGCCGGCGGCCGAGCCGCTCGAGGTGCACGAGGGGCGTCGCGCCCTCGCCGAGGGACACCGGCTCCGCGTCGCGCAGCGGCAGCAGCCGGCGGAAGCGCCACAGGCTGCGCGGCGTGGCGGGAAAGCTCTCGGGGGTGACGGAGCCGAGCGCGGCGGTCGGGAGCTTGACGGTGAGGTTGACGTTGACCGACTCGCGCGCGCAGCGCGGGCATCCGGTGAAGAGCCGCTGATCGTCGTAGACCGCGTGACAGCGAAGACACTCGAGCTCGGTCACCATCGCGGCGGACGGCATCGGCGGCGAGGGTAGCAAGCGTGCCACGGGGTGTCAACCGAGGCCGGGGGCGTTCCTTCGCGACGCCCTCGTGATACGATCCGTCCGTCATGGCCGATCCGCTATCCGGGATCCTCGAGACGGCCGAGGCGGAGCGCCTCGCGACCGGGTTCGTCTTCACCGAAGGGCCGCTGTGGCATCCCGACGGCTTCTACTATTTCGTCGACGTGCGCGCGAGCATGCTCTACCGGGTGACCCCCGGTCGCGCGCCCGAGGTCGTGCGCGAGAAGACGGGCGGGGGCAACGGCACCGCGTTCGATCTCGAGGGGCGTCTGGTCCTCTGCGAGGGCGACAACCGCCGGGTCACGCGCACATCGGCCGACGGCCGCATCGAGGTCCTCATGGATCGGTTCGACGGCAAGCGCCTCAACCGGCCGAACGACGTCGTGTGCAAGTCCGACGGCAGCATCTACTTCACCGATCCCGGCCTGCGCGTGCCCTTCGCGGAGCGTGAGGTGCCCCACGCCGGGGTCTACCGGGTCGCGCCCGACGGGGCGACCAGCCTGGTGGCGGACTTCGAGTATCCCAACGGCCTCGCGTTCTCGCCCGACGAGCGCCGGCTCTACGTGGCCAACACGCGCTGGGCGCAGTACATCCACCTGCTCGAGCTGGACGCCCGCGGCCAGATGGTGCGGCGGCGCATCTTCGCCGACATGTCGTCCGACGAGACCGACGGCGTCCCCGACGGCATGAAGGTGGACGTCGAGGGCCGCGTCTACTGCACGGGCCCGGGCGGCACGTGGGTCTTCGCGCCGGATGGGACG
>JBGOVO010000249.1:0-5990 GCA_041478145.1 Methylomirabilia bacterium
CGAGGGCGTCACCGCCGACGACCGGGTGGCCAAGATCTCCATCGTGGGCGTCGGCATGCGCAGCCACTCCGGCGTCGCCGCCCGCATGTTCGCGACGCTCTCCGGCGAGGGCATCAACATCCAGATGATCTCCACCTCGGAGATCGCGGTCTCGTGCGTCATCGAGGACAAGTACACCGAGCTGGCGGTGCGCGCGCTCCACGACGTCTTCGAGCTCGGCACCGAGCGAGGAGTCTGACATGCCCGCCACCGCGCGTGCCGCCGTCTTCTTCGGGCCCGGCAAGCCCTTCGAGATCAAGCCGGTTCCGGTTCCCGAGATCGAGCCGGAGGGCGTGCTGATCCGCGTCACCCACGCCAACATCTGCGGCTCCGACCTGCACTTCTGGCGCGGCGACGCGCCCCTGCGCCTGCCCGACGACGGCTGGATCTTCGGCCACGAGATGACCGGGCGCGTGGCCCGGCTCGGCTCGAAGGTCAAGACCGATTCCCTGGGCCGGCCGCTCAAGGAGGGCGACCGCGTCGCCTACACCTACTTCTATCCGTGCGGCCGGTGCTACGCGTGTCTGCACAAGGAGCCCGCGGCGTGCCCCAACAAGCTCGAGCGCCCGCTCGGCCCCGGCACCTTCCCGCATCTCCACGGCGCCTTCGCCGATCACTACTATCTGCGCCCGGGCGGGCGGATCTTCACGGTGCCCGATTCCCTCTCCGACGAGGCGGTGGCCGGGGTGAACTGCGCCCTGTCCCAGGTCTTCTACGGCCTGCACGTGGCCGGCCTGCGCCAGGGCGACCGCTTGGTGATCCAGGGCGCGGGCGGGCTCGGCATCCAGGCCGCGGCGGTGGCGAAGGATCTGGGCGCGCAGACCGTCATCGTGGTGGACCAGATCCCGGGCCGCCTCGAGCTGGCGAAGGCCTTCGGCGCCGACCACACGATCAACGTGAAGGAGGTCACGGACCGGCGCGAGCGCGTGAAGCTGGTGCGCGAGTGGACGGGCGGCGTGGGCGCCGACGTGGCGTGCGACCTGGTGGGGTTCCCGGCGGTGATCCCGGAGGGGATCGAGATGCTGCGCTCGGGCGGGACCTATCTCGAGATCGGCACCATCAGCCGCGGGGCCAAGGTGGAGCTCGAGCCCTCGCTCCTGGTCTGGGGCTCCAAGCGGATCGTCGGCGTCATCCAGTACGACCCGTGGGTGATCCCGCGCGCGCTCGACTTCCTGGTGCGCACGCGCGAGCGCTGGCCATGGCACCGCATCCTCTCGCACAAGTACCCGCTCGAGCAGATCAACGAGGCCTTCGCGGCCTCGGAGTGGCACAACCGGGAGACGACGACGATCACGCGCGCGGCGCTCACCCCGTGACCAGGACCATCGCCGATCTCATCCAGGATCGCTTCGGGCTGCCCACCGAGGCCGGGCGGGCGCGACCCGCCGAGGGCCCCCTCGCCCTGCTGCTCTCGCACCGGACCCAGCGCCGCTACAAGCCCGATCCGATCCCCGACGACGTGCTCGAGATCGCGCTGGCCGCCGCGCTGTCGGCGCCGTCGAAATCCGATCTGCAGCAGGTCGGCATCGTGCTCGTGAAGGACCGGGGCAAGCAGGCCACCGTCGCGGGCTGGATCCCCGACATGCCGTGGATCGGCCAGGCGCCGCTCTTCATGGTCTTCTGCGGCGACAACCGGCGCATCCGCCGGGTGAGCGAGCTGCGCGGCAAGCCGTTCCCCAACGACACGGTCGACATGTTCATGAACGCGGCGGTGGACGCGGGGCTCGTGCTGCAGGCCTTCATCACCGCCGCGGAGGCCCTCGGCCTCGGCTGCTGCCCCATCAGCGTGGTGCGCAACCACGTCGAGCATCTCGCCGATCTCCTGGAGCTACCGCCCGGGGTCTTCCCGGTGGCCGGGCTCTGCGTCGGCTATCCCCTGCAGCCCGGGTGGACCAGCATGCGGCTACCGCCCGCGGTCACGGTTCACACCGATCGCTACGACGACCGCGAGCTGCCTGCGCTGCTCGACGCCTACGATCGCCGCCGCGAGGCGCGGCACGCGACGCCGAAGGAGAGCCAGCGGTTCGCCGACCGCTACGGCCAAGCCGACCCCTACGGCTGGTCGGAGGACAAGGCGCGGCAGTACTCGGTGCCGGAGCGGCACAACTTCGGGCCGTTCATCCGGCGCCACGGCTTCACGCTGGCCTAGGGTCCGGCCTCGAAGCAGGCGCCCCGGCGGCCCTGCTCGCACACGCACTCGAGCGGCCTGCCCTGCGGGCCCGTCACGACCACGATCTTCCGCTCGCACCGGGGCCGCCGGGCGACCTGGAGCGCGATCCCGGCCGCCACCATCGCGAGCACGACGCAGACCCCCACCAGGAAGACGCGCCGCTCGAGCTGGCGACTTCGCCGGATGCCCGCCTCCCGCCACCAGTGAGCGCGGCTCTGGTCCCGCCAGAGGACGTTGAGGAGGGCGAGCGAGAACGCGCCGGCGAGCGCGGCGAGGACCACCAGGATGACGAGGTTTCCGGCCACTCGGCTTGAGTCGGTGACGAGGACGTTCGTCGTTGCCCAGGGCGCCGGCAGCGCGGCGCGGGCCCTCGACGCAAGGCGGACTCTAGCACGATCCGGCCCCGCCGTGTCGGCCAAACACGCCGGCACGCACCGTAGGTTCCGAAGCGTCCTTGACCCCCCGGGTCGGCGAGAATAAGCTCTCGCCACCTGTCCGACCGGTTTCCATCCGAGAAGAGACGAACCTGGTGGCGCTGGTGACCGAGATCCTCGAGGCGGCGGCGACCAAGGGTAAGCTGTCGTGATGGCGAGGCCCACAGTGAGGTGCTGCGATGACTGCGTTCCGTCATCCGATCGCCCTGGTCCTGCTCGTGGTTGCGGTTCTCCTGGCGATCGAAATGGTGCGCAACGATCTCGAGCAGGCCTTGCGCCTCACCAGCTCGCTCGCCTTCTGATCTGGAAACCCCTCTACGTGCGCGCCCTCTACCCCCGCATCGTAGGCGCCGGGCTCTGCTGGTTGCTCGCCCTCGCCACGTCGGCCTTGGCGGAAGGGGCGTGGGTCTTGTGGGCCCGCCCGTGCGATGCCGGGACCCCAGTGTGTGGTGGCGAGTGGCAACGACGGCAGACGTACGAGGCGGAGCGGTGGTGTCGAGCTGCCCGGACTGTCGCCGTCAACCAGGCTTTGACGCTCGAGGGTATCAAGGCGGCGATCGCGAGGGGGACTGTTGTGGAGTATCAATGCTTGCCCGACACCGCGGACCCGCGTGGTCCGAAGGGGAAGTGACCTTTGCCGCAGCCGCTCGAGACAGTCACGACCGGCGTGTTCGGCTACGGCCTGGTGCGCGAGGTCTTGCGCCGCCGCCGAGGGTGAGAGGAGGGGCATGCAAACGATACAGTTCATCCTCTCGCTGGTTCTCGGCTGGTTCCTCGCCGACCGTCGCGATCTATCCCTGTCCTGGATCGCGCTCTGGATTGTCACCGCATCCCTGATCCTCACGCTCCTCACCTTGGTGGTGCAGCACTGGACGCTTCCGCCTGCTTCACGGAGCCGTCGAGGGCTGACGATCTTCCAGGGACAGTTCAGTTGGCTCTTTTTCGGCACGATCGCGACGAGCGTCGTCACCGCTGTCGTCGTCGTTCTCATCCGACAGCGATTCGGGTGATGGATCACGGAGGACCCGCTGGCGCTCGTCACTGATGCCACGCAGATACATCCCGAGGTATCTGAACTTGCACGCTAGTCTCGGCCGGCGCGGCGTGGGACGGTGGCGGCGTGGGCTACTCGCTCCCGCAGCTTCGGCTCCTGATCCTGCTGGCCCTCACGCTGCTCGGGGGCCTGGGCGTGCGCGAGTGGCGCGCCGGGTTCCCCGACGCGGCCGAGCGGTTCGAGCGATTCGATCGCGAGGAGCCGCCGGCCGCGCTCGTGCCCGACGTGGAGCCGTCGGCACCGCCCAGCGTCGGCCCACCGCCGCCCGCGCCGCGGCCTGGCCTGCAGACCGGCGCCCCACCGCCAGGGTCCCCCGTCCCCGCGGCGGCGCCCGCGCCGCCAACCGAGCCGCTCGACGTCAACCGCGCTGACGCGGCCGAGCTGGCGCGGCTGCCGGGGGTCGGCGCGGGGCTCGCCCAGCGCATCGTTGAAGAGCGCGAGCGGCGCGGGCGGTTCGACTCGCCGGAGGCCCTGCGCTACGTCCTGGGGATGGGGCCGAAGAAGCTGGCGGCGATTCGCAGCTTCATCACGGTGAGTGATTGAGCGGCGGCTCGACGCGGCGCCGCTGCTGCCGCCGGCCGCCGCCTTTGCCGCGGGCATCGCCGGGGCATCGTGGCTTCTGGTGCCGGGGCCCGCCCTCATCGTCGCCAGCGCGGCTCTGCTGCTCGGCGCCCTGCTGGTCACCGGGCGGTGGCCGCGCGTGGCCCTGCTCCTCGTCCTGGCCGGAGTGACCGCGCTCGGCGCGCTCCGGGCCGCGCCGTCGCCCCTGCCGGCCGACCACGTCGCGCGCCGCGCGCTCGACACCCCGCTCGCCATCGAAGCGCGGCTTGACCAGGAGCCGGTGCGCTGGACGCCGGACCGGACGCGGCTCCTGCTCGAGGTGGAGGCGGTGCACGCGGGCCCCGAGCGGCTGCCCGCCTCGGGCCGGGTTCAGCTCACGGTCTATGGCGAGCTCGCGGCCCCGCTCGGAGAGGGCCAGCGGGTGCTCGTGGACGCCCGGCTCCATCGCCCCGTCGGCTACCGCAATCCGGGCGCCTTCGACTACCCCGCCCATCTCCGCCGCGAGGGCATCCTGCTCGTCGGCCACGCGCGCGCGGACCGCCTCACCCCGCTCACCCCGGATGCGCCGCCCTGGCGGGTCGCCGTGAAGCGCTGGGCGGTCGGCGTCATCACGGCGCGGCTGCCGGAGACGTCGGGCGCGCTGCTGGCCGGCCTCCTGCTGGGGGAGCGCTCGGCCCTGCCGCGCGAGAGCGACGAGGCGTTCCGGCGGGCCGGCGTGTACCACATCCTCGCGGTGTCCGGCTTCAACGTGGCGCTGCTGGCCGGCGCGGTCTTCGGCGGGCTCGCGATGTGCGGCGTCCGGCGCCGCGGCGCGGCCATGGTGGCGGCGCTCGTCCTCGTGGGCTTCGCCCTCGTGGTGGGCGGGCAGCCGTCGGTGCTCCGGGCCACCATCATGGGGCTGCTGCTCCTGGCCGCCCTGCTCATCGACCGTGAGTCCCAGCTGCCGAACGCCCTGGCGCTCGCGGTCCTCGCGCTGCTGCTCTGGCGGCCCGGCGACCTGTGGGAGCCCGGCTTCCAGCTTTCTTTTGCGGCAACCGCCGGCATCGTCTATCTGGCGCCGTGGCTGACCGCGGCGCTGGCCGAACGGGGCTGGCCATCCTGGCTCGCGACGGCGGTGGCGGTCAGCCTGGGCGCGCAGGCCGCGGTGACACCGCTCATGCTGGCGCACTTCAATCAGCTCTCCCTCATCGGCGTCGCCGCCAACCTCGCGGTGGTGCCGCTGGCCGGCGTGGCCACCACCCTCGGCATGGTCGCGCTGCTGGTCGAGCTCGGCGCGGCCTCGCTCGGCGCGCTGCTCTTCCACGCCCTCTGGCTGATCCTGCTGGCGCTGCGCGCGCTCGTCTGGATCGCGGCCGCGCTGCCCGGCGCCATGGTGCACCTGCCCGCGCCGAGCCCCGCGGTCGTGGTGGCGTGGTATGGCGCGCTCGGGCTGGCGCCCGCCGCCCTGGCGTCCCGGTGGCGGCGCGCCGGGCTGGGCGCCCTGGTCGTCACCGTCCTGGCCCTGTCGGTCTGGCCGTGGCTGCGGCCGACCGAGCGCATGCTCCGCGTGACCTTCCTCGACGTGGGCCAGGGCGACGCGGCGCTGATCGAGCTGCCGGAAGGCCCGCGGCTGCTCGTGGACGGCGGCCCCGGCGGCGCGCGGCGGTTCGACGTGGGCGAGCGCGTGCTCGCGCCCTTCCTCTGGAACCGGCCGCTCGTCCACCTCGACGCCGTCGCGCTCTCGCACTGGGAC
>JBGOVO010000094.1:0-11236 GCA_041478145.1 Methylomirabilia bacterium
ATCAACGCGACCCGCTGCCGCATGCCGCCGGAGAGCGTGGCCGGGAAGGCGTCCTCGAAGCCCTGCAGCCCGGCCAGCGCGATGGCCTCCCGCACCCGCGCGGCCCGCTCCGCGGGCGGGACGTTACGGTACTCGAGCCCGAGCGCGATGTTCCGCTCCACGGTGCGCCAGGGAAAGACGGTGTCCTTCTGGAACACGTAGCCGACCTGGGCCGGCGGCGCGCCGTGGATCCGCTGTCCGTCCACGACGATCTCCCCGCTCGACGGCGCCACGAGGCCGCCGATCATGTTGAGAATGGTGGACTTGCCGCAGCCGGAGGGGCCCACGATGGCCACGAACTCCCGCTCGTGGACGTCGAAGGAGACCGGGGAGACGGCCCGGACCTCTCGCGACCCCTGGCCGAAGGTCTTCGAGAGGTCCCGGACGGACACGCGGACGCGCGGCGCCACTACCGGGGGCTTACTTGAATTTCGCCTGCGCCTTCTTCACGAAGCTCATGTCGACGGCCTGCTTGTAGGGGATCGGCTTCTCCACCGCCGTCGGCACCCACACCTTCATGCCGCGCTCGTAGTCCTTCTCCTCGATCACGAAGTCCCAGTCGAAGATGGTCCGGTAGTAGCGGACGGAATCGAGCACGACCTCGCGCTTGAACGTGTCCATGTACGGCTTCCAGAGCAGATCGGTGACCTCGTCGTCCTTCGCCTTGCGGATCCACTGCTGGGCGCGGTAGCACGCGCTGACGTAGGCCTGCACCAGGTCGGGCGACTTCTCGATGGTCTCCTTGAGCACGTAGCCCACCGTGACCGGGATGGGCCCGCCGAAGACACGGTTCCAGGCCTTCTCGTCCTGGATGTCGTACACCGGCTTGCCGAAGCCTTCCTCCACCGCCGCCGACTGCCACTCGGGCACCGCCATGATCGCGTCGAACTTGCCCGCCTTCAGCCCGCCGAGCATGGTCGTGGAGGCGCCGCCGCCCACCCATTCCACGTGGTCGTGGACGGGCCGCCCGTCGGCGGCCTTGGTATGCTGTAGCACGTAGACCCCGTAGACGTAGGTGCCGGAGCCGATCGCGGTGGCGGCCACCACCGCCTTCCGCCCGACGAGCCGCTGGTCGGCCAGCGCGTCCACGCTCTTCACCCCCTTGTCCCACAGCTCCTTGCGCACCACGATATTGGCGTAGGAGCAGCGCGTGTCGGTGGCGAAGACCATCAGGGCGTCCTTACCCTTCTCGGTGATCTTGAGCGGATGATTCGAGTCGCCGAGGGCGAACATCACCTGCCCCGCCGCGAGGGCCTGCACGACCTTGGCGCCGCCGCCCGGCACCACGAAGTCCGGCGTCTTGACGCCCTCCTCCTCGAAGAACTTCTTCTGAGCCGCGACCAGGTGCTGCCCGTAGACGAAGGTCGAGACGCTGTGCGAGGCCGAGATGGCCTTGAGGCCGTGCGCCCGGGTGATCCGGGGCCAGCCGGTCGACGCGGCCACCCCGCCCGCGAGCCCCGCCGTCCTGAGGAAGTCCCGGCGCGTCCAGCGCCCGGCCACCGACTCTCCCGCCATGCGAGCCCTCCTTAGGGGAAACTGGGGGGATGCTACACGCCGGGGGCCGCCACTGTCAACGCATGATTGGCCCAAAGACGTTGACACATAAGGTTTTTTGGGCTATCGTCCGGTGATGGTAGCGGCCGAGTTCCCCGTCACCCCCAGCCACCCGAGGCGTTCATGATCCGCAGCATGACCGGGTATGGCCGGGCGGAGGCGACGGGCCCGCGCACCATCCTGACGGTGGAGTGCAAGTCGGTCAATCACCGTCACCTCGACGTCTCGCTCAAGCTCCCGCGCGGGCTGGGCGGCTTCGAGTCGGACGCGCGCCGGCTGATCCAAGCGGCGGTGCAGCGAGGCCGCATCGACGTGAGCGCCACCGTGACCCCGGCCGAAGGCACGGTGCTGAACCCGCTCACCGTCAATATCGCGCAGGCCAGGGAGTACGCGGACGCCGCCCGCAAGCTCGCCGACGCGCTCGACCTGGCGGACGGTCCCTCGCTCGGCTGGGTGATGGGGCAATCCGGCGTCCTGACCCGCGAGGAGCAGACACCGCTCCCACCCGAAGATGCCTGGACGCTGCTCGAGCGCGCGCTCAGCGCGGCGCTCGCGGAACTGGTGGAGCGGCGGGAGACCGAGGGCACCGCGCTCGCCCAGGAGCTGGCGGGCCTCGGCTCGGTCCTGGCGGGGTACGTCGACACGGTGGCCCGGCGGGCGCCGGCGGCGGTCGAGCGGCGCGCCGCGCGGCTGCGCGAGCGGATGCAGGCCATGCTGGCGGGCGCGGAGCTCGACCCGGCCCGCCTGGCCGCCGAGGTGGCGGTGTGGGCGGACAAGACCGACGTCAGCGAAGAGCTGGCGCGGCTGCGGGCCCATCTGGCCCAGCTCACCGCGCTCCTGGCTGGCGACGGTCCGGTCGGGCGCATGCTCGACTTCCTGATCCAGGAGATCCACCGCGAGGTGAACACGATCGGCTCCAAGGCGGACGACCTCGAGATCTCGCAGGCGGTGATCGCGGCCAAGTCCGCGCTCGAGAAAATGCGCGAGCAGGTCCAGAATCTCGAATAGCTTGGCGAGCTGCCGCCGAAGGCGAGGCGAGCGGAGCAGCCTGGCGAGCCGCAGCCGAAGGCGAGGCGAGCGGATATGAGAGAGTAGTCACCGGTGCAACTCATCAAGAGACGCGGAACGCTCGTGGTGGTGTCGGCCCCGTCGGGGGCGGGCAAGACCACGCTCTGCCACGAGGTGCGCTCTCTCGTACCCGATCTCTACTACTCCGTCTCCTACACCACGCGCGACCCGCGGCCCGGCGAGACGCACGGAACCGATTTCTTCTACGTGACCGAGGGCCAGTTCACCGCGATGCGCGGCCGCGACGAGTTCGCGGAGTGGGCCCAGGTGCACGGCCACCTCTACGGCACGCCCGCGAAGGCCCTCGAAAGCGCGCTCAGCCGCGGCCTCGACGTGCTGCTCGACATCGACACGCACGGGGCCCGGCAGCTCCGGCAGCGCTATCCGGAAGCGGTGTCGGTGTTCATCATGGCGCCGTCGATGGCGGAGCTGGAGGCGCGGCTGCGGGAGCGCAAGAGCGATTCCCCGGGGGACATCGCCCGCCGGCTGAGCCGCGCCCGAGAAGAGATCGCGGCCTGGCGGCAATACGACTACCTGATCATCAACCGTGACGTGAAGGACGCGGTGGACCAGCTCGCGACCATCATCCAGGCCGAGCGCTGCCGCACGAGCCGACTGACCCTGAGATTCCCCGACATGGAGGTTCCAGCGTGATGGCGTTTCCATCCCTCGAGAAGTCCCTCGACAACGTGTCCAACCGCTACATGCTCGTGGTGCTGGCCGCCAAGCGCGCCCGCCAGCTCAACCGCGGCGCCAAGGCCCAGGTGGAGACGAAGCACAAGAAGCCCACCAGCACCGCGCTCGAAGAGATCGCCGAGTCCCGCGTCGGCTACCGCGTAAAAGAAGAAGACGCCCCCAAAAGCTAGAAGCAACAGCGAGAGCCAAACCTCAAACGAGTGTCCGCGGCCGGGGGGAGTGCGGGGGCCATCTCTGGGCCCCCGCAGCTGAAAAGCTTAAAGACTTAGAGGAGAGTCCGCAGTGAGCCTCCAAGGCAAAGACCTCATCCTCGGCGTCACCGGCAGCATCGCGGCCTACAAGGCCGTCTACCTGCTGCGCGAGCTGACCCGGCTGGGCGCACGCGTCACGGTGGTCACCACCGCCCACGCGGAGCGCTTCGTGGGTGCGCTCACGTTCCGGACGCTCTCGGGCCGGCCCGTGCTCTCCGATCTCTTCGATCCCCAGAGCCCGGATGCGGTCGAGCACGTGGCGCTGGCCGAGCGGGCCCACGCCCTGGTCGTCGCCCCCGCCACCGCCAACCTCCTGGCCAAGGCCGCGCACGGCATCGCCGACGACTTCCTGACGACCCTGCTGCTGGCGGCCCGCTGTCCGGTGCTCATGGCCCCGGCCATGGACGGTGGGATGTGGGACCACGCGGCGGTGACCGCGAACGTCGGCACGCTCCGCGAGCGCGGGGTCACGGTGCTGGAGCCCGACGCGGGTGCGCTCGCCTCCGGCCTCTCGGGCCGGGGCCGGCTGCCCGAGACCGACGCCATCCTGGAGGCGCTCGAGCGCCTGCTCGCCCCGCGCCGCGACCTGGCCGGCGAGCGCGTGCTGGTGACGTCGGGGCCGACGCGCGAGCCCATCGACCCGGTGCGGTACATCTCCAACCGGTCGTCGGGCAAGATGGGCCAGGCCGTCGCGACTGCCGCGCTGCGCCGCGGCGCCGAGGTGATCCTGATCTCCGGCCCCACGCCGCTCACGCCGCCCGCGGGAGCGGTCTACGTGCCCGTGCAGACCGCGGAGGACATGCGGGAAGCCGCGCTCCAGCATCTCGGCCGTGCCACCATCGTCATCAAGGCGGCGGCGGTGGCCGACTACCGCGTCAAGCGGCCGAGCGCGACCAAGATCAAGTCGAGGAAGGACGAGGATCTCACCCTCGATCTGGCACCGAACCCGGACATCTTGAAGGAGCTGGCCGCCCGCAAGGGCCACGCGTTCCTGGTGGGCTTCGCCGCCGAGACCAACGACGTGCGGGCGAACGCGGCCGCCAAGCTCCAGGCCAAGGGCGTCGATCTCCTCGTGGCCAACGACGTCAGCGTGAAGGGCATCGGCTTCGATGCGGACGACAACCAGGTCACGCTGCTCGACCGCTGGGGGGGCGTCGCCGATCTGCCCAAGATGAGCAAGCTGGATGTCGCCGACGCCATCCTCGACCGCGTGCTGGGCTTGCGCGCGGGCCATCGCGCCGAGACCTCCAACCGCGCCGCCCACTAGCCCGATGAGCGACCCGCGGGAGGCCGTGGCGGAGGCCCTGCGCGGGCTCGCCGACACCCTCCGGCATCACCGCGATCTCGGGCTGCGGGACCTGGTACTCGCCACCGTGCCGTTCCCCGATCCCGCCGACGCCCTGCGCGACCAGGAGCGCGCGCGGCAGGGCTGCCAGCTCTGCAAGCTCTGCAAGAGCCGCACGAACGTCGCGTTCGGCTCGGGCAATGCCCGGGCCCGGCTCATGGTGGTGGGCGAAGGGCCGGGGGAAGAAGAAGACAAGCAGGGGCTGCCGTTCGTCGGGCGCGCGGGCCACCTCCTCACCCGGATGCTCGCCTCGGTGGGCTTCGACCGCGAGCGCGACTGCTACATCGCCAACGTGGTCAAGTGCCGCCCCGAGCGCAACCGCAATCCGGAGCCGGACGAGGTCGCGGCCTGCAGCCCCTTCCTGATGGCGCAGATCGACACGATTCGGCCCCACGTCATCCTGGCGCTGGGCAATTTCGCCGCGCAGACCCTGCTCGGCACGAGAGAAGGCATCACCCGGCTGCGCGGGAAGACGTATCCGTACCGGGCCGGCGTGCTCGTGCCCACCTTCCACCCCGCCTTCCTGCTGCGCAATCCCGGGCAGGAGTTCAAGCGCATGGCCTGGGACGACCTCAAGCTGGCCCGCCGCGAGTACGATGCGCGAGCGAGCGCCGGAGCGTGATCGCAGACGTCGTCTTTGACATTCCGCTGGATCATCCCTTCTCGTATCTGGTGCCGGGCGGGCTCGCGGTGAGTCGCGGGCAGCGGGTCAGCGCGCCGCTGCAGGGCCGGAGTCGGGTCGGCGTGATCGTCGCCCTGCGGGAGGGAGACGCGACCGGGCTGAAGGCGCTTCAACGCGCCGTCGAGCCGGTGGCGATCCTCTCGGACGCGGCCCTCGCTCTGGGACGCTGGGCCGCCGCCGAGAGCCTCTCCTCGTGGGGCTCCACCCTGCTCTCGCTACTGCCGCCACCCCCGCGGTCCGGAGCCGCCGAGACCGTGTCGCCCCCCGCGGCGCCGCCGCCCGGGCCCGCACGCCCGCCGGAGCTCTGGACGGACCATCGACGCGACGCGCAGCTCGCGGAGTGCCTCGAGCGCGAGCCGGGCGCCGCGCTCGTCATCGCGCCCGACCGCGAGGCGGCCGCGCGCTGGGCCCGGAGGCTCGACGCGGCTCGGCTCGACAGCGGCGTCGGCGAGGCGGAGCGCCGCCGCGCCTGGTTCGCGGCCTCCCGCGGGCGGAGCCGCGTGGTGGTCGGCACGCGCTCGGCCCTGCTCGCGCCGCTGCCGCCGCCGGCCACGCTCGCGCTCATCGACGAGCACGATCCGGCCCACAAGCCGCCGGGGGCGCCGCGGCTCCACTCGCGTGACCTGCTCGGGCAGCGCGCCGCTCTCGACGGCAGCCGCCTCCTCCTGCTCTCCGCGACGCCATCGGCCGAGACCTGGTGGCGCGCGCAGAACAAGCAGATCGTTCGGCGGGAGGCGGAGCCCGCGCCGTGGCCCGCCGTCCTCACCGCCGATACGCGCGGCATCCTGCGCAATCACCCGCTCACGCTGCCGCTGACCCGCGCCATCGAGGAGACGACGCGGCAGGGCCGCCGGGCCGCGCTCATCGTCAGCCGCCGGGCCGCCGCGCTCGCCTGCGACGAGTGCGGCGCCATCCTCCGCTGCCCCGACTGCGGCGTGGCGCAGTCGCTCGCACGGGATCGGCGGGAGCTGCGCTGCCCGCTCTGCGCCCGCGCCGAGGCGCCGCCCGAGCACTGTCCGGCCTGCGGCGGGCACCGGCTCTCCCCGTTCGGCTGGGATGCGGAGCGAGTGCAGACCTCGGTGGTCCGCCGCTTCCCGCGGCTTTCCGTCTCGCGGCAGAGCCTCGAGGCCCAGGTGGTGATCGGGACGCCGGCGCTGCTGCGGGCGCTGCCCGCGCGCTCGGTGGGCTGCGTCGGCTTCGTCGCGCTGGATGGGCTGCTGCGGGTGCCCGATTTCCGCGCGGGTGAGCGGACCTGGCAGCTCCTGTGGGCGGCCGCGGAGACGGTGCTGCCCGGCGGGCGCGTCGTCGTCCAGACCCAGCATCCCGACCACTACGCGGTCCGGACGGTGCAGGAGCAGGACCGCGCGCGCTTCTACGAGGAGGAGCTGCGGTTCCGCGCCGAGCTGGGCTACCCGCCGTTCCGCCGACTCTGCGAGATCTCCGCGCGGGCCCGTGAGGACGCCCGGGCGCGCGCGCTGGCCGCCGATTGCGCGGCGGCCCTGCGGGGTATCGCCGGGCTCACGGTCTATCCACCCGCGCCCGCGAGCTCGGCCAGTGCGCGCAACCGCCGGTGGCGCTTCGTGATCAAGGGGCCGGCCGATCTGCCCCACCTCCTCGGGCCGGCGCTGGCGCCCTTCCTCGGGCGACGCCGGGGCTCGGCCGGTGTGGTAGAAGTAGAGATGGACCCTCAGGCGAATGGCTGAGGGCCAGGCGATCGAGAGGAGGGGAAGAAGCCCGTGGCATTGCTGACGGTGAGGCTCTACGGCGACCCGGTCCTGCGGCAGGCGGCCGCGCCGGTGCGCGAGATCACGCCGGAGATCAAGCGCGTCATCGCCGACATGACCGAGACGATGTGGCACCAGGTGGGAATCGGGCTGGCCGCGCCCCAGGTGGGGCTGCCCCACCGCATCCTCGTGATGGACGACGGCAAGGGCGGCGCCCAGGCCCTGCTCAACCCGGTGATCGAAAGCCGGAGCGGCACCGTCCGCGAGGAAGAGGGCTGCCTCTCGCTTCCGGGTATCTTCGCCGAGGTCGAGCGCAGCAAGTCGATCACGGTGTCGGCGCTCGACGTGGAGGGCAAGCCGGTCTCGTTCGAGGCGAGCGGGCTCAAGGCGCGGGTGGTGCAGCACGAGCTGGATCACCTGGACGGCATCCTCTTCATCGACCGGCTGCCCCCGGTCACGCGCGACCGCATCAAGAAGAAGATCCAGAAGGAAGGCTTCCCCAAGGAGACGGCGCACCACGCCTTCGCCCTCTAGCGGACCGGGGCTCCGTGTCCTGTTCTACGGCACCCCGGCCTTCGCCCTGCCGACGCTCGACCGCCTGCTCGCGCACCACCAGGTGGTGGTCGTGATCACCCAGCCCGACAAGCCCGCCGGCCGCGGCCGGCCCCTGACCGCCTCGCCGGTGAAGCGTCGCGCGCTCGAAGCCGGCGTGCCGGTCGTGCAGCCCCCGCGGCTGCGCGATCCCGGCTGGCCGGAGCGTCTCGCCGAGTACGGGGCCGACATCGCGGTGGTGGCGGCGTTCGGCCAGATCCTGCCCAAGGCCGTGCTCGACGTGCCGGCGCGCGGCTCCATCAACGTCCACGCGTCGCTCCTGCCCCGCTATCGCGGGGCCGCGCCGATCGCGTGGGCCATCATCCGCGGCGAGACGGAGACCGGGATCACCACCTTCCAGATGGACCCGGGCATGGACACCGGCCCCATGCTGCTGCGCGAAGCGACCCTCATCGGTCCGGAGGAGACCGCCGGGGAGCTGTCGGCGCGGCTCGCCGAGATCGGCGCGCACCTGCTGCTGCGGACGCTCGAGCAGATCGACACGCTGCCGCGCATCCCCCAGGACCCGGCGCGGGCCACGCTGGCTCCGCGGCTCAGAAAGGAGGACGGCTGGCTGCGGCCCACCGAGGCCGCTTCCGGCCTGGTCAACCGGGTCCGCGGCTGCAACCCCTGGCCGGGCGCCAGCTTGATGACGCCCGCCGGGCGTCTCCTGGTCTGGCGCGCCAGGGCCCTGCCCGGCGTTGCGACCTCGCCGCCCGGCACCCTGCTCCCCTCTCCCGTCTCCCCTGAGGGGAGAGGGCAGGGTGAGGGGGCCCTGTGCGTCGCGACCGGCGACGGCTTCCTCCTTCCCCTCGAGGTTCAGCCGGAGAACCGCAAGGCCATGCCCTGGCCCGACTTCCTCCGCGGCGCGCGCCTCCACGCGGGCGCGCGCGTCAGCGAGCCCGCCCCGTGAGCCCGGTGCTCAAGGCGGGGCCCGTCTCGCAGGCGCGCTACGAGGCCCTGCACATCCTGATCCGCGTCGAGCGGGACCGCGCCTTCGCCGACATCGCCCTCGACCACGCGCTCGAGCGCGCGCGCCTCGACCCCCGAGACGCGGCGCTCTGCACCGAGATCGTCTACGGCACGCTCCGCTGGCGCCGCCATCTGGACTGGCGGCTCGCCCCGCATCTCAACCGGCCGCTCGCCAAGCTCGATCCTTGGGTGCGGGCGCTGCTGCGCCTCACCGCGTATCAGCTCCTCTTCCTGGACCGCGTGCCCCGCTGGGCGGCGGTCGACGAGGCGGTGAGCGTGGCGCGGCTCAAGTCCCGCGTGCCCGGGCCCGCGGAGTTCGTCAACGCGGTGCTGCGGTCCTTCACGCGGGCCCCCGCCCCGCCGCGGCTGCCCGCCGATCCGGTCGAGGCCGCCGGCATCCGCTGGTCGTTCCCGGACTGGATGGCCGCGCGCTGGATCACCCGCTATGGCCCGGACGAGGCGGAGCGGCTCATGGCCGCGCTGAACGAGCGCCCCCCCGTGACCATCCGCGCCAACACGCTCCGCATCTCGCGGGAAGATCTGGCCGCGCGGCTGCGCGACGAGGAGCTGGCCGAGACCGATCCCACCCCGCTCGCACCCGAGGGACTGACGGTGCGACGGGGCGCCGTCGGCCGCTGGGCCGCCTTCGCGGGCGGCTGGTGCTCCATCCAGGACGAGGCCTCGATGCTGATCGCGCGGCTGCTCGATCCCCAGCCGGGCGAGCTGGTGGCGGACGTGTGCGCGGCCCCCGGGACCAAGACCACCCACCTCGCCCAGCTCATGGGCAATCGCGGGCGCATCGTCGCCATGGATCCGAACACGGCCCGGCTGCGGCTGCTGACGCAAGCGGCGGCGCGCCTGGGCGTCAGCATCGTCGAGGCCCACACCGGTGGCGTGGCGGCGGTGTCCGGGCGCTGGAAGAATCGGTGCGACCGCGTGCTGGTGGACGCCCCCTGCTCGAACCTGGGGGTGCTGCGCCGAAGCCCCGACGTGAAGTGGAAGCGCGAGGCATCCGACCTGGGCCGCCTGGCCGAGAAGCAGCAGGGCATTCTCACCGCGGCGGCCGCGCTCGCGAAGCCGGGTGGCCGCCTGGTCTACGCCACGTGCTCGCTCGAGCCCGAGGAGAACGACGCCATCGTGGACGCGTTCCTCGAGGCCCATCGCGACTGGCGGGTGGACGCCCCGGCGAACTTCCCGGTGGCACCGGACGCGGGCGGCGTGATCCGCTGCCTGCCCCAGGTCCACGGCACCGACGGCTTCACCGCGGTTCGGCTGGTCCGGGCGGCCCGGTCGTGACCGCCGCGGAGGCGCGGCCCTTTGCAGCCTTCGCGGCTTTCGGGTAAGGTCGCAGCATGAGGATCGCGCCCAGCATCCTGTCCGCCGACTTCGCCGCGCTGGGCGACGCCATCGCGCGCGTCGAGGCGGCCGGCGCCGACCAGCTCCACGTCGACGTCATGGACGGCCACTTCGTGCCCAACCTCACCATCGGGCCGCCGGTGATCGAATCGATCCGGAAGCGCACCAGGTTGCCGCTCGATGTGCATCTGATGATCGAGGAGCCCGAGCGCTGGGTCGAGACCTACGTGAAGGCGGGCGCGGACTATCTGACCGTCCACGCGGAGGCCTGCGCGCATCTGGAGCGCGCCCTCAGCCTGATCCGGGAGGCGGGCGCCAAGGCGGGCGTCGCGCTCAACCCGTCGACCCCGCCCGAGGTCCTTCAGTACGTGCTGGACGACCTCGACCTGGTGCTGGTGATGTCGGTCAATCCGGGCTTCGGCGGCCAGTCGTTCATCCCGACGGCCTACGAGAAGATCCGTCGGCTCCGGACCCTGCTCACGGGGCGGGACGTGCTGATCTCGGTGGACGGCGGCGTGAAGGCGGCCAATGCCGGGCCCCTGGCCCAGGCCGGCGCCACGGTGCTGGTGGCCGGGTCCTCCATCTTCGGCACCCCCGACCCGGGGGCGGCCGTCGCCGCGCTGCGGAGTGCTTCGGAAGTAGTGAAAAGGGCTTGACTTTCCCGTATCTCGTCAGTATCCTTTAGCGTTTCCAGAACCATTCTCCAGGTGGTAACACGATGCTCGACAGCCTGACCAGTCGTCTGACCGGAATCCTCGACCGGCTTCGTGGGTTCGGCCGGCTGACGGAGGAGAACATCCAGGAGGCCCTGCGCGAGGTGCGCGTGGCCTTGCTGGAGGCCGACGTCAATTTCAAGGTCGTGAAGGCCTTCGTCGAGCGCGTCCGCGTCAAGGCGGTCGGTCAGGACGTGCTGCAGTCACTCACCCCCGGCCAGCAGGTGGTCAAGGTGGTGCGGGAC
>JBGOVO010000357.1:0-4184 GCA_041478145.1 Methylomirabilia bacterium
CCGCGGCCGCTGCCCGCCGGCCCTGGGCTGTGCGTGCGCCCCCCCCCCCGCCGGGCGGGTGGCGGGGGGGGGGGGCCCGCGCCCCCCCCCGCCCCCCCTCCGCCCCTCGGCGGCGGATCAGCGGACTACGCGTCGTGCTTGTAGTGGCGGAGGATGTCGAGGAAGGTTTCGACGATGCGGGGATCCCAGTAGCCGGCGTCGGTCTCGCGGATGAGCAAGGACACCGCCTCGGAGCGAGGCATCGCGGCCTTGTACGGCCGGTCGGTGTGCAGCGCATCGAACACGTCCACGACGGAGATGATGCGGGCGCCGAGCGGGATGGCCTCCCCCTTGAGCCGATCCGGGTAGCCGGAGCCGTCCCACTTCTCGTGGTGGTGCCGCATGATGGGCCGCACCAGCTCCATGCTCCGCAACCCCAGCACCAGGTCCGAGCCCGCCCCGGGATGCGCGCGAATGCGCTCCTGCTCGACGGGATCGAGCGGGCCGGGCTTGAGCAGGATGCCGTCGGGCACCGCGATCTTGCCGAGGTCGTGGAGGTAGCCGCCCAGCCGGAGGGCTCGCACCATCTCCTGATCGAGCCCGAGCGCTAGGCCGACCGCCACCGCGTAGCGCGAGAGGCGGTCGCAGTGGCCGAGGGTGTACGGATCGCGCGCCTCGATGGTCAGGGCCAGCGTGGTGATGACGGCCTCCGCCCGATCGAGCTGGCTCAGCAGCATCTTCACCCGCAGGAGCGCGGTCAGCCGCGTGCGGAGCTCGACGAACTCCACCGGCTTGGTGAAGAAGTCGTCGGCGCCCGCCGCGAGCCCGGCCACCCGCGCCTCGAGGTCACCCACCGCGGTCAGGATGACGACGGGCATCAGCTCGTAGCGTGGATCGCCCTTGAGCCGGGCGCACAGCTCGATCCCGCTCAGCGCGCCCAGGTGCACGTCGGTGAGCACCAGGTCCGGCCTCACCACGTTGAGGGTGTCGAGCGCCTGCTCGGCGGAGGCGGCCATGACCAGCCGATAGCCGAGCGTGCCGAGGAGGCCAGACAGGAGGTCGCGGATGCGCGGGTCGTCCTCGACGACGAGGATGGTCGGCCGGTCGGCACCCAGGCCCGGCGTGAGATCGAGCCTATCGCTCATCGCAATCTTAGGTCAGCCGGATGGCGAGCGGGGCGAGGTCGTCAGACCGCGGCGTTGAGGCGAACGGTCTCGACGACCAGCCCGGCGGTGAGCACGAGGTCCCGGACGTCTACCCACTCGTTCACGGTGTGGATCTCGCGCATCCCGCAGGCCAGGTTGGCGACCTCGAGGCCGCGCTCCGCGAAGACGTTGGCGTCGGAGCCGCCGCCGGTGCCGCGCGTGGCGCACGGCCGGCCCATCGCGCCCGCCGCCGACTGGACCAGCCGGACGATCCCGGCGTCGTCGCAGATGTCGAGCCGGCCGTACTGCGGGTCCACCTGCGCTTCCACCCGGGCCTGGTAGCGCCGGTCGCCCACCCGCACCGCGTGCCGGGCCGCCGCCTCGTCGAAGCAGCGCCGCATGTGCGCGGTCTGCGCCTCGAGCTTCTCCAGGCTCAGGCTGCGCGTCTCGCCCCGCACGGTCACGGACGCGGGCACGATGTTGCCGGCCAGCCCGCCCTGGATGATGCCGAGATTCGCGGTGGTCTCCGCATCCAGTCGGCCGAGCTTCATCACCGCGATGGCTTCGGACGCGATGCGGATCGCGCTCATCCCCTGCTCCGGGCAGATCCCGGCGTGGGCGGCGAGGCCGTTCACGGTGAAGGTCAGCCGGTTGGCGGCGGGGGCGCGCGTGATCAGCTCGCAGACCCCGTCGACGTCCAGCACGAGTCCCCGCTTCGACCGGAGGCGCCCGGTGTCGAAGTGCTTGGCGCCGAGGAGGCCGTACTCCTCGCAGATGGTCAGCGCGACCTCGAGGTCCCCGTGCGGGATCCGGCGCTCGCGGAGCACCCGGATCGCCTCCAGGATGGCCACCACGCCGGCCTTGTCGTCGCCCCCCAGCACGCTGCTGCCGTCGGTGCGCACCAGGTCGCCCTCGACCACCGGATGGATGGCCTCGGCCGGCCCCACCGTGTCCATGTGCCCCGAGAGCAGGAAGGGCGGCGCGCCGGGCGTGTTGCCCGGGAAGCGGGCAAGGAGGTTGCCGGTATCGCCGCCGACCTGCTCCCCCGCGCCGTCCACCTCCACGCTCGCCCCCATGCTCTTGAGGATCGCCTCGAGCCGCCGCGCGATCGTGCCCTCGCGCTTCGAGGGACTCGAGATGGAGACCAGCTCCAGGAATTCCTCTTTCAGCCGGGCCGCGTCGATCATCGGGTCCTCCCGGGCGAGTCCGCCTGGGCCAGGTGCGCCAGCAGCCAGCGACGGCTCTCCTCGAGGGCTTCCCGGCGATGGTCCGCGTCGGAGAGGCGGTGATCGGCGCCCGCGATGACGTGCAGGCGCCGCGGCTCCCGGGCGCGCGCGAAGAGCGCGTGGCCGTGCGCGGGCGGCACCACCTCGTCGCGGTCGGCCTGGACGACCAGCACGCGCGAGAGCCCGGCGGGAGCCTCCGCCCACTCGCCGCGCCTGACCTCGGCGACGAGGGCCGCGCCCGCCGCCGCCGGGTCCGCGCCCGGCAGATCGCGCAGGGAGGCCGGCGCATTCCAGGTCACGACGGGAAGCGGGGCGGCCGCGGCGGCGCGGCTCGCCGCCCAGAGAGCCACGTACCCGCCGAGGCTCGAGCCCAGGAGCCCGAAGCGGCCGTCCAGCTCGGGCCGCTTGGCCAGATGGTCCAGGACCGCTTCGAGATCCGCCACCCGCGTCTCGATCGTCGCCTCCTGGTAGAGCCCGCCCGACTCGCCGCCGCCGCGGAAGTCGAAGCGCGCGAGCGCGAGTCCCGCGGCGGGCAGCTCGCGCCCGAGGAGCAGGTACTTGTCGCTGTCCTTCGAGGCGCCCATCCCGTGGCAGGCCACCACGCAGGCGCTGGGCCGGCGCTCCGGGAGATGGAGGACGCCCACCACGTCGGCGGCGCCGACGGTGACCGTGAAGCGGTGGAGGGTCACGCCCAGACGATGTCGAAGACGCGGCAGGTATTGACGGTGAGCTGGTACCTCGCCTCGTCGACCGGCAGCCGCTTGATCTTCGCCACTTCTTCGGCCACCCGCGCGACGAGCCACGGGCCGGAGGTGATGTTCTCGAACTCGCCCTGATAGGGCCAGGGCGCGTCGCTCTCGACCAGCAGCGACTCGAGGGGCACGCGCTCCACCAGCTCGCGGTCCCGATCGCGATAGACCACCTCCGGCGTGACCGAGACGAGATAGCCCGCGTCCACGATCTCGCGGGTGGTCTCCTCGGACGCCTTGTGCCAGTGGAACACCGCGCGCTCCACGCCCTTGCGCTTGAGCGCGGCCACCGCGTCCGCCGCCGCGCCGTGAGGGGCGTGCAGGATCACCGGGAGGTCGAAGCGGCAGGCGAGCTCGAGCATCCGATCGAGCCGCTCCCTCGCCTGCCGGCGGACCCCGTCGGCGTCGGCCGCCGCCTCGAGTCCGTACCAGGGAAGCCCCACCTCGCCGATCGCGATCAGCCGCGCGTGGTTCGCGCGGATCTGGTCTTCCACCGCCTCGAGGTCCTCGGTGGTGAGCTTCCATTCCGGATGGAAGCCGAGCGCGGGCCACACCGCCTTGGCATTGTCGGCGGCCGCCCGCAGCGTGCGTTCGTTGGTGGCGAGATCGCAGCCGACCGCCACCACGCCCCACACGTCGTGCTCGGTGGCCCGGATGACCGTGCCCCGGACGTCCGCGAAGGCCGGGTCGTGCAGGTGGCAGTGGCTGTCGATGATCATGATCCGGCCACCGTCATCTTCCCGATGAGCAAGGTCGGGGCGGCGGTGCGATCCCGGAACACCAGATCGTTCCCCACCCCCTCCACGGCGAAAAACATGTCGAGCAGGTTGCCCGCGATCGTGATCTCCTCCACCGGGTAGGCCAGCTCGCCGTTCTCGATCCAGAGCCCGCTGGCTCCGCGGGAGTAGTCTCCCGTCACCTGGTTCACACCGAAGCCGATCAGCTCGGTCACGTAGAGGCCCGAGCGCACCGAGCCGACGATCGCCTCGGGCGTGTGGGGGCCCGGCTCGAGGTAGAAGTTGGTCGGCCCCGCCGCCGGCGCGTCGCCGATGCTGCGCGACGCGTGGCCCGTCGTGCGCAGACCG
>JBGOVO010000149.1:0-8501 GCA_041478145.1 Methylomirabilia bacterium
CATCGTGACCACCTACCCGCGGCTCTGGAAGGAGATGGAGGAGACGATCAAGAAGCTCGACCGGATGCCGCGCCAGGTGCTGATCGAGGTGCTGGCCGCCGAGGTCACGCTGACCGACGACACCAAGCTCGGCGTCGAGTGGGCCGTCCGGTCCGGCCGCTACGACGTGAGCTCTTCCCCGTCGGGCCTGCTTCCCGGTCGCCCCGCCCAGAGCCTGATTCCGCTCGGGGGCGCGGTCCCCCTGGGCTTCAACTTCTTCACCTTCGCGGCGGACAAGTTCCTGGCCGCGCTCAACGCGATGGCCAGCGAGAACAAGGTGAATGTGCTGTCGAACCCCTCCATCATGACCGCCGAGAACAAGAAGGCGATCATCAATGTCTCGACCTCCGTGCCCATCGTGACCTCCCAGCAGGTGCCGGTGGCCACCGGCGGCATCACCGGCAACGCCATCACCCAGACCGTGGAGTACAAGGACGCCGGCATCATCCTGACCGTCACCCCGCGCATCGGCGAGCAGGGCACGGTGGCGCTGGACGTCAAGCAGGAGGTCAACGAGGTCGGCGAGAACGAGCCGCCGCCGATCAACTCGCCCCGCTTCACGAAGCGCGAAGCCGAGACCTCCGTGGTGCTGCTGAACAACCAGACCCTGGTGCTCGGCGGCCTCATCCAGAACAAGCGCACGCGGATCCGCACCGGGATCCCGTGGCTGAGCCGCATCCCGATCCTGGGCTACCTCTTCGGCTCCGTCCAGACCACGATCGAGAAGACCGAGCTGATCCTCCTGATCACACCCCGCGTGGTGGGCACCGCCGTCGACGCCGCGCGCATCACCGACCAGATGCGCCGCGTGACCCCGGAGCTGGAGCAGTCCCTCCGGGGCGCGCCGCGCCCGCCGACGACGAAATAGCGTATCCCCTCACCCTGCCCTCTCCCCAGAGGGGAGAGGGAGATGGCGCGCGTCGGGGCCGGTTGCTATCCTGAGGACCGCCATGAGCGCCCCGGCCGACGTCAGCGCGCGACTCGACGAGCTGCGCGAGCAGATCAACCGGCACAACCACCTCTACTACGCGGAGGACCGCCCCGAGGTCAGCGACGCCGAGTACGACCGGCTCTGGCGCGAGCTGGTGGCCCTCGAGCAGACGCACCCGGAGCTGGTCACGCCGGACAGCCCGACCCAGCGGCCGGGGGGGCGGCGGGCGGAGACCTTCGCGCCGGTCGAGCACCTGGTGGCCATGCTCTCGCTGGACAACGCGATGAGCGTGGAGGAGCTCCAGGAGTTCGAGGCGCGGATCCGACGGGCGGGGCCCGGCCTCGCCCCCGCGTACGTCTGCGAGCCCAAGATCGACGGCCTCGGGGTGGCCCTGCTCTACGAGCGCGGGCGCTTCGTCCGAGGCGCCACGCGCGGCGACGGCCGCATCGGCGAGGACATCAGCCAGAACCTGCGCACGATCAAGTCCATCCCGGCCACGCTCTCGGGGCCCATGAAGGGCGCGCGCAAGCTCGAGGTCCGCGGCGAGGTCTACATGCCGCGCGAGGCCTTCGCCCGGCTCAACGCGGGCCTGGAGGAGGCGGGGCAGCCCGTCTTCGCCAACCCGCGCAACGCCGCGGCAGGCGCGGTGCGCCAGAAGGACCCGGCGGTGACCGCCTCCCGCCCGCTCGAGATCTTCCTCTACCACGTGAGCGTGCTCGAGCCGCCCGGCTTCCATTCCCAGTGGGAGCGGCTCGAGGCCCTGAAGAAGAGCGGCTTCCGGGTAAACCCGCGCTCCGAGCGCTGCCGGGACCTGGAAGCCGTCCTCGCCTACTGTCGGCGGATCGAGGGCGAGCGCGACGGGCTGGACTACGACGCCGACGGCGTGGTCGTGAAGGTGGACGACCTCGAGCAGCAGCGCCGCCTCGGGGCCACCGCGCATCATCCGCGCTGGGCCATCGCCTACAAGTTCGCCGCGCGCCAGGCCACCACGCGCGTGCTCTCCATCACGATCAACGTGGGCAAGTCGGGCGCGCTCACGCCCACCGCGCAGCTCGAGCCGGTGGAGCTGGCCGGGGTCACGGTGTCCAACGTGAGCCTGCACAACGAGGACGAGGTGCGCCGAAAGGACGTGCGGGTGGGCGACACCGTGCTGATCGAGCGCGCGGGCGACGTCATCCCGTACCTGGTCCAGGTCGTCACGTCGAAGCGGCCGGACCCCGAGCCCGAGCCGTTCCGGATGCCGAGCCACTGCCCCGCGTGCGGCGGGGCCGCCCTCCGCGTCGAGGGCGAGGCGGTGTGGCGCTGCACGAACACCGCCTGCCCCGCCCAGCTCAAGGAGCGCCTCTTTCACTGGGGCTCGCGCCGGGCCATGGACATCGAAGGCCTGGGCGAGGTGATCATCGGCCAGCTCGTGGACCGTGGCCTCGTGCGAGACTTCGCCGATCTCTACGGCCTCTCCGTCGAGACCCTGGCCGACCTCGAGCGCATGGCCGAGAAGTCGGCCCGGAATCTCCACCGCACGATCGAGGCCTCGAAGACCCGCGGCCTCACCCGGCTGCTCAACGCGCTCGGCATCCGGATGGTGGGCGAGCGCGCCGCCCAGCTCCTGGCCGCGCGCTTCGGCACCATGGAGCGCCTCCTCGCCGCGACCGAGGCCGACATCAACGACATCTACGGCATCGGTCCCCAGATCGCCCAGGCGGTGACGGGCTTCCTCGCCGAGCCGCGCAACCGCGCCACCATCGAGCGGCTGGCCGCGGCGGGCGTGGTCATGATCGAGGAAGGCCACACCGAGGGGCCGAAGCCGCTCGACGGCAAGACCCTGGTGCTGACCGGGGGGCTCGCGAGCCTGAGCCGCGACCAGGCCAAGGACCTGATCATCCGGCTGGGCGGCCGGGTCATCGGCTCCGTGTCGAAGAAGACCGACTACGTCGTCGTCGGCCTCGACGCGGGCTCCAAGGCGGAGGATGCCAAGCGCCTGGGCGTCGCCACGCTCGACGAGAACGCCTTCCTGAAGCTGGTGGGGCGCTCGTGAGCCGCGCCGCCGCGGGCCTGGTCGTCCTCGCGCTGGCGCTGGGACTGCTCGCCGTCCCCGCCTCCGCCCAGCCCAAGAGTGCCCCTCTCACCCGCGAGCAGGCGCTCGCCGAGATCAAGAGCCCCGACGTGGAGACGCGCCGGCGCGCGGCCGCCTGGCTCGGCGAGCTCGGCGTCATGGCGGACGCCCCCGTCCTGCTCGGCGCGCTGTCCGACGGCGACGAGGTGGTGCGCGTCCTCGCCGAGCACTCGGTCTGGAAGGTGTGGAGCCGCTCCGGCGACGCGGACGCCGACGGCCTGCTCCAGATCGGCATCGAGCAGATGAGCCACGGCGACGGGCCCGCCGCGGTGGAGACGTTCACCAAGGTGATCGAGCGGAAGCCGGACTTCGCGGAGGCCTGGAACAAGCGCGCGACCGTCTACTTCCTGATGGGCGAGAACGAGAAGTCGCTCCACGACTGTGACGAGGTGCTCAAGCGCAACCCGGTCCACTTCGGTGTCCTGGCCGGCTACGGGCAGATCTACCTCCGCCTGGACGAGCCCGAGCGCGCCCTCGCCTACTTCCGCCGCGCGCTGCGCATCAATCCCAACATGAGCGGGGTGCGCCAGGTCATCCCGGAGCTCGAGCAGTTGCTCACGGAGCGCCGAAAGGGCACTATCTGACCCGACCGAACCGTCAACCCCACACGGAGGACACCGTGCCCCTCACCACACAAGAGGTCGAAGCGCTCAAGAAGATCACCAGCCCCAGCGTCGCCAACGCCATCGAGACCTTCAAGGTGCGCCCGCGCGAGCAGGGCAACCTCTCGTCGAGCATCCGGACCCTCTTCCCCGAGATGGGGCCGATGGTAGGCTACGCTGTCCCCTGCCTCATCCGGGCCGAGGCCGGGCCCATCGAGGGCCACCGGGCCAGCACCTACGGCTGGTGGGATTACGTCATGACCATCCCGGCGCCGCGGGTGATCGTGGTGCACGACCTCGACGACCCGCGCGGCCAGGGGGCCCAGTGGGGCGAGGTGCAGGCCAACATCCACCGCGCGCTCGGCTGCGTGGGCGTGGTCACCGACGGCTCGGTGCGCGACCTCGACGAGGTGCGGGCGCTCGGCTTCCAGTTCTGCGCCGCCCACGTCTCGGTCTCGCACGCCAACGTGCACATGGTGGACTTCGGCATCCCGGTCAAGGTGGGCGGCGTCTGGGTCAAGCCGGGCGACCTGGTGCACGGCGATCAGCACGGGGTGTGCACGATTCCCCAGGAGATCGCCGCGAAGATCCCCGAGGCCATCGCCAAGGTGGAAGCCGACGAGCGCAAGATCATCTCGGTCTGCCAGAGCCCGGGCTTCACCGCCGACAAGCTCAAGGAGCTCTACAAGCAGATCCGCCCCGGCACCTATTAGTGATCGAGGTTCGCCTGCCGCGGGTGGCGGATGCGATCGGCTGCACCACCCTCGCCGCCCAGGTTCTCGGGGAGGAGCGCGCGGGCGCCTTCATCCGCTCCCACATGGAGCGGCACCACCTGATCGTGGCGGAGGCGGAGGGCGAGGTGATCGGCTTTCTCGCCTACCGGGTCGACTTCTTCCAGTGCACCTTCGTCAGCCTGGTCGTCGTACGCGAGGACTTTCGCGGCAAGGGCATCGCGCGCGAGTTCTTCAAGTCGGTGGAGGCGGTGTCGCCCACCCCGCGCCTGTTCTCCTCCACCGAGGAGACCAACGCCACGTCGATCCGCATGCACACCGCGCTCGGCTTTCAACCCAGCGGCCACATCGACAACCTGCCCCAGGGCGTCCGCGAGCTGCTCTTCTACAAGCGCATCCCGCCCCGCGGCGCCGACTGAGCGGCCCCAGGAGGACTCGATGTCAGAGAAGACGACCCTGCTGAGCGAAGCGGAGACGGAGTTCGCGGCCTTCAAGCGCGCGCTCGTGGGCCTGAGCGAGCCGCAGATGCGTGAGATCTGGCTCGGGACCTGGAGCGCGCGCGACATCGTCGCCCACATCTCGGGCTGGCACCGCGAGATGGGGCCGGCGCTCGAGCGCCTGCGCCGTGGCGAGCGTCCGATCGCCGAGGGCGTCTCCTACGACGACGTGGACGCCTGGAACGCCCGCTTCGCCGACGCCAAGAAGAGCGCGCCGACCCCCGACATCCTCCGGGAGCTCGAGGCCTCGCACGCCGCGTTCATGCAGGCGGCCGCGGGCGTGCCGGACGAGCGCTACGTCCCGGGCAAGACTGCCCACAAGATCGTGGACCTCAACAGCCGGCATCACTATCACGAGCATCGGCAGCAGGTCGAGGAGTGGCGGAAGAGCAAGAGCATCTAGTGCCGCGGGCGCGCTGGGCCGTCCTCGTCGCTCCCGCCCTCCTCTACTTCCTCTCGTATTTCCACCGGGTCGCGCCGGTAGTGGTGGCGGGCGATCTCATGGCCGCCTTCGCGGTCTCCGCGGCGGCGCTCGGCACGCTGTCGGCCATCTATCCCTATTGCTTCGCGGCCATGGCGCTGCCCGGCGGCAGCCTGATCGACTTCCTGGGCCCGCGGCAGACCCTGACGCTGGGCGGGCTCGGCATGAGCGCGGGCGCGATGGTCTTCGGCCTCGCCCCGAGCTTCGGCGTGGCCTTCGCGGGCCGCCTGCTCGTCGGCCTCGGCGCCTCGGTGATGCTGATCGCGTGCCTGCGGCTGGCCGCGGAGTGGTTCCGCCCCGACGAGTTCGCGACCGTGGCCGGCGCCAGCCAGAGCGTGGGCTCCCTCGGCGCGCTCGCGGGCACGACGCCGCTGGCCCTGCTCGTCGAGCAGATGGGCTGGCGGAATGCCTTCGTCACCATCGGCGCGACCACGGCGCTCCTCGCGGTGGCGTGCTTCCTGTCGGTGCGCGACCGCCCGGAGGGGCGGGACGCGTCGCGCGATCGCTCGGGCGGGGCCGGCCCGGGGCTCCGGGAAGTCATCGCGGGGATCCCGAGCGTGGTGACCAATCCACGCTCGTGGACGGCCGGCCTGATCTCGGGCGGCGTCTACGGCGGGTTCGCCGCCTTCGTGGGGCTGTGGGGCGTGCCGTATCTCACGCAGGTCTACGGTCTGCCGCGGGTGCAGGCCTCCAACCTGATCGCGCTGGCTGCGGTGGGCCTGCTCGTGGGCGCGCCGCTGGTGGGCTGGCTTTCCGATCGGGTGCTGGAGCGGCGCCGGCTCCCGCTGGTGGCGATCAGCGGCCTCAACGTCCTCGCCTGGCTGCCCCTGGTGGCGCCGGCCACGCCCCTCGCCCCGGCGCTCCTGGCCCCGGTCTGCTTCCTCATCGGCCTCGGCTCGAGCGTGGTCGTGCTCGTGTTCGCGTGCATCCGGGAGGTGAACGATCCGCGCCACGTGGGCGTGGCGCTGGGCTTCCACAACCTGCCCACCTTTCTCTCCTTCGGCCTGACCCAGTGGCTGACCGGGCTCGTGCTCGATCACCGCTGGGACGGCACCCTGGTCGCGGGCGTGCGCGTGTACTCGGCCGACGCCTACCGCGCCGCCTTCGTCCTGTGCCTGGTCCTGGCGCTGGGCGCCTTCCTCTCCGCCTGCCTCGTCACCGAGACCCGCTGCCGGAACATCTGGAGCCCCACCTGAGATCGGGCTAAGCTAGGCGCCGCCATGGGCCGGATCCGCGAGCTGGCCGAGCACTGCTGGTCGGGCGGCGTCGAGCCGCGCGAGTTCTGGAAGCCCACCGGCGCGACCGAGGAGATCGCCCCCGGCGTCTTCTTCCTGCACGCCTTCGCCAACGTCACCGTGGTGCGCACCGGCAGTGGACTCGTGCTGGTGGACACCGCCAACTACGCGGCGCGCGCCAGGACCTTCGCGGCGGTACGCGCGATCGATCCGTCGCCGCTGCGCGCGGCCATCTACACTCACGGCCACGCCGACCACGCCTTCGGCCTCCCGCCGTTCCTGGCCGAGGCGGCCGAGAAGGGCTGGCCGCGGCCTCGCATCGTCGGCCACCGGAGCGTGGCCGCGCGCTTCGACCGCTACCGCGCCACCGCGGCCTACAACGGCCTGATCAACGCGCGGCAGTTCTCGATCGCGGCGTCGTGGCCCACCGACTACGACTATCCCGACACCGCCTACGATCACACGCTGCGCCTCGAGGCGGACGGGGTTGCCCTGGAGCTGCAGCACGCGCGCGGCGAGACCGACGATGCCACCTGGGTGTGGTGGCCGGAGCCGCGCATCCTCTGGACGGGCGACCTCTTCATCTGGGTCGCGCCCAACGCGGGCAATCCCCAGAAGGCGCAGCGCTACGCCGCGGAGTGGGCGATCGCGCTGCGCGAGATGGCCTCGCGGGACGCGGAGCTGCTGATCCCCGGTCACGGCGCGCCCATCTTCGGCGCCGACCGCGTGGGGCAGGCCCTCACCGACACCGCGGAGTGGCTCGAGTCGCTGGTGAGCCAGACGCTCGCGCTGATGAATGCGGGCGCCACCCTCGAGGACGTGCTGCGCGCGGTGAAGCCGCCGGCCCATCTGGCCGAGCGGCGATATCTCCAGCCGGTGTACGACGAGCCCGACTATGTGGTGCGCAATCTCTGGCGACTCTACGGCGGCTGGTACGACGGCGTGCCCGCCCACCTCAAGCCGGCGCCCGAGGCCGAGATCGGGCGCGAGATCGCCGCGCTGGCGGGAGGAGTCGACGGCCTGATCGCGCGGGCCCGCGCGGTCGCCGCGGAGGGCCGGCTGGAGCTGGCGAGCCACCTGATCGACTGGGCCGCCGCCGCCGAGCCCGGCCACCGCGACGCGCACGCCGCCCGCGCCGAGATCTACGAGCGGCGCGCCGCGGAGGCCCACGCGCTCATGACCCGCGGCATCTTCTCCGCCACCGCCCGCGAGTCCACCGAAAAGTCCCGCGAGAATCCCCTCTCCCCTCAGGGGAAAGGGCCAGGGTGAGGGGCGGTCGTGGCCAGCACGTATCGCCTCAGTCCAGGCCGCCGCGCCGCCAATCGTCTGGTCCGTCTTCTGCTGAAGCTCGGCCTGATGCCGGGCCCAACGTACTTGCTCACGGTCTCCGGCCGCCGCACCGGACGGCCGATATCCACGCCGGTCACGCTCGTCGTGGAAGGCAAGAGCCGCTGGCTCGTCGCCCCCTACGGCGACGTCGCCTGGGTCCGCAACGCCCGCGCGGCCGGCCTGATCACCCTCACCCGAGGCCGCCACTCCGAGACCCTCGAGATCCGTGAACTGAGCCCCGTTGAAGCGGCCCCAGTCCTTCAGCGCTACGCAACCCGCGTCCCCATCACGCGTCCATTCTTCGACGCGAAGCCCGACTCATCGCTCACCGAGTTCGAAGCCGAAGCCCCCCGCCACCCCGTCTTCGCCCTGGGGTCAGGTCTTACATCCCAACACTAGGACCGTCGAATGCGGCGGCGGCGGAACGGAAAGACGGGCGGGTGGCGTCGGGGTCGCCCTGCCGGGCGGCCGCAGTGGGCCCCCCGAGTCCGGTACGCCGCTCGAAGAGCGGCGACTCCGGCGAGCGGGTGACGGAGGCCGACC
>JBGOVO010000261.1:0-5769 GCA_041478145.1 Methylomirabilia bacterium
AGGTAGTAGAGCGGGATCGACATCAGCTCGAAGGCCACGAAGAGCAGCACCAGGTCGCGCGCCGAGCCCAGCACCAGCATGCCGAGGAGCGAGGCCAGGATCGCCAGGTAGTACTCGGTGGCGCGCCGGGCGAAGGCCACCGCCCGGAGCGGCAGCGAGGCGAGCACGCCGATCAAGGTGGCCAGGAGGAAGAGGCGCTTGGCGAAGAGCGCCAGCTCGTCCTGCACGAAGGCCCCGTGGAACAGCTCGGTGCCCGGCTCGGTGCGCCAGGAGAGCCCGAAGAGGATCACGAGCCCGACGGCGGTGAGCACGCCGACGCGGCGCTTGTCCTCTCCGGGCATGAAGAGGCCCACGCCGAAGACGAGCAGCATCAAGAGGCCCACGCCGACCTCCAGCACGAGCGGGCTGCCCGCCTCGGGCCCGCTCACTGGAGCACCCACAGGCGGTTGAGCAGCGGCATCGTGGCCGTGTCCACCGGGCCCAGAACCAGCGACGGCCACACCCCGAAGAGCACGATCACGAACACCAGGATCCAGAGCGCCGCCCACTCGGGGCCGCGCGCGTCGGGCAGGTTCTGGAAGTGCGGGTCGGGCGAGGGCGGCCCCCAGAAGATCTGCTTCGTGACGCGCAGCACGTAGATCGCGGTGAGATAGGCGCCCCCCACCGCGGGGAAGAGCCACCAGGCATGCGAGGACTGCCAGGCGCCGAGGAAGGTGAGGAACTCGGCCACGAAGCCGGCGGTGGCCGGCAGCCCCAGCGAGGAGAGGCCCGCGATCGTGAAGGCGGTCGCGATGCCCGGCATCATGCGGCCGAAGCCGCCCATCTTGAAGATCTCGCGCGAATGGCTCTTCTCGTAGACCAGACCGACCAGCGCGAAGAAGAGGCCGGTCATGACGCCGTGGGCGAACATCTGGTACACGGAGCCGTTCAGCCCCACCTCGGTCAGGGTCGCCGCCCCCAGCATGACCACGCCCATGTGCGACACCGAGGAGTACGCGATCACGTACTTCAGATCGGTCTGGGCCATGGCCGAGAACGCGCCGTACACGATGTTGATGCAGGCGATGGTGCCCACGAGCCACGACCATTGCAGCGTCGCATCCGGGAGCAGGCCCATGCCGAGCCGGACCACTCCATAGGCGCCGAGCTTCATCAGGACGCCCGCGTGCAGCATGGAGACGGCGGTGGGCGCGGAGGCGTGGCCGTCGGGCGACCAGGTGTGCAGCGGCCAGATACCGGCCAGGATGCCGAAGCCCACGTAGAAGGCGAGGAACACCCAGGACTGGAGCTTGGGGTCGAACTGGGTCAGCTCCATCTCGAGGAAGGAGAAGGAGGACGAGTCGCCCGCCACGTAGAGGGCCAGGATGCCCACCAGGATGAAGGCCGACCCGAAGAGCAGGTAGAGGGTCAGCTTCATCGCCGCGTATTCCTTGGTGCCCACCCCGGTGCGGCCGAAGGCCCAGCCGAAGATACCCTGGGGCCGCACCTCGCCGCTCGAGCCCCAGATGCCGATCAGCAGGTACATCGGCAGCACCGCGATCTCGTAGAACAGGAAGAGCACGAAGAGATCGAGGGAGACGAAGACGCCGTAGACGCCCGTCACCAGGACCAGCAGCAGGGCGTAGAACTCCTGGCTGCGCACCTTCACGGTCCAGGAGGCCCACGCGCCCGCGAAGATGATGATCGAGGTGAGCAGGACCAGCAGCAGGCTCATGCCGTCGACACCGACCTGGTAGTTGATGCCGAGCGCGGGCACCAGCGGCAGATCCTCGTAGAACTGGAAGCCGGCCGCCTCGCGGTCGTAGGCCGCGTAGATGGCGATCGACAGGATCAGGGGCACCGCGGTGGCGACGACGGCCAGCCCGCGCACCAGGAGCGCGCTGCGGCGCGCGAGGAACATGATCAGCAGCGCGCCCACGAAGGGCGACCAGGTGATGACGGACAGGACGTGGAACGAAGCCATGGCTAGCGGGGCCAGCGCATCCAGACCATGAGCAGGAGCACGCCGAGCGCGATGCCGTAGACGTAGTCCTGGGCCTGGCCCGACTGGATGCGCCGCAGCCGGTCGCCCAGCGTCAGCGTCCCCGCGCTCAGCACGTTCAGGATGCCGTCCACGATGTAGCGGTCCACCCAGCCGATCACCCGGGCCGCGCCCAGGATGCCCTGGCGGTAGACCCGCTCGAAGAGATCGTCGAGCCAGAAGCGCTCGAGGGCGGCTTCGCCCACCAGGGCGAAGCGCCGGAACAGCCACTCCGCGCTGACCAGGCGCCGCGCGTAGACGAGCCAGGCGAGGGCGCTGCCGCCCACCGCCACCACCACCGCCAGCGGCGTGAGCCAGGCCGGCGCCGCGAACTCCGTCCCGGGGTGCCAGACGGCGGAGCCGATCCCGATGACCAGGGCCAGCGCGGCGAGGAACCAGAGCGGCAGGCTCATGACCGCGGGCGCGTCGTGGGCGTGGCCGCCGTGCTCGGCGCCGTGCCCGCCCGCCTCGATCGCCGCGGCCGGCGGGCCCAGGAAGGCGATGAAGACCACGCGGAACATGTAGAACGCGGTGAGGAACGCGGTCCCCACCAGCATGACGAAGGGCATCGTGAGCCCGCCGACCCAGGCCGCGCCCAGGATCTCCTCCTTGGTGAAGAAGCCGGCGAAGAAGGGGATGCCCGCGAGGGACAGCGTGCCGATCAGGAACACGATGAAGGTCTGCGGCATGCGGCGCGCGAGCCCGCCCATCGCGAAGATGTCGTTGGTGCCGACGGCGTGGATGACCGCGCCCGCGGCCAGGAAGAGCAGGGCCTTGAAGACGCCGTGGGTCAGGAGATGGAGGAAGCCGGCGCTCGCGAAGCCGGCGCCGATGGCCGCCATCATGTAACCGAGCTGCGACACGGTGGAGTAGGCCAGCACGCGCTTGATGTCGCGCTGCACGCACGCCAGGGTGGCCGCGAGCAGCGCGGTGAGGGCGCCGTTCCAGCCCACCGCCGCCAGCACCTCCGGGGTCTGCTCGAAGAGGAACGCGGTGCGGAAGAGCAGGTACACTCCCGCCGTCACCATGGTGGCGGCGTGGATCAGGGCGGAGACCGGGGTCGGGCCCTCCATTGCATCGGGCAGCCAGACGTGGAACGGGAACTGCGCCGACTTGCCGGCGGCGCCGAGATAGATGCAGAACGTGACCAGGCCGAGCCCCGAGAGCGCGCCCCCCCCACCCTGGGCGAGCTCGAACAGCTCGGAGAAGTCGAAGGTGCCGGTGCGGCTCCACAGCATCACGATGCCGATCAGGAGGCCCACGTCACCCGCCTTGGTGATCCAGAATGCCTTCACCGCCGCCCGCGCCGCTTCCGGGCGCGCGTACCAGTAGCCGATCAGCAGATAGGAGCAGAGACCGACCAGCTCCCAGCAGATGAAGAGCTGGACGAAGTTGGGGGCCAGCACCAGCCCCATCATCGAGAAGGCGAAGAGCGACTGGTAGGCGTAGTAGCGTCCGAGCGAGGCCGGCGGCTCGTCGGCGAGATAGCCGAGCGAGTAGATCTGCACGAGCAGCGATACCAGCGCGACCAGGATCAGCATCCGCGTGGACTCGGCGTCGGCGAGCACGCCCACCGAGGTGAGCACGCCGTCCTCCAGCGGGATCCACTCCCAGAGTATCCGGCGCGCCATGTCCGGCACCGTCGCGCGCCAGGCCAGGACCGCGGCCAGCAGCGCCCCCGCCGAGAAGACGATGGACAGGGCCGCGGCCGGCCTCCCGCCCCGGCGCAGGGGCACGATGAGGCTCAGGAGCAGAAAGGCGACGCCGGGGGCCAGCCAGGCCCAGAGCGCGAAGGTGCCGGACACGGCCATGGGCGGGCTATCCCTTGAGCAGGTCCAGGTGGTCCGCCACCGCGGTCCGGCGGATGCGGAAGATCAGGATGACGAGGGCCAGGCCCAGCGCGACCTCCGCCACCGTGATGCAGATGGTGAACACGGTGAAGACCATGCCGGAGACGTCGCCCAGGAAGCGGGCGAAGGCCACCAGGTTGATGTTGACCGCGTTCAGCATCAGCTCGATGCCGAGCAGGATGCCGATCGTGTTGCGCCGGGTCATGACGCCGAACAGGCCGATGCAGAAGAGCAGGGCCGCCAGCGTGAGATAGGCCTGGAGGGTCACGCTCAGTCGTCCGGCCGCGCGAAGTAGAGCGCGCCCAGCAGCGCGGCCAGGAACAGCACCGCGAGGAGCTCGAAGGGCAGCACGTAGGTCGTGAGCAGGCTCTGACCGATGGCCCGGGTCAGATCGCCCGAGATGGCGGGCCGCGGCACCGTGAGCGGCGCCCGGCGGAAGACCACCAGGAGCGCCACCAGGAGCGCGCCCGCGATGATGAAGCCGGTGAAGATCTGGCGGCTGGTCTGGGTGATGCGATCGCCCACCAGCCGCTCCGTGACCACGATGGCGAAGACCGCGATCGTGACCACGCCACCCGCGTAGAGCAGGAGCTGGATGGCGGCGAGGAACTCGGCGTCGAGGGACAGGAAGAGCCCGGCGGTCGTGGTGAGGGTGAGGGCCAGATAGAGGACCGAATGGAAGAGGTTCCGGGTCAGGACCACCGCCAGGGCCGAGGCCAGCAGCACGACCGCGAGCCCCCAGAAGGCTATCGGCTCGAGGCTCACTCGGCGCGGTCTCCGGCCTTGGCCGCGGACGCTTCCGGGCGCGGCGCCTTGGGGGGCGTCTGCATGTCGCGCAGCAGGTTGCCGGTGGCCCACGACGGCTCGAACTTGAGCCCGATCTGGTGCAGCCGGTCCTTGTCGAGCAGGAGCTCGCGCCGGTCCGCGGTCGACATGTCGAAGGACTTCATCATGATGATGGCGTCGGTGGGGCACACCTGCACGCACAGCTCGCAGAACTCGCAGGCGTAGAGCTCGAGGGTGAAGACCTTGGCAAAGTTGCGCTTCTCCGCCTTGAGCATCTCCACCTTGATGACCTGGGGCGGGCAGATGTACTCGCAGAGCCGGCAGCCGATGCAGTTCTCCTCGCCGGTCTCCTTGTCGTAGGTCAGGGCGAGGAGCCCGCGGTAGCGATCCGGATAGGCGCGGGTCTTGTCCGGGTAGTGCACCGTGATCGGCCGGCGGATCAAGTTGATCAGCGTGACCTTCATCGCGCGGGCCACCGCCCCGCACAGCTCGAAGAAGTCGCCCCAGAAGCTCTGGCCGAGCCGTCTAGCCATTCCCGGCGCCCGTCAGAACGACCATCAGACCCGTCGCCATCAGGAGCAGCAGGCTCGCGGGCAGCAGCACCTTCCAGGAGATGGCGAGGATCTGGTCGGCCCGGATGCGCACGAAGCTCCAGCGGATCCAGGTCACCACGAGGAAGACGAACATGGCCTTGAGCAGGAACCAGCCGGCCCCCCACCACGGCGAGACGTCCGACCACGGCCCCGACCACGCGCCCAGGAACAGGAGCGCCCCGAGGAACGACGTCCCGATCATGTGGGCGTACTCGCCGAGCTGGATGAGCGCGAACTTCATCCCCGAGTACTCGACGCGGAAGCCCGCGATCAGCTCGGATTCGGCCTCGAGGATGTCGAAGGGCACCCGGTTCTCGGCGGCCAGGGTGGCCACGATGTAGAAGAGGAAGGCGATCGTGCCGAGCGGGAACCAGGCCACGTACCAGAGCCCCGCCTGGGCGGCCGCGATGTCGGAGAGCTTGAGCGACCCGGCCAGCAGTACGGGCACCAGCGCCACGAAGATGAAGGGCAGGTCGTAGGAGATGATCTGGTTCACCGCCCGCATCGCGGAGAGCAGCGC
>JBGOVO010000354.1:0-4231 GCA_041478145.1 Methylomirabilia bacterium
CGCTCGACGACCATGTTTTGGCCCTCGACCCAGCCGAGGTGTCTCATCGACAGCCAGAACGGGTTTGTCGAGACGGACTTCGCCAGCTCCTGTGGGCTCGGAGCCGGACCGATGCCAAGAATTCCTACGCGAGCCATCTTCCCCGCCGGTTGCGCCTCGGCGGCGAGCGGCGCGGCGAGGAGGCCGCCAGCCAAGGCGCCAATGAACGCTCGCCGGTCCATCACTCGATGACCTGATCGGCCCGCTGCAGCAGCGACGGCGGAATCGTGAGCCCAAGCGCCTTGGCGGTCTTGAGGTTGATCAGCGGCTCGAACGTGGGGCATGTCTCAACCCGCGGCGGGCAGCCCGGCTACTTCTCGCCGCAGACGACGATCGCGGATCCGTTCAAACGGGTCTTGCCGCCGGCCGAGCTCTGAGCGGCCAGCCCGAGGACCACCTCCTTGATCTTGGCGCGCCTGGGCTCGTCCGCCTTGGCGATGCCCGCCACCACCGGCGGGGCAATCTCGTTCATGAAGGTGAAGTACTCTTCGGGGTTGTCGAATTGTACCGGGGCGCCGACCTCTTTCTCGATCACGTTCTTCAGGCCGGCGTCGCGAAAGATCCCGGCCATGTAGCCAGGCGCGGCACAACGGAACAGGCCCGGCGAGCCAGGCGGCAGCGCGGGCATCTCGACGTGTTTGGCGATCGTCCCCATGATGATGGTCGCCCACGGATTCTTCTCTGGCGGGCCCCACACTGCGGTGCAGACGCGGGCGCCGGGTCTGGCCACGCGGGCGAGTTCGCGCGCTGCCGCCGAGACGTCGGGAAAGAACATGAAGCCGAAGCGCGCCGTGACCGCGTCGAACGTGTTTTCGGGGAACGGGAGGGCGCCGGCGTCACACTGGCGCGTCTCAACGTTGCGGACACCTCGACGCGCGGCGGTCTCCTTGGCGATGAGGAGCATGTTCCCAGCGAGGTCGGTCATCACGACCTTGCCTTGCGGGCAGCGGGCGGCTGCGCTGAGCGCCGGCTCTCCGGTGCCAGACGCTATGTCGAGGACGTAGGAGTCTGGGTGTAGGCGGGCACCGTCGAGAAGCTCGGTGCCGACGGGCGCGAGCCAGGCCAACACTAGCTCGTCCCACTTTTTCCAGCCTGCCGAGAACTTGTCCCACGTCGCTTGCTGTTGATCCCGGATCTGCTCGTGCTGCATCGCCATTGGTGGCTCCTCTGTAGGATCGAGGATGATTGGAGCGCTGGATATCGCACACTGGCTTTCAGTTCTTCTCGTTGTCCTCGCGATCGGGTGTGCGCATTCGGGACAGAACCTAGCGGCCGGGGAGACCTGGGGTAACGCAGGTCGAGTAGATCCGAGCCAGCGGAGCGGCACACTCCTCGCAGAACTTCGCTCTCGAAGAGTTCTCGTGCTGGCACCGGGGACACTGCATGCCTGGGCCTCCCAACGAGCGGGGCCGGGGACGATCGGACAGATGGCGCGAGCTTAGCTGTCAGGGTCTAAGGGGTCAAGGAGGAGTGCCTGCGTGAGCGGCCAAAGGAGCAAGCCGCTTCTAGGTCCGGGCACCCGGGTGCGAGCGTAAGCCGGCGTCTTGAGTGCCATGATGAGGCCAAAGGGTGGCTGCGGCGGGCGCGGACGGCCGAGTCAGGCAGTCGCGCCATGGTGAAGGCCGGGCTCCCCGACAAGATGTTCCACGACCTCCGGCGGACCGGGGTACGGAACATGATCCGCCGCGGCGTGCCGGAGGTGGTGGCCATGGCCATCAGCGGTCACAAGACCCGCTCGGTCTTGGGTACAACATCGTGAACGGCGAGGACCAGCGGAAGGCGATGCGCGCCGTCTCCGTCTAGAACGCGGAGAGCGAAGGGGTTACGAGGTCAGGAGCGCCTCGTAACCCCTCGTCATTTCTGGTGCGCCCTAGAGGAATCGAACCTCTGGCCTTCGGATTCGTAGTCCGACGCTCTATCCATCTGAGCTAAGGGCGCTCTTGGCGGAGAGGCCGGGATTCGAACCCGGGACAGAGGTTTTGCCCCTGTAACCGCTTAGCAGGCGGCTGCCTTCGGCCGGCTCGGCCACCTCTCCAAACGTCAAGCTCACCGAGTATAAGGCATTCCCGGCGTGGCGACTACCGGCAACCGGCCGGTTGCGCCTATGCTGGAGCCCGAGGAGGCCCCGCCCATGACCCGCCTGCCCGAGCTGCTGCACGACGCCTGGACGCTCATCCGCCCGTACTGGTTCTCCGAGGACCGCTGGGCGGGCCGCGGGCTGCTGCTCCTCGTCGTCGGCCTGAACCTCGGCATCGTCTACATCAACGTGCTCTTGAACAAATGGAGCAACGTCTTCTACAACTCGCTCCAGGACAAGGACTATGCGGCCTTCGTGAGCCTGCTCATCCGCTTCTCGTGGCTCGCCGGCCTGTTCATCGTGGCCGCGGTGTACCAGACCTATCTCAACCAGATGCTGCAGATCCGCTGGCGGCGGTGGCTCACCGAGCGCTACCTGGGCGCGTGGCTGGCCGACGGCGCCTACTACCGCATGCAGCTCGCCGCCGGCGAGACCGACAACCCCGACCAGCGCATCGCGGACGACCTGCGTCTCTTCGTCGTGGGTACGCTCTCGCTGAGCATCGGCGGCATGCGCGCGGTGGTCACCCTCGTCTCCTTCCTGGGCATCCTGTGGGGGCTCTCTGGCTCGCTCACGCTGCCGATCGGCGCGGCCGGCTTCACGGTGCCCGGCTACATGGTGTGGGCGGCGCTCATCTACGCCATCGCGGGCACGTGGCTCACCAACCTGATCGGTCGGCCACTCGTGCGCCTCAACTTCAACCAGCAGCGCTACGAGGCCGACTTCCGCTTCAATCTCGTGCGCTTCCGCGAGAACACGGAGGGCGTGGCCCTCTACCGCGGCGAGGCTGACGAGATGCGGGGCTTCCGCGAGCGGTTCGCCTCCGTGGTGCGCAACTGGTGGAACATCATGCGCCAGCAGAAGCGGCTCACATGGTTCACGGCCGGCTACGGCCAGGCCGCGATCATCTTCCCCTACATGGTGGCGGCGCCGCGCTATTTCCGCGGCGAGATCCCGCTCGGCGGGCTCATGCAAACCGCCAGCGCGTTCGGCCAGGTGCAGGACTCGCTCTCGTTCATCGTGACCGCGTACACGGACATCGCGGAGTGGCGCGCGGTGGTGCTGCGGCTCCTGGGGTTCGAGCAGGCGCTCGCGCGGGTGCGAGCGGAGGCGGCCGGCGAGGGCGTGCGCCGCGGGCCCGACGCGGAGGCCGGGCTCACCCTCGACCGCGTGAATCTGCAGCTACCGGGCGGCCGGCCCCTCTTGGAGGGCGTCACGCTCGACATCCGAGCCGGGGACACCGCGCTGATCAGCGGCCCGTCGGGCGCGGGCAAGAGCACGCTGTTCCGCGCCATCGCGGGGATCTGGCCCTTCGGCCGCGGCGAGATCCGCCTGCCGCGCGAGGGCCACGTACTCTTCCTCCCGCAGAAGCCGTACCTGCCCATCGGGACGCTGCGCGAGGTGGTGAGCTATCCGACGCCGCCCGCCGGCATCGACGACGGGGCGCTGCGCGAGGCGCTCCAGGCCGTGGGGCTGCCCGCGCTCGCCGGGCGCCTGGACGAGGCCTCGCACTGGGCGCGCGCGCTCTCGCCGGGCGAGCAGCAGCGCATCGCCTTCGCGCGGGCCCTGGTGCAGAAGCCGGTGTGGCTATTCCTCGACGAGGCCACGTCCGCGCTGGACGAGGAGACCGAGGCGCAGCTCTACGCGCTGCTCCGCGACCGCCTGCCCGGCACCACGCTCGTGAGCGTGGGCCACCGAACCTCGCTGCGCCCCTTCCACGCGCGACGGCTGGTCGTGACCCCCAACGGCGCGGGGCCGGCCACCGTCGAGGAAGTCCCGTCCACCACCTGACCGCGGCGCGGGAAAAATGGCGGAGGGGGAGGGATTCGAACCCCCGATCCCTTGCGGGATTCCGGTTTTCAAGACCGGCGCCTTCAACCGGACTCGGCCACCCCTCCGCGTCTGACTATCGTGCCGGGCGCCGCGGTCCGATACGCTCGAGACCGCCCATGTACGGGCGGAGCACGGCGGGGACCGTGACGGAGCCGTCGGCTTCCTGATAATTCTCCAGCACCGCGACCAGCGTGCGCCCCACCGCCAGCCCGGAGCCGTTCAGGGTGTGGCAGAAATCCACCTTGCCCCCGCCCGCGGGGCGAAACTTCATGTCGAGCCGCC
>JBGOVO010000103.1:0-10833 GCA_041478145.1 Methylomirabilia bacterium
CCAGGTCATCTCGGTGGGCGGGGTGATGGTCTCGACCGAGATGGGCTACGTGATCGCCTTCGTGATCTTCATCGTGCTGATGTTCGTCCGCCCGGGCGGCATCTTCGCCAAGCGCGGATGACGACCGCGTTCCGCGTCCTCGGGCTGCTCGCGCTGGTGGCGCTGCTGCTCGTCCCGGTGCTGCCCCTCGGCCCCGCCCAGGAATACATCTGGCACGTCATCATCCAGATCTTCCTCTGGTCGTTCGTGGGCAACGCGTGGTCGCTGATGGGGCGCTTCGGCCTCGTCTCCCTCGGACACGGCGCTTTCCTGGGGGTGGGCGCCTACGCCACCGTGCTCCTCTGGAATTTCTTCGGGATGACGCCGTGGGTGGGGGTGGGATTGGCGATCCTGTTGACCGTCGCGCTCGCCCTCGTGGTCGCCTACCCGTGCTCGCGCTTCCAGGTGGTCGGCCACTACTTCGGGCTCGTCACCCTCGCGGTGGGGGAGGTGATCCGCCTGCTGATCGTGGCCGAGCGGGACTGGACGGGCGGCTCCCTCGGCGTGAGCCTCAAGACCGCGGGCACCGCGTCCGGCGGGTGGACGCTCCAGTTCGCGGACAAGCGCGTCTTCTACTACGTCGGCATGGCGGCCTGGCTCTTCGGCCTCTGGGTGTGGTGGCGCGTGGACCGCAGCATGGCTCGCTCGGCCATGGAGGCGATCGGCGAGGACGAGACCGCGGCGGCCTCGGTGGGCATCCGCGTCACCCGCTTCAAGATGGGCATCACCGCGCTCTCGGCCGCCCTCACCGCGCTGGGCGGCGCCCTGCTCGCCCTCTATCTCGCCTACGCCAACCCGGATACGCTCTCCGGCATCGGGGTGTCGCTGCGCATCGTCTTCGCGGTCGTGCTCGGCGGGATGTACTCGCTCCTCGGCCCCTTCGTGGGCACCGCGCTGACCATCGCGCTCAGCGAGTACCTGCGCATCTACTTCGGCATCAAGCTCATCGGGATCGCGGAGACCATCTACGGCCTGCTCCTGATGATCTTCATCATCTTCCTGCCCGCGGGCATCTACGGCTCCATCCGTGATGCGCTCTTCCGCCGCCTCGCCCGGCCGCCGGGAGGCGCCGCCGCCGCGCTCGGCGCCTGCGTCGTGGCCACGATGCTGGCCGGCTGTGCCGGCGAGAGCGGCTTCACCCTGCGCGGCGGACAGACGCCGGCCCAGCTCGCGGAAGACCGCACCCGGTGCGTGCCGTTCGTTCAGGCGCACCGAGAGACGAGCACGGAGCTGGCCGAGGTGGCGTGCCTGATCGCCCGCGGCTACCGCGCTCCCCTCTCCCTGACCCAGGGCCCGGCGCCGCCGATCGGCTCGCTCTACGCGACCGCCGACCGGGACGACACCGCCATGGTGGGAGACTTCCAGGCGTGCCGCGTGGAGGCCTTCAACACGCCGATGCCCGAGATCCGGGACGAGAACAGCTCGGGGATCTTCTCGCACCTCTTCGGGGTGTTCTTCCCTCGCGGGGCCTTCGTCAAGGCGCTGACCCCCGATCAGTGGGCGCTCCGGTCCTTCGCCGCGTGTCTGGCCCGCCGCGGTTACACGGTCTCCGACATCACGGGCGTCCCCTGAACGATCGCGCGGTTGCTTGCGCGGATGGAGGCCCCGCCGCATACTCCACGGCATGGCGAAGTGGCGGGTGTTCCCGGAGGAGGAGCCGGCCAAGCAGGCCGCCGCGCTGGCCGAGCAGGTGGAGCGGGACGGCGGCTCGGTGCTGGCCGTCTACCGCGAGCCGGTGGGGGATCACTGGCAGATCTTCTGCCTGCTGCCGATGGACAAGGTGGAGCCGACCCCGTACCAGCGCGATCTCTCGCCCACCCACGTCAAGCGCCTGCAGGACGTCGTCAGGAAGATCGACCGCTTCGTGGATCCGGTGGTGATGATGTCGCCGGGGCCGGGGCGCTACTGGACGCCCAACGGCAACCACCGCCGCGCCGTGCTCGCCAAGCTCAAGGCAAAGGTGATCCCGGCCATCCTGGTGCCCGAGCCCGAGGTGGCCTATCAGATCCTCGCGCTCAACACCGAGAAGGCCCACAACCTCAAGGAGAAGTCCCTCGAGGTGATCCGCATGTACCGCGGCCTCGTGGACGAGCAGCCCGAGTCCGGCGAGGAGGACTACGCCTTCCAGTTCGAGTCCCCTCACTTCGTCACCCTCGGCCTGCTCTACGAGCAGAACAAGCGGTTCGCGGGGGGCGCGTTCGCGCCGATCCTGCGGCGGGTGGACAAGTTCTTGAAGGGCCGCTTCCCGAAGACGCTGAAGGAGCGCGAGGAGCGCGCCGACCTCGTCCGCGAGGCCGACGAGGCGCTGGCGGGGGCCGTGGCCAAGGTCAAGAAGCGCGGCATCAACCACCCGTACGTCAAGAACTTCATCCTCGCCCGCACCACGCCGTTGACGCGGCAGCGCAAGACGCTGCCCGGCTTCGAGCAGACCTTCAAGAAGCTGGTCGAGAACATCGAGGCGTTCGACGTCTCCAAGGTGCGCTACGAGGACATCCAGCGCTCCGCCATCATGGCGGCGCCCGCCGCGGGCTAGGCCCGACCCCATGGCCCGGCCCGCCAAGCTCACCGACGCGGAGGTCTCCCGGCGCCTGTCCGTCCTGCCCGGCTGGGCGGTGAAGGAGGGCAAGCTCCACCGCGAGCTCACCTTCGCGGACTTCGCCCAGGCCTTCGCGTTCATGGGAGACGTGGCTCGCGAGGCGGAAGCGCTCGACCACCACCCGGAGTGGTTCAACGTCTACAACCGGGTCGTCATCGATCTCACCACCCACGACGCCTCGGGCATCACCGCGCTCGACTTCGATCTCGCCCGGCGGGCCGAGGACCTGGCCGGCCGCCGCGCCCGCCCCACGTCGTGACCGGCCGCGTCGCGCTCGTCACCGGCGGCACCGGCGCGCTCGGCCAGGCGATCACCGCGACCCTGCTCGAGGCCGGCGCCATCGTCGCCATCCCCTACGCGGTCGCGGAGGAGCGCGCGGCCCTCGAAGCACAGCTTGCGCCCGACCGGCGCGCGCGCCTGCTCGCGATCGCCGCGGACGTCACCGACGAGGCGGCGGTCGGGAAGTTCGTCCAGGCGGTGCGCGACCGGCACGGCCGGCTGGACGCCCTGGTCAACGCGGTGGGCGGATTCGCGGGGGGCGACCTGGTCTCGACGCCGGTGGCGGAGTGGGAGCGGATGATGAAGCTCAACCTCACCTCCGCCGTCATCGCCTGCCGCGCCGTCCTGCCCGGCATGATCGCGGCGCGTGGTGGGCGCATCGTGAACATCGCCTCGCGCGCGGTGATCCCGCCGCAGGGCGGTTTCATCGCCTACACCGTCTCGAAGGCCGCGGTCATCACGCTGACCCAGGCCCTGGCCCAGGAGGTCCGGCCCCACCGCATCACGGTGAACGCGGTGCTGCCGAGCACCATGGACACCCCCGGTAACCGGCGGGCCATGCCCGACGCGGATCGCTCGGGCTGGGTCAGCACCGCGGACGTCGCCCACGTGGTGGCCTATCTGCTCTCCGACCGCGCCGCCGCGGTGACCGGCGCGGCCGTGACGGTCTGAGAGCGACGGCCGATGGAGCGCTTCGACCTGGTGGTGATCGGCGCGGGAGCCGCCGGGATCGCCGCGGCCACGACCGCGGCCGAGCTGGGGGCCCGCGTCGCCCTCGCGGAGCGCGGCCCGCTGGGCGGGCTCTCCGTCAACCGCGGGTGCATCCCGAAGAAAGCCCTCGTGACGGCGGGGCGCGCGCACCGGCTCGTCCGCGAGTCCGCCGGCTTCGCGGCCCGGTCCGGCGGCGCCGGGCCGGACTGGGACGCGGTGCTGCACCGCCAGAACGAGATCGTGGACGCGCTCCGGCCCTCGGCGGCCGACCTCGAGAAGCGCGGGATCCGGGTGGCGATCGGCGCGGCCCGGTTCACCGACCCGCACATCGTGGAGGTCGACGGCCGGCCGCTCGGCGCGGAGCGCTTCATCATCGCGGCGGGCTCGCAGCCCGTGATCCCGGACCTGCCCGGACGCGAGCTGCTCATCACCTCCGACCATCTCCTGTTCCTGCCCGCGTTCCCGACCTCGCTCACCTTCATCGGGGGCGGCCCGGTGGCCCTCGAGCTGGCGGGCGCCTACGCCGACTTCGGCTCGCGCGTCACCGTGCTCGCCCGCGACGCGGAGATCCTGCCGAGCGTCGACCCCGACGTCGCCCGTTATCTGCGGAAGAGCATGGAAGCGCGCGGGATCACCTTCCGGCTGCAGACCACCGTGACCCGGCTCGTCCCCGCCCCGGGCGGCGTGCGCATCGAGTTCGACAGCGCCGGCATGGTGAATGAGATGACGAGCACCCAGGTGTGCGCGGCGATGGGGCGTCGCTTCCACCCGCGGACGATCGGCGCGGCGCGGATCGGGCTCGAGCTGGGGCGGCTCGGCCTGCGCACGAGTCCCTATCTCCGCACCTCGGTGCCCCACGTCTACGCGGCCGGCGACGCGGCGGGCAACCGCCAGCTCACGCCGGTGGCGGCCCACGAGGGGCGCGTCGCCGCGGTGAACGCGCTCCGGGGCGACAGCGAACGGGCCGACGAGGCGGTGATCCCGCAAGCCCTCTCCACCTCGCCGGAGGTCGGCCTGGTCGGGTTCTCGTACAGCGAGGCGCCGGCCCACGGCGTCCACGCCGCGGTCGCGCATCACGACGCCCGGGGCAGCGGCAACGGGCTCGCCACCGGTGAGGACGGCGGGTACTTCAAGCTGGTCTTCGATCAGGACACCCAGCGGCTCGTCGGCGCCCAGATGGTCTCCCCATCCGCGGCCGAGCTGATCCAGCTCTGCGCGCTCGCCATCCGGTCGCGCGTGCCCGCCTCGCTCGTGGCGGGGCAGCTCTCCGTGCACCCGAGCCACGGCGAGCGACTGCTCAAGGCCTTCGGCCCCGAGTCGCAGGCCCTCCCGCGGATCATCGAGGGAGCCGGCGTAGTAGAATCGCGCCCGTGACCCGCCCCGCCGTGCGCCGCGCCATCCTCTGGCTGGCCGCGGCCGCCCTCGTCGCCGGCTGCGCCGGATCGGGCTCGCGCGCGGGCCGGCCCGCCGCCGACCGCGCGGCCGAGGCCGACCTGCCCGCGCCGGTCCGCCAGGTGCTGCGCAACGGGATGCGGCTCATCGTGCAGGAGCACCGTGCCGCCGACATCGTCGCGGTCTATCTCTTCGTCGGCGTCGGCGTGCGGTACGAGACGCCCGACCAGCTCGGCTACGCCCACTTCCAGGAGCACATGCTCTTCAAGGGCACCGACAAGTTCGGACCGGGCTACGTGGATCGGGTGGTGGAGGGCGTGGGCGGCCGGTCCAACGCGGTGACCTCGTTCGACTACACGACCTTCTATCTGATCCTGCCCACCGAGGCGACCGCGACCGGGATCGAGCTGCTCGCCGACATGGCCTTCCGCTCCGCCTTCGTCCCCGACGAGATCGGCCGCGAGCGCGAGGTGATCTTCGAAGAAGCGCGCATCGAGCAGGACAACCCGCGCTCCGCCATCATCCGGCAGCTCTACGGGCTGGTCTTCGCGGGCAACCCCTACGGGCGCCCGGTGCTCGGCACGCGCGAGACCATGCGGGCGGCCACCCAGGAGCGCCTGCGCGCCTTCAACCGCCGCTACTACGTGCCGGAGAACATCACGCTGGTGGTGGCGGGGCCGGTCGATGCGGCCGCGGTGCGCGCGGTGGTGGACCGCACGTTCGGGCGCATGCCGACCACCGGCTACAAGACCATGCCGCCGCCCCCGCCGCGCCCGCTCACCGGCGGGGTGCGGCGAACCGTGGAGCGGGCCGAGCAGCAGGCTCACCTGGCGCTCGGCTGGCAGGCCCCGCGCTCCGACGACGCCAACGGCGACGCGGTGGATCTGCTCACGACCATCCTGGCCGGGACGGAGAGCTCGCGCCTGGCCCGGCGGCTGCGTGATCAGGAGCGGCTCGTCTCGAGCGTGACCATGAGCTACTCGGCCTTGATGGGCGGCGGGATCGTGAGCCTGCGGGCGGAGCTGGAGGCCAAGGACCTGGAGCGGACGGAGCGCATCATCCTGGAGGAGATCGCGAAGATCCAGGAGAGCGGCCCTACCGAGGAGGAGCGCCGGCTGGCCGTGACCAAGTTCGAGGCGCAGCACGCCTTCGACACCGAGACCTCCGAGGGCCTGGCCTACGCCTACGGCCTCGCCGAGACCACCTGGACCCTCGAGGCCGAGCTGCGCTACGTGGACCGGCTGCGCCGCATCAGCCGGGAGCAGATCCGGGACGCGGCCCGCCGCTATCTCTCGCGCACCGACTACGCCCGGCTGGCCTTCGTGCCGAAGCCCGGCCGATGAGGCGCCTGCGCCCGGGCGGCATCACGGGCCTCCTCGCGGGGGCCGGCCTGCTCGCGCTCGTCGCCGTCCCGGCGGGGGCCCAGGGCCCCGCGGTCACCCGCACGCGGCTTCCCAACGGCCTCACGGTGCTGGTGCGGGAGAACTCCACCGCGCCCGTCGTCGGCATCTCGTTGATGGTCCGCATGGGCACGCGCTGGGAGAGCCTCGACAACGCCGGCATCTCCAACCTGGTCCAGCTCATGGCCGTCCGCGGCACCACCACGCGCAACGGCGGCCAGATCGTCGAGGCGGCCGACGGCATGGGGGGCAGCATCGAGGCCACCGGCGACGTGGACTACTCGGAGATCGCCGCCACCGCGCTCTCGCGCCACTGGGTGGAGCTGCTCGATCTGGTGGCCGACGTGGCGCTCAACCCGACCATGCCGGACGGGGTCGTGCAGGCGGTCCGCGATTTCCTGCTGCGGCAGGTCCGCAACCGCGGCGACAAGCCATCCGACGTGGCTCTCGACGCCATCACCGCGCGGATCTTCGGCCGCCATCCCTATGCCTGGGACCCGATCGGACTCAAGGAGAGCCTCGAGCGGCTCGACCGCGCCGCCCTCCTCGCGCACTACAAGCGCCACTACGTGCCGGCCGCCATGGTCCTGGCGGTGAGCGGCCGCGTGAAGTCCGCCGAAGTCGCCGCCCAGGCCGGGCGGCTCTTCGGTCGGATGCCCGCCGGCGCGGTTCCGGTCGCGGCCCCCCCGCCTCCGCCCGCGCCCGCCCCCTGGCGCGAGACGCGGGTGGTGCCCGGGGCGCAGGCTCAGATCCTGATGGGCACGCTCGCCCCCGCCCTCACGGATCCCGACTATCCGGCCGTCAAGGTGCTGGGGACGGTGCTGGGCGGCGGCATGGCGGGGCGGTTCTTCTCGGAGCTGCGGGACAAGCAGGGCCTCGCCTACACCACCGGCACGCAGTACCCGGCGCGGGTGGACAACAGCTATTTCCTGGCCCAGCTCGGCACCGCGCCCGAGAACGTGGCCCGGGCGGAGGCGGCGCTGCGGGAGCAGCTCGATCGGGTGCAGCGTGATCGCGTCTCCGACGAGGAGCTGCGGGTCGCCAAGGCCTACGTGCTGGGCAACCTCGCGATGGATCGCCGGACGAATGCCCGCCAGGCGTGGTACCTGGCGGCCTACGAGGAATCCGGGGTGGGCTACGAGTTCCTGGATCGCTACGTCGCGGCCGTGCGCGCGGTCACCGCGGCCGACGTGCAGCGCGTGGCGCGGCGCTACCTGGCCGTCCTCCGCACCGTCATCGTCCAGCCCACTCCGCCGTAGTCCGGGCGCGCGCCCGGCTCAGCGCTGGCGTTCGAGCTCGATCCGGACGGGAGAGTTCAGGTAGAGGAACGACCCGACGAGCTTGTCCCCCTGCAGCGTGAACGAGGCGGCGAAGGGCCGGCGGGTCTCGGCGCTGTTCAGCCACACTTCCGCCTCGGAGACGGCCACCAAGACCGGCGCACCGAAGGACGAGGCTTCCCGCACCGCCAGCGGCACGCCCTCGGCGACCTGCGAGTCTTTCAGCACGAGCCGTCCCTCGCCGGTGGCCCCGCTCAGGGTGAAGGTGGCCTGGGCCACCCCACCCCGGAGGCTCTGCATCAGGCCGTACCCGCTCCAGGAGCCTTCCCAGTTGCCGGCGACCTTGGCCAGGTCGACATCGGGCGGAATGAACCGGCCCCACCAGCCCTCGCCCTTGGCCAGCTGCATCAGCTCGGGCGTGACCCGCGGCGCGCCGGCGACCGCATTGGTCACCGAGAAGCCCAGATGGTTGTCGGTGGCGAAGTGCGTCGGGTGCGCCCGCCACATCGCCCACTCGCGCTGGGTGGCGCAGCCGGTCGACACGAGCACCAGGGCGATCACCATCGGCAGCCAGTTGCGGTCTCGCATGGTCAGTTCCTCCGCCGGATTCTTTGTAGCAAGCGCGGTACCAATCAAAACGCGCGTGGAATCACAGTCTTGCACATGGGCGATTTATCGCCCAATGAATTCGGGGCGCGGGCTGTCAACCCGGTAACGGGGCCTCGGCCGGCGCCAGGAGCTCCGGAAAAGCCCGGATGATGCGGTGGGGAACGACGGCGCTCGCCTTCGGCAGCCCCTGCCCGGGGCCGTCCACCCAGATCCCGCGGAGACCCAGCCGTTGCGGTGCGGCCACGTCCCACTCCAGGTTGTCGCCCACCATCCACGCGTCCTCCGACTTGACGCCGAGCTTGGAGAGCGCGTAGCGGTAGACGATCTCGTCGGGCTTGCCCACGCCCATCTCGCCCTCGATCACGATGACGTCGAAGAACCGCTCGAGATCGTGCTGCGCGATCTTGCGCCGCTGATGAGTGGTGTCGCCGTTGGTGACGAGGGCCAGCGGGACGCCGCGCCCGCGCAGGGCCGCGAGCGCGCCGGGGACGCCGGGAAACAGCACCATCCGCTCCCAGCGGCGCTCCGCGAAGTCCTCCGCGATGGCGGCGGCCAGTGCCTCGTCGGCCCGGCCCAGCGTGGCGAGGGCGTGCGCGGCGATGCGGGTCCAGGCGCGGAGCATGTCGGCGCGCTCGACGCGATGGCGGCCGGGATCGCTCCAGAACCAGCGCCGGGTCTCGCCGATCGCCCTCACGACGCCGGCGGGATCGATCCCGGCGGGCCCGGCCAGCGCCTCGCAGGCGTGAAGCCAGCACTCGTCCGCGCCGCCGGTGTAGTCGAGCAGCGTGTCGTCGAGGTCGACGAGGAGGGCTTTCACGAGGACTCGTCCCCCTCACCCTGCCCTCTCCCCTCAGGGGAGAGGGTGGGAACCGGAAAGGGGGCCAGCTCGGGGCGGCAGACTGCGCGGAAGTTGCACCAGCGGCAGATGCGCAGCTCCTCCGTCTTCTCGAAGCCCGATTCCTCGGCCAGGTTGCGCTCGGGATCCTTGAGGTAGGCCTTCATGGAGCGCACCGAGAGGCGAATGTGCTCGCGGACCCGGTCGAGGCTCGCCTCGTCCCACGGGTGCGCGGTCACGCGGCCTTCCCGGAGATTGACTTCCAGCAGGTCCACGCGGCCGAGATCCACGCCCAGCACCTCGAGGGCGTAGAGCGCGTAGCCGCCGAGCTGCAGCGAGGCGCCGTCGCCGCTGCCGCCCGTCTTCCAGTCGAGGAGCTGCAGGCGGTCGGCCGGGCTCCAGTAGCCGAAGTCGGGCGCGGTGAACACGCGCGTGCCCTCGAAGGGGAAGGAGCCGATGTCCTCGATGAGGATCCACCGCTCGGTGGGGGTTTGCTTGATCTCCGTCAGCACCGGCAGGCGGTGGAAGTTCCGGAGGCAGCGCACCACGTGGTCTCGCAGGGCCTGCCACTCGCTGTCGCGGATCGGCACGCCGTACTCGTGCTCGAACAGCGCCGGCCGCTTGGGGCTCTCGCGATAGACCCCGACGCGCGAGCCCTTCCACTCCTCGCGCATCTGGCGCACCGTGTCCTCGATGAGGGAGGCCTCGCTCAGCCCGTGGCCGTCGCGCAGGGCCAGGAGCCAGCGCTCGATGGCCTCGTGGACGAGCCGGCCCGCCCACATCTGGCGCGTGGCGAGCTGCTTGAGGACGTAGAGGCGGCGGACGAGAGGGTCGCCGCCGGCGTCCCAGCCGCCCCAGGCGCCGTAGTAGTGGTAGTAGTAGCGCCGGCGGCACTCCTGGAAGACGTTGTCGCGGGTGCGCGACCAGGAGAACTCGTTGGCGAGATCGGCCACGTCCACAGCATAGCATTGCGGGCGCGACGGCCATTCGTGGCACACTTGGTGCCTCAAACCCGCCAGACTCCCAAAGGAGGACTCCATGAGACTAACCGTCGGAGCACTGCTCATCGTCGGGCTCGCCACCCTCACCGCCGCCCCCGCCCCCGGCCAGGACAAGGCCGCCGAGCGCCTCGGCATGGTCCGGTTCGTCACGTCCTGTGCGCCGGCCGTCCACGCCCCCTTCAATCGCGCGGTCGCGCTGCTGCACTCCTTCCACCTGGACGCCGCGGTCGGCGCCTTCACCGAGGTGGCAGCCGCCGACCCCGCCTGTGGGATGGCCCAGTGGGGCGTGGCGATGGCGTGGCTGGGCAACCCGCTGGCCGCTCCCCCGAGCGCGCGCGGCCTGAAGGAGGGCTGGGCGGCGGTGGAGAAGGCCAAGGCGGCGGGCGCCAAGACCCCGCGCGAGCGGGAGTACATCGCCGCGATCGAGATCCTCTACAAGGACGCGGACAAGGTGGACCACCGGACCCGCGCGCTCGCGTACGAGAAGGCGATGGAGCAGCTCTCGGCGCGCTACCCGGCCGATCGCGAGGCGGCGGTCTTCTACGCGCTGGCGCTCAACATCACGCTCGATCCCAACGACAAGACCTACGCCAACCAGCTCAAGGCCGCCGCGATCCTCGAAAGGGTCTTCGCCGAGCAGCCCAATCATCCCGGCGTGGCCCACTACCTGATCCACAGCTACGACTTCCCGCCC